>JADLCY010000012.1 GCA_020846935.1 Gemmatimonadaceae bacterium
AGGACACTCACGAGGCCGAGCGGCCGCGGTCGCGCCGAGGGTGGAAACGAGGATCGAAACGGCGAGCATGGCAGGTGGCGAGAGAGGGTGACTCACTATCCTGCCAGCAAAGGCGTAGCCGGATGGGGGAACCGGCCACCCTCGGATCGCGAACGCGCGGCCAGCGCCACGCGGCATCAAAACCCGCTGCCGCCGCCCGCCAATCGTCCGGGACGCCGGCGCAACGAGCGACGCTCGAGGACTTAAGGCGTAGCCGGACCGAGGAACCGGCCACGCGGGGTTCGCCAACGTACGGCCAGCGCCACGCGGCATCGAAGCCCGCTGACGCCGCGGCCCGCCGGTCGTCCGGGCATTGTGGGGCTGCGCGCTGGAACGTGCACAGGCGTGTCGTAGATTCGCCCACAACGGACGCTCGTTCCCCAGGCCACTCGGCGTGCCCTCGCTCTCTCCAGAAGTCGTCACTCGCATCCACGGCGCCCGCCCCGGACTCGGGGCGCGATGGCGCCGGTTCTGGGAGCCGCCGGAGCGCTTTCTCCTCGATGCGGGTCATGCCGGCGAGATGCTCATCGCGCGTATCCGCGTGATCCTGACCGCCATCCTGCTCCTCATCCCGATCGCGAACGTGCTGCTCACGCCCGCCGAACGCGCACAGCACGTCACCGGGCTCTCGATCAACATCACCGCGTTCGTGCTCGCGATCGTCGTCTACATCATGGTTGCGCGCGATCAGCGGCAGCGGTGGCTCCCGCTCGCCACGTCGCTGTTCGACGTGACGCTGATCTCCACCGCGAATCTCTCCTTCGCCTTCGTCACCGATCCGCACGTCGTCGTCAACAGCAAGGTCACCTTCGACACCTACTTCCTCGCGCTCGGCGCCACCGCGCTCCGCTTCGACAAGCGTGTCGCGCTCGTCACCGGCCTGATGTGCATGCTGCAGTTCTCGGCGGTCGTTGCGTTCGTGGCCTTCACCTACCCCCTCGATCAAGCGACGCCGGCCGGCGCGTACGGCGTGTTTCTGTGGTCCGACCAGGTGTCCAGGCTCATCCTGCTCGGCGTGGCCACGCTGCTCAACGTCTACATCGTGCGCGGCATCCAGAAGCAGCGCGAGCTGTCGAACGCCGATCCGCTCACCGGCGTGTTCAACCGGCGATTCTTCGACGACTACATCCCCAGCGAAATCGCCCGCGCCGCGAGGTTCGGCGGTCGGATGGCCGTGGCAATGATCGACGTCGATTTCTTCAAGCAGTTCAACGATCGCTTTGGACACGCGGCCGGCGACGTGGCCCTGCGGAACGTCGCGAATGCCATGCAGCTCTCGGTGCGGCGCAGCGATCTCGTGGCCCGGTACGGCGGCGAGGAGTTCGTGGTGCTACTCCGCGAGACCGATCCGGAGCAGGCACTCGATCGCACCGAACGCATCCGGCAGGCGATTCAGTCCGCGCCCCACGAGATCGGTGACGCGCGACCGGTGCACATCACCGTGAGCGCCGGCGTCGCGACCTGGCCCGAAGACGGCGCGACGGTGGGCGACCTCATGGCGACGGCCGATCGGCGGCTCTTCGAAGCCAAGAACGACGGACGCAACCGCGTCGTCGGTCCACCGGGGCTCGCGCGCCCCGCCGCCGACTGAACCGAACGCGCCGAGCACACATCAGAATCGCGCACATCGGTTGCGCCGCGGGCCCGCACCTCGTGAAGTTGCGCCGATGCGCGGCGCGACGATCGACCTGACGGACCTCGAGGCAGCCCTCCATCGGCTGGGCCACGACGCCTTTCGTCCCGGCCAGCGCGAGGCCATCGAGACGATCCTCACCCAACGCCGCCTGCTGCTCATCGCGCCCACCGGCGGCGGCAAGAGCCTGACATTTCAGCTCCCGGCGATGGTGCTCGGTGGCACGACCCTCGTGGTCTCGCCGCTCGTTTCGCTCATGCACGACCAGGTGGCTGCGCTCGAGGCTCGCGGCGTCAGCGCCACGTTCCTCGCCGCGACACTCAATGCCGACGAGGTACGTCGGCGCATGTCGGCCCTCGCCCGCGGCGCCTTTTCGCTCGCCTACGTCGCCCCTGAGCGCCTCGCCTTTCCCGGCTTTCGCGCGCTCGCACGAGATCTGGAGTGTCCGCTGCTCGCCATCGACGAAGCGCACTGTATCTCCGAGTGGGGTCACGACTTTCGGCCGGACTATCTGCAGATCGGTGACCTCGTCGCCGACCTGCCGGAGGCGCGGGTGCTCGCGTGCACCGCTACCGCCACACCCATCGTGCGCGACGAAATCGTTGCTCGGCTCGGTCTTCCCGCCGACACGCCGCAGCTCATCCGCGGTTTTGCGCGGCCCAACCTCGGACTGCGGGTCCACGATACGCGCACCGCCGGCGACGTCGCGCGCGTCGTCGACGCCGCGTTGCGCGAAGCACTCGGCGCGCCGGACGCGGGGCGCGGCACCGCCATCGTGTACGCACCGACCCGCAAGCAGACCGAGGAGGAATGCGCGCGCCTCGAAGGCGCGGGCTGGCGCGCAGCGGCGTACCACGCAGGCCTCGATGGCGCGGCACGCACCCGCGCACAGTCGAGCTTTCGTGATGGCGCTCTCGATGTGATCGTCGCCACGAACGCCTTCGGCATGGGGATCGACCGACCGGACGTGCGCGCGGTGATCCATCTCGCGCCGCCGGGATCCATCGAGGCGTACTACCAGGAGGTCGGCCGAGCCGGTCGCGACGGCGCCCCGGCGACCGGCGTGCTGTGTACCGGTCCCGGCGACCTGCCCTTGCGCCGCCGGCTCCTCGAACTGCCTACCGACGGCGTGCCGCCGGATCCGGCGCGCGTGCAGCATCGGTGGGGGCTCTTTCTCGAACTCATGCGCTGGGCCGAAGGCGGCACCTGCCGTCACGATGCGATCCTGCGCTACTTCGGCGATGAGGCCGAAACACTATCCGGCTGCGGTCGTTGCGATGCGTGTACCGCGCTCGACGAACCGGACGCCGACGCAGAGACGGTCGCCACGGCGGTGCGCAAGGCGCTGAGCGCGGTGGCCCGCATGCACGGCCGCTTTGGCCTCCAGGCGGCGGTCAAGCTGTTGGCCGGCGCACGCGATCCGCGGTTGGAGCGATCGGGACTCCAGGACACGCGCACCTTTGGCGCCATGCGCGATCGCAACGAAGACTGGCTGCTCAAGCTGCTGCGGCGCTGTGTCTCTGCGGGCTGGGTCGACTTCACCACCGGCGACCGCCCCGTCGTCCTGCTGACGCCCGCTGGCAAGGCGGTGCTGTTCGGCAGCGGCCCGATCCGGTTCTTGCTTCCGCCGGACACACCGGTGTCGTCGTCGGCGATACGGACGGGCAGTCGGACTCGCCGCGCCGCACCCGCGACGGAGCTGGATCCGGCCAGCACGTCGATGTTCGAAGCGTTGCGCGCTCGGCGGCTCGAGCTGGCGCGCGCCGAGCACGTGCCGCCCTACGTGATCGCCAGCGATCGCACGCTGCGCGAACTGGCCGAAGCGCGCCCGCGTACCCTGCGACAGCTCGACGGGATCTACGGGATCGGCCCGGCCAAGGCCGCGCGCTACGGCGAGCAGCTGCTGGCCGTGATCCGGCGCGGCGAGTAGCCCGGGACGGGGACGGTGCCCCGTCCCGGGAGAAACACCTAGTGAGCCGCAGCGAGATAGGGGAACGTCGTGCCGAACGGCGAATCGTTCACCGGCACGTTGTCGCTCACCAGCCCAGGCGTGACGTTGTTCGGATTGCCCAGCAGCGTGCCAAAGATCGCGCCGAGGCCGATGTCGACCACGTCGTCGCTCAGCGAGCGGCCGCCGTAGCCGCCGAACACCCAGCTCAGCCAGAAGACCGGCTTGCCGTCGCGCTTGGGATAGAGCAGGAGCATGTCGGGCAACAGCGCCCCGGCGATCGCGCCCGCATACGCGGCATCGCGGCCCGCGACGCCCGTGACGAACCCGGATACGTCTCCGGTGAACGCCGCAACATCGGCACTCGGCTGTCCCATGTTGTAGAGATGGTGGCGCGCCTTCACCACCGTCACCTCGCTCACCAGCGGATTGCCCAGTCGCTCGAGCTGGTGGTAGACGCGCGCGGTGGTCACCGCGGCCTGGGGCTCCACGGTCGGTCCCGTGGCCATGGTCTCGCGATCGCAGGCGGCGAGCAGCACCGTGGCGATCGCCGCCAGGCCGCGCAGGTTGATCATTCGCATGTTGGAATCCTCGGTCTCGATGAGTGGTGGTTCACTTGCTCGTCGTGGCCCACACGCCGAGCACCGGATCGCTCGGGGCGTTGGCGCCAAGCAGCAGCTCTTCCGGCAACTCGATCGCGATGCCGAGCGCGTTGAACCCGCGCAGGAAGTCGATGCCCGGATTGCGGAACGACGTCGCGGGATCGGGGAACGGCGACAGCGGACCACGAAGCGGCCGCCGGTCCGGCAGGATGCGGAAGAACTGCTCCAGGTCGATGAAGAACGGGTCGTCGAACAGGCCGGCTTGCAGCTGAATGCCGTTCATCGATCCCAGCAGCGTGTTGGTTGGCCCAGTCAGGCGCGGACGGCCCGGCAACAGCGTGTTATCCTTGCCGGTAGTGGTGGGCGCGGCGGGCCCGTACAGGCTCACCGTCTGATTGCGTCCCTTGCCGGTGAACACGAGCTGGAACACGAGATCCTCGACCGCGTCACCGGTGCGGTCGACCTTGATCTGATACAACGCGTCCGGATCGAAGCCGATCGTGGCCGACTGCGCCGGCGTCACCGGCGAGGCGGTGGTGACGATCAGCGCGACGCGATTCGCGTTGCGCCCCGGGAAGGCGTAGACGTCGTTGATGTCGGGGAGCTGCTGCAGCTCAACTTCCGCGGTGTCCTGGTGATCGGAAGCCCGCAACGCTCCGGCAACGCCGAGCGCCGCGAGTCCGCCGAACCCCAGGGTGAGCCCGAGCCGCCGCCAGGTGGATGCGCGTGCCATGGTCCTCTCCTCCTGAGAGTAGTGTGACCACGGTTACGACTCGGGTCGTGGAACGGATTGCGCCGCTGCGCCGAGTGCGCGGGTGGGACGGGACGCTCAGGGTCGGCGGTACGTCGTGACGAGCGTTTCATCGAACGCGGCGACCGCGCCGCCGGCGGGGAGCACGTGTCGCCTGGCGTGCTCGACCGTCAGCACGCTGGCAAAGCCGGTGTCGAGCCAGTGCGCGATCACGCGGTCGAGCATGCGCGACTCGTAGGGCGGATCGACGAACGCAACGTCGTACGCATCGCGCTCGAGCGCGGCCGCGAAGGGGAGGGCATCGCGCTTGAACACGCGGGTCACGTCGCGCAGCCGCAGCGCGACCACGTTGGCCTTGAGCGCGTGCAGGCTCGCCGGTCGTGATTCCACGAAGTCGGCTCGGCTGGCCCCGCGCGAGATCGCTTCGAGGCCAAGCGCGCCAGTGCCGGCGAACAGGTCGAGCACGCGCGCGCCGGGAAGGTCGGCGGCCAGGAGGTCCATCCAGGCCGCGCGCACGTGTTCGGCGGTGGGCCGCACGCGAAAGTCGTTGGGCGAGGTGAGGTCGCGCCCGGCAAAGCGTCCGCCGACGATCCTCATGTGGCAGCGCCGGCCCCTCGCCGTTCGGGCGAGCGGCGTTCAGGACCAGGGAGTCGATTCAGCATCACGTCCACAAACATACGCGGATGGTTCCTCCGCATACTGACAGAACGCCGTCGATACAGCGAGGACGCGTGCGCGAAGCTGCCGCACGTGTTGGAGTCCATCTTCCGCGCATGGCGACGACGCGCGTCAACCCGCGTCGCTCCCCTTGACGGTCGAGAGAAGCAACCCCTATTGTACTCTCGACTATCGAGAGGAACGCGCACGTGGCCGCTCGCACCGACCTGCTCCAGGGCACGCTGGACCTGCTCATACTCAAGACGCTGTCGCTCGAGGCCATGCACGGGTGGGGCATCACGCTGCGGCTCGAGCAGATGTCGCGCCAGCAGCTGATGATCAATCAGGGCTCGCTCTATCCGGCGCTCGAGCGGCTCAAGCGACAGGGGTACATCACCTCGGCGTGGCGCACGACCGAAAACAACCGGCGGGCGCGCTACTACGACCTGACAGCCGCCGGTCGCCGGCACCTGGTCGCCGAGCGCGCGGCGTGGCAGCGCGCGTCGGGTGTGGTCAACGCCATCCTCGACTGGGCCGGAGCCGTCACATGACCTTCATCGCCGCCATCGCGCGCCGCTTGGGCGCGCTGTTCGACCGCCGCCGCGCGGATCGGGAGTTCGACGAGGAAGCGCAGTTCCACCTCGACATGTTGTCGCAGCGCCTCGAACGCGAAGGCGCGGCCCCTCACGAAGCCCGCCGTCGGGCGCGGGCGCACTTTGGCGGCGTACGCGGGCTGGGGGACGACATGCGTGAGGCGCGCGGCACGCTGTTCATCGACGACCTTGCGCGCGACGTGCGCTTTGGCGTGCGCCAGCTCCTCGCGCACCCGGTGTTCACGGCGGTCGTCACCGTGACGCTTGCGCTCGGGATCGGCGCGACGAGCGCGATCTTCAGCGTCGTCGACCACGTGCTGCTCCGGCCGGCGGCGTTCGCGGAGCCCGAGCGGCTCGTCATGCTCTGGGGCACCGACTCGGCGAGCGGTACCACGCGCGAGCCCATCGCCTGGCCCGACCTCGTCGACTTCCGCGCGCGATCGCGTACGATCACGTCGGCCGCCGCGATCATCGGCGCGCAGGCCAGCCTGGCGATCGCAGGGGCGGAGCCATCGCGCGCCACGATCGTCGCCGCCACGAGCAACACGTTTCAGACGCTTGGAGTCCGTCCGCTCATCGGCCGCGCCTTTACCGACGCCGAAGACGTGCCGGGCGGGCCTGCCGTTGCCCTGATCGGAGAGTCGCTCTGGCGTGTGCGGTTCGGCGCCGACGCGGGAGTCATTGGTCGCACGATCCTGGTCGATGAGGCGCAGACGCAGATCATCGGCGTGGTCCCCGACGGCGCGGACTTCGGCATCGATCAAATGAACCAGCGTGCGGCGTACCATCAACCGTACACGCCGGCGGGGCCGGTGGACCTCTGGGTGCCGGTGCAGGGCGACCCGCAGCGCTACCCGCGCTCCACGCATCCGCTGCTGGCCTTTGGCCGGCTCGCGCCGGGAGCCACGGTCGTCACGGCGCAGTCGGACCTGGGCGCCATCGCGGCCGAACTGGAACGTACCTACCCGGAGAATGCCGCGCGCGGCGTTCACGTGGAGTCCTTCGATGACGTGGTCCTCGGCCCGAGTCGCCCGTTGCTCAACGTGCTTCTGGCCGCGGTGGCGCTGCTGCTGGTAGTGGCGACGGTGAACGTCGCAAACCTCCTGCTCGCCCGGGGCACGGCGCGCGTGCGCGAAGTTGCGCTGCGCGGTGCCCTTGGGGCCTCCTCCGTGCGCCTGACGAGGCAGTTCATCGCCGAGGGTGCCGTGCTGGTGGGCCTTGGCACGATGGCCGGACTGGGTGCGGCGTGGTTCGTATTGCGGCTGCTGCGCACGTACGGGCCCGCCGATGTGCCGCGCCTCGATGGCGCCTCGCTCGACTGGCGAGCCGTGGCGCTCACGTTCCTCGTGGGTGCCGTCGTGGGGCTCATCTTCGGCCTGGTGCCCGTCGTGTCGGCGTTTCGCAGCGACACGATGGCGGTGCTCAAGGGTGAAGGGAACGCGACGGGCATGTCGCGCGGCGGCGTTCGGCTTCGTGACGGCCTGGTGGTGGTGCAGCTCACGCTGTGCGTTGCGCTCGCCATCTGCGCCAGCCTGGTGACGCGGAGCTTTGCGCAGGTGATGCGGATCGACCCCGGATTCACGAGCGCTGGCGTGCTCAAGGCGCAATACGTGTTGCCAAGCGCGCGCTATCCGCGCGATTTCGCGCAGTTCCCGCGGTTCGTGGAGATCACGCAGTTCACCGATCGACTGCTGGCGCAGGCGGCGGCGATCCCCGGTGTGCAGTCTGCGGCCATCGCCGCGGCCCATCCGCTCGACGCCGGTTTCACCAACTCATGGCGCGTGGTCGGGCGCGAGGCCGAAGCCAGCGGATGGCCGGAGATTTCGCTGCGGCTGGTTTCGCCGGGCTACTTCGAGACGATGGGACTGGCGCGCACATCGGGCCGCGGCTTTGGCGCGGGCGACGACGCGAGCGGGCCAGCGGTGGCGCTGATCAACGAGACGGCGGCGCGGCGCTTCTTTGGCGGCGCTGATCCGGTGGGCCAGGAGATCGAGTTCTGGGGCATCCGGCGACGCGTCGTGGGGGTCGTGGCCGACGAGCGGATCCACGGCCTGACGACGGCGGCGCCGCCGGCGGCGTACGTGCCGCTCGCGCAGATCCCGAGCGCGACCGGCGTCCTCCTCGTGCGCACGAGGGGAGACGTATCGACCCTCGCCGCGCCGGTACGGGGCGCGATCGCGGCCATCGATCCACAGCTCGCGGTGTTCGGCATCGAGCCGTTCAGCGCGACGCTGGCCGACACGCTCGCCCAGCGAAAGTTCGCGATGTTCGTGCTCGGTGCGTTTGCGCTGGTGACGATCGTGCTGGCGGTGGTCGGGGTACACGGCGTGGTGAGCTACGCGGCCGTGCAGCGCACGCGGGAGATCGGCATCCGGCAGGCGTTAGGCGCCACCCGTCTCGAGGTGATCGGGCTCGTGTTGCGCGGGACGGCGCTGCTGGCACTGGTCGGCGTGGCCGCTGGCGTCGCGGCCGCGGCGGCGGGCTCCGGCGTGCTCGCCAGCCTCCTCTATGGTGTGTCGCGCTTCGATCCGCTCACGTTCGTGGTGGTTCCGCTTGCCGTCGCCGGCGTGGCGCTCCTGTCGTCGTGGCTCCCGGCACGCCGTGCGGCCGTGACCTCCCCACTGGTGGCCATCCGCAGCTGAGCGTCGGCGGTCGGCGCGGCCGCTGGGGGCTCAGTGCTTCCAGCGGACCACGTGTGGTCGTAGGCTTGTGGCATGCATGACATCCCCATCCTCCGGGACCTCGTCATCCTCGTGATGGTCGCGGTCCCGGTGGTGCTGCTCGCTCACCGCCTGCGCGTCCCATCGCTCGTCGGGTTCCTGATCACCGGCGTGGCGATCGGCCCCAATGCGTTCGGCCTCGTCTCCCAGCTCGACTCGGTCAACACGCTCGCCGAGGTGGGCTCGGTGCTGCTGCTGTTCGCGATCGGGCTCGAACTGTCGCTCTCCAAGGTCGTGAAGATGGGTGGCGTGGTGCTGCGGGGCGGCGCCGCACAGCTCGTGCTCACCGTCGGCACGTTCATGGGCATCTGGATGCTGTTCGGCGCGAACCCGCAGCGCGCGCTGCTGTACGGCATCCTCGTGGCCCTCTCGTCGACGGCCATCGTGCTCAAGGTCTACGCCGATCGGGGCGAGCTGGACAGCGCGCACGGCCGCATCGCGATCGCGATCCTGCTGTTCCAGGATCTGTGCGTGGTGCCGCTGATGTTGCTCATGCCGATCCTTGCCGGCTCGCAGCAAGGCGGTGGTGCGGCGGTCCGGGGCATTGCACTCACGGCCGTGGTCGCGCTCGCGATCATCGGCGTGGGGCGGTCGGCGGTCCCGTGGGTGCTGCACCGGGTCGTCCGCCAGCGGAACAGCGAACTCTTCACGCTCACGGTGCTGGCCATCGGGCTCGGCGCCGCGTTCCTCACGCAGTCGTTCGGCATGTCGCTCGCGCTCGGCGCCTTTCTCGCGGGGCTCATCATCGCCGAGTCGGAATACGGGCTGCAGGCGCTGAGCGACGTGCTGCCGTTCCGCGACGCGTTCAGCGGCATCTTCTTCACGTCGGTCGGGATGCTGCTCGACGTGCGCTTCTTCGCGTCGCACGCCCTGGCGGTCACCGGTTTTGCGCTCAGCATCGTGGTGCTCAAGACGGGCATCAACTATCTGGTCGTGCGCTACGTGCGGCGCTCGCAGCGCGTCGGCGTCCTGGCGGGGATCGGGCTTGCCGAGGTTGGCGAGTTTTCGTTCGTGCTGGCCAGCAGCGCCGTCACGCTCGGCTTGCTGGCCAGCGATGACTACCAGGTCTTCCTCGGCGCGTCGATCCTCACGATGCTGGCCGCGCCGTTTCTCACCGGAGCCGCGCCGGCGATCGCTGACTGGATTTTCCGGTTCCGGGCCATGCCGACGATGGAGTTCGCGACGCGTGAGGCGAGGGCGGTGCGTCCGCTTGCCGACCACGTCATCATCGTTGGCTACGGCCTCAACGGTCGCAACGTGGCGCGGGCGCTGCGTCGGGCGGGCATCGCGTACGCCGTCATCGAGTCGAACGGGCAGGTCGTGCGGCAGGCGCGCCTCGATCGCGAGATGGTGATCTTTGGCGACGGGACGCGCGGCGAGGTGCTCGACCGGGTCGGCGTGGCGCGGGCGCGTGTGGTGGTGTTCTGCCTCGCCGCGGCCAACGACGAGCGGCGCGCGGTCGCGGTGGCGCGTCACCTCAATCCGGACGTGCACATCGTATCCCGCACGCGCTACGTCTCCGAGATCGCCGAGCTGCAGCGGCTCGGCGCCGATGAAGTGGTGCCGGAGGAGTTCGAGACGTCGCTCGAGATCTTCGCCCGCGTGCTGCGTCGCTACGACGTGCCCGACGAGAAGATCCGGGAGACCGCGGCCGCCGCGCGGCGCGATCACTACGACATGCTGCGCCATCGTGGTGCGACGCACACCCCGGTGGACGAGGTGCTCGGTCGAGCCCATCGGGCCGCTATCGACGCCTAGTCGAGCGTGTGATCCTGCACATGAGGCAGTACGCCCCGGCGCCCGGGGTCGTTAGACTGCGCGCCATGTGGAGCCCAGGACCGTGAGCGCCCCCGTGGGTGTGCGGGCACGCCCGATCTCGCCCGGCATACGCGCCATGGCCATCGGGGCCTTCTGGTTCTCGATCATGGGGCTCCTGGTCAAGGTGGCCGGCCAGCGGATGCCGGCGATGCAGATCATCCTGTTTCGCACCGTGGTCACGCTGGTGTTGAGCTATGCCGCGGTGCGGCGGGCACGCGTGCGACCGATGCTGGGCACGCAGCGCGGCCTCTTGCTCCTCCGTGGCCTGTTCGGGACGCTCGGGCTCTTTGGATTCTACCACTCGCTGGTCAACAATCCGTTGGCCGAAGCCAACCTGCTGCAGTACACCAACCCGGTTTTCGCCACGCTCATTGCGGGCATCTGGCTCCGGGAACGGGTGGGGCGGGCCGAACTGGGGAGCATGGCGCTGGCGCTCGTTGGCGTCATCTGCATCACGCGACCGGCTGCTCTCTTCGGTACGTCGGCGACCGCGCTGCTACCGGTGAACGTCCTGATCGGCCTTGCCGGTGCCTTCTTCAGTGGCAGCGCCTACGCGGTGGTGCGCCGCATCGGTTCGAGCGAACCGCCGAGCGTCGTCGTGCTCTATCTGCCGCTGGTGGCCGTGCCGGCGTCGCTGCTCCTGTCCAGCGGGCAATGGACGATGCCCGGGCCGCTGGACTGGGCGTTGCTCATCGGCGCCGGTACGACCACGCAGATCGCGCAAACGTACATGACGCGCGGCCTGCAACTCGAAACCGCTGCGCGTGCCACGACGACCGGCTACCTGCAGGTGGTCTTTGCCGGTGTGTGGGGCGCGATCCTGCTCGGCGAACTGCCAGGCGCCTGGACGCTGCTTGGCGCGGCACTGATCATCGGCAGTGCGGTGGCGCTGGTGTTCAGCAGCCAGGCGACCGAGGGGTCATGACAGGGAGCGTGCGTTCGCCCTACGACACCGGCTTCCAGCGCGTTCCCAGGCCGCGTAGCAGCGCGGCATAGAGCTCGATCGCATTCCACAGGTTCTGCACGCGAAGGTTCTCGTTGGCCGCGTGCTGATTGTTGTCGTGGTTGGCGATCGGCAACGTGATCACAGGCACGCCAAACACCTGGGTGAAGAGGTACGACGGCCCGCTGCCGCCGAGCGTGGGGACGAGCAGTGGTGCACGCTCGGCGCCGTCTCCAAGACTGGTGATCAGCGCGGACGCGAAGTCGTCGTCCATGGAAGCACGCTGCGCGGGATACCCGGCCTCCCAGCTCAGGCGAGCGATCTTCGTGTACTGACGACGCTCCGCCACGCTCGGGGTGTCGCTCACGATGTGGTAGCCCTGGCCGCGGACGTGTGCTTCGACCAACGCGCGCACGCGCGCCGGCGTCTGCCCCGGTACGAGGCGGAAGTCGAACGAGGCGTGGGCTTCGGTGGAGATGACGTTCGCGCCAAGATCCTGCACCCCGCCCACCTGGATGCCGCGGACATTGAGGGCCGGCAGCATGATGCGCGCGGCAAGCAGCGAATCGTTGGCCTCGGTGTGGGCCAGGCCGAGTGAGGCGCGAAGCGCGGCGTCCACCGGCGGCAGGGCCTCGATGGCGCGCCGCTCGGCGTCGGTGAGCGGACGAACGTCGTCATAGAACGACGCGATGCGAATGCGACCGTCGTCGTCGCGCATCGAAGCCACGAGGTTGGCGATCAGTGCGCCCGGATTGGGCGCCCAGTTGCCGTAGTGGCCGGAGTGCAACGGCCGCGTGGGCCCGTACACGGTGAGTTCCAGCCCCGTAACCCCCCGCAGTCCAAAGACCAGCTGCTGCGCGCCGCTCTGGTGTACCGGGCCGTCGCAGAAGAGCCACGCGTCGGCCTTCAGCAAATCCCGGTACTTCTCGAGGATGCCCTGCAGGTGACCGGAGCCGGCTTCCTCTTCACCCTCAAAGAAGAACTTGATGTTGAGCGACGGTCCCTGTCCGCGCGCCCTGAGTGCATCCAGCGCCGTGAGCATGGCAATGATCGATCCCTTGTCGTCGCTCGCCGAGCGCGCGTAGATGCGCGCGTTGCCGTCGACGTGTTGGCCGGTTGTTGGGAAGGGTATCTCGCGGCCACCGTCGAACAGCGCCTTGTCGCGGAGTACAGGAGTGAAGGGTGCCCCCGCCCATTGCGCAGGGTTCACCGGCTGGCCGTCGAAGTGCGCGTACAGCACGACCGTGCGCGTCGCGCCCGGCGCCCTGAGTTCACCGTATACCGACGGTGGTGCGTCGCCGAGTTCGAGCAACCGCGCCTCTGCGCCGCGCGCGCGAAGCATGCGCATGAGCAGATCCGCATTCCTGCGGATGTCCGTGACGTTCGACGCGACGTTCGGCATCGACAACAGCGTCACGAACTCGCGGAGGATTTCGCTTTCGTGCCCTTCGCGCCAGGCCCGTGCCGCAGCTCGTGCGTCCGCGCCGGGGGAGGACTGCGCGGATACACCGCGCACGGTGATCAGGGACAGGAGAGCGAGCGATGCGATCCGGCGCATGCGGCGGCTGGGTGGGGGACCCGATGAAGCTAGACCGTCGGCGCGCGATCGTCAGTGCCGCGGCTCCGGCGCGAGCCGAGCGAACCGCCGCCTCGGCTTCGGTGCCCTCGGTGCCCTCGGTGGCCACCGCCACCGCACCCGACACGCCGAGCGAACGAGTCGCCCCAAGCGTCGACGTGCGGTCCCGCGCCTCGCGTCCGACGCTGGTGGCCCGGTTCGCTACCTCGCGCCCTTCCGGATCTCCATCGAGCCATTGCCCGTTGTCATCGTCAACTTGCGACGGCCATCGCCAATCGTGCCGCGCAGGCGCGTCGGCGAGATGCGACCGACCAGCTGGATCGGGAAGTCCGTGGTGATGCGCCCGTTGCCGGTGGACGCCTGCACCTCGGCGGAGAAGTCGGTTGGGACCGTCACTTCGATGCGACCATTGCCCGACGTGAACTCCAGGTCGCCCGTGCCGGTGAGCCGGTCCATCGACACGAGGATATCGCCGTTGCCTGACGAGGCGCTGACCGGGCCGTTCACCGTGCCGATGGAGACGTCGCCGTTGCCCGAGTTTGCGGAGACCGGGCCCGTGACGTCGTCGACGGTCACGGCGCCGTTGCCGCTCGACACCTCCACTCGACCGCGGATCCCGTTCACACGCACCTTGCCGTTGCCGCTCGCCACTCGCGCTTCCGTTGCGGCCGTCGTGACGGAAACGTCGCCGCTGCCTGACGAGACCCGGAGCCGCGTGCCCGCGGGGACGGACACGGTGACCTCGACCCGCGCCCGGTTGTTCCCGCTGCGCCAGGTGCGCCGACGGTTCGAGCGCACCCCGTCGTCGTTGCACTCGTCGTCTTCGTCGTACACGGCGCAGATCGTGATGCCGTTTGCCAGCGGGCGCACGATGAACCCGATGTCTTCCGCGTCCCCGCGCACCTTCTCGGCGCGGTACTCGATGGTGTTGCCCGACCCCTCCGTGACGGTAATCGTGCCCTGTGGTGCGAAGATGCGGACGTCGTCACCGGCGCCAATGCGCGCGCTGTGCGTAAACGTGCGATCAGCGCGCCCAACGATGTTCTGCGCGCGAGCCGACGACGCGATGGCCAGGGTCGCCAGCAGAAGGGGGAGGGTCGTGGTCTTCATGAGATCGAAAGTGGAGACAGGAGTCGCCGTGTCGTGGACGCCGCGGCGCCACCGCACTCGCGTCGGTGGCACCGCCCTGGCCCCTTCGGACACTCCCTCGTTCCGGAACGTTTGAATTCAGGGGCGTCCGAATCGCGCTCACGTGCGACAACGGAGCCGCCGCACTCGCGCCCGGCCCGACCGCCAAGGTCCTCTCACACCCTCTCGTTCCGGAACGTTTGAATTCAGGGGCGTCCGAATCGCGCTCACGTGCGACAACGGAACGGCCGCCTTCGCGCTGCCCGCACCGCCCAGGTCCGCTCACATTCGCTCGTCCCGAACGTTTGAACTCAGGGGCGTCCGAATCGCGCTCACGTGCGACAACGGAACGGCCGCCCTCGCGCCGGCCGCACCGCCCAGGTCCGCTCACATTCGCTCGTCCCGAACGTTTGAACTCAGGGCGTCCGAATCGAGTCTACGAGCGACAACGGTACGCGGACCCCGTACGCCGAGGCGCGCGCGAGGCGGCGGAAGTACTCCCAGCTGGCGTCCGCCACCTGTCGGATCGCGGCGAGCGCCTCCGCGGCGTCGCCGTATGTCACCATGACCGTGATCACGTAGGGGCGACCGGGGAGCGCCACCAGCGCCCATGCCGTCTCCACCCCTTCGACGCTCCCTCCCTTCCACGCGACCCTGACGTCGCCGGGGAGGCTGGCCGGGACCGAACCAGCCTTGGGAATCTCGAGGATGCGGCGAACCTCCTCGCACGACGCCCTTGAGATTGGCAGGTCGCATGCGTGCAGACGCTGCAGCAGCTGAGCGGCCTGCGCCGGAGTCGCCACGTTCTCGCGGCCCGCAGCGCTCTCCGCCGGCCGGATCATGCGACGCTGCAGCCGAATGCCGGGAAGCCTGAGCTGCTGCATCAGCGCGTTGACGCGCTCCATGCCCACGCGGTCGATCAGCAGGTTGGTCGCCGTGTTGTCGGAGAGCACGATCATCAGGACGGCGAGGTCACCCAGGGACAGCGCAGACGCGCCGTCACCGAAGTACTGCGTGATGCCAGACCCGCCTGCGCGATCGGCGGCGCGCATCGCCACCCGCTCGTCGAGCCGGAGCGCGCCCGCGTCCCGCTGCCGGAACAGCTCCAGCAGGATCGACACCTTGATCGCGCTGCCCTGCGGGAACGTCGCCGAGTCGTTGACGCCGATGCGATCACCGGTGGTGAGGTCGATCACGCCGATGCCTACGACGCCGTTGGTGCGCTGGGCGATCGCCGCAAGCTGCGCGCGGAACTTCTCCGTGAGCTCGGCGCGGGGAGCGGGTTGTGCCCAGGCGGCAGAGGAGAACAGCAGGGCGCAGACCGCGACCGCGCACCGGGCGCTGGATGGTCCCACGGAGACAGGAGGGAAGCGCATGGCCGAACTTCGCGCGCAGCAGCGCACTCCGAAAGCCGCTGCGCGCGTCCGCTGGCTCAGGCCTCGAGGGTCGAGGCCTGATCGTGCCTCACCGTCGCGCGCGCCAATGGTCCACGCTGTACGGCCCGGCGCCCCATGCCGCGAAGAACAGCCACAGGAACGAATAGACCATGACCAGCTCCCCGCGGTTCTGCCACCAGAACACCTGACCGCTGGAGCCCATGTGCATCCAGAAGTAGGTCACGGCCATCTGCCCGGACGCGAGGAACGCCAGTGGGCGCGTGAAGAGGCCGAGGACGATGCCGAGGCCCGCAACCAGCTCGATGGTGCCCGCGGCGCCGTATCGGGTCATGAGTTCCACGGTCCCGCCATCGGGCCCGAAGCCGCCGAACCAGCCGAGCAGCTTTTGCGCACCGTGGGAAAAGAAGGTCAGGCCGGCCGCGATGCGGAGGGCCGCAAGGGCAAAATCGGCATATCGGCGCTCGGTCGGTGCGGTCACTGCGGCAAACCTCGCTGGTAAATGAAACGGTGGGGCGGTTCCGGGGTCCGCGGTACCTAGCGCGCGGACACGCGTGCGTCAACGCAGCGTGGATGAACGCGCTGAGTCCTCCCTCACAGACGCCACGCAACACGCGACGTTAAGCATGAGTCGAATCGCCTTCGGCGTGCGTCATGCAAGGTGATCGCCGCGGGCCGTCGATCGGAGTCGTGGGGCTTGGCGCGCTCCTTTGTGCCTCGTCTGCCGCGGCGCAGCGATCCTGCATGCGCGACCCGGCGTTCGTTCGCGCTGCCCGTGTGATGCTGCGATACGACCACTTCGCGAGTCGATCCAGCGGACTGAACAGCGAGGATGCACTCGAGGTCGACGGCTGGCTCACAGCGAACGCGATCGCCTCACCCGTCACGCTGATGCAGTTCGCGCGGCCCTGCGCGCGATTCGCGGGGCAGGCCACGCAAGCGCAGGGTGTTTGCTCCCTGGCGATTCGGCGTGGATATTCTCCGGGTGCGCCTTGCCATGAGCCTCGATCTGCCTGTTGGTACCGCGGCCTTTCCTCCGGGCGCGCGATGACGTCCGCCCCTGACCGGACCGGTTCCCCGGAGCCGCGACGCGCGATGTTCACCGGGTTGCTGGTGGCAGCCGTGCTATTGCTCGGCATCTACGTGGGCAGCCGAAGGTTCAGGGACTTCGACGTGGCGCTCGTTCCCTACGCGGCCGCGTCGGTGTTCGCAGCATTCGGCATTGCGTACCGCTACTCGATGTGGCTCAGTCGGCCGCCCACGCGGTTGTACTGGCGCCGGGGGTGGCAGCTCTTCCTGACGCCGAGTCGGTTGCCCGGGAACGTCCTGCGGCTCGTGCGCCTGGCCTGGGACAACATCATCGCGCAGAAGTTCATCGAGCGGAGGTCGCCGCTGCGCTGGGCGGCTCACGCCGGCATCTTCTGGGGGTGCATCCTCGCCGCACTCGTCACGTTCCCGCTGTCGTTTGGCTGGATCCGTTTCGAAACCACGCGCGATTCGCAGGCGCTGTATGAGGCGTACGCCTTTGGCATCAGGGTCGCGGAGTTCCCGTTAGGTACCATCCGGGCCGAGCTGGCCTTCAACGTGCTCGTGATCTCCGCGTTCCTGGTGCTTGGCGGAGTCTTCCTCGCGCTCTGGCGGCGCATGCGTGACCGTGGCGCGCTCAGCGTGCAGCAATTCGCCAATGACCTGATGCCGCTGATCCTCCTCTTCGCGATCTCCACCACCGGGCTGCTGCTCACGGTGTCGGCGCGCCTGCTGCACGGGTTCCACTACGGATTCCTGGCGCAGTTCCACGCGGTCACGGTCATCTTCACGCTGCTCTATCTGCCATTCGGCAAGTTCTTTCACATCTTTCAGCGGCCTGCCCAATTGAGCCTCGACTTCTATAGAAAGGCCGGCGCCGAGCGAGGACCGGCCTCGTGCGCCCGCTGCGGGGAACCGTTCGCCACGCAGCTCCACATCGACGATCTCAAGCAGGTCGAGGCGGCGCTCGGCATCGACTACGACATGGGCGCTGGCGTGCACTACCAGGACGTGTGCCCCGCGTGTCGTCGCAAGGGTCTGGCGCTCACGCAGGATCACCTCATCCGCGGCGCCAGGCACGAGCAGGCAGGCTAGACCTCATGGCGAAGCTCCCCGCCTCCATCGAGCACCTGGTGCACCAGTTCGGGCCGCACCGCAACGATGTGCCGCCGGGCGGCTGGACGGCGACCGCCACGCCGGACCGGCTGGTGAAGACGCATTGCTGTTTCTGCGGTCAGCAGTGCGGGTTGCAGCTCAAGGTTCGCGACAACCGGGTGATCGGATTCGAACCGTGGGAGGAGTTTCCGTTCAACAGGGGCAAGCTGTGCCCCAAGGGCGTCAAGCGATACCTCCAGAACGAACACCCGGACCGCCTCCTGCAACCGCTGGAGCGCTCCGAGGGGCAGGGCTTCCGTGAGAGTTCGTGGGACGCTGTCCTCGACCGCACGGCGTCCGAAATCCGCCGCGTCCAGGAGGCCTACGGCAAGGACGCGTTCGCCATCCTGTCGGGCTCGTCGATGACGAACGAGCGCGCGTATCTGATGGGGAAGTTTGCGCGCGTGGCGGTGCAAACGGCGAACATCGACTACAACGGCCGCCTGTGCATGGTGTCGGCTGCCGCGGCCTCCAAGAAGATCCTCGGCATCGATCGCAGCGCCAACCCGTGGAGCGACATCCGCGAGGCCAAGGCGATCCTCGTCGCCGGCTCCAACATCGGTGAGTGCTCGCCGATCACCACCGAGTACCTGTGGGACGCGCGCGAGCGCGGTGCGAAGATCATCCTGCTCGACCCGCGCATGACGCCGGTGGCGCGCTCGGTGGACCTGTACATCCCGGTGCGACCGGGTGGCGATATCGGCGTCTTCAACGGCATGCTGCACGTGATGATCGAACGTGGGTGGATCGACCACGAGTTCATCGCGGCGCACACCACGGGTTGGGACGCCCTCGCCGAGTCGCTCGCGAAGTACACGCCGGAGTACGCAGCACGGATTGCGGGGGTGCCGGCGTCGCTCATCGTGAAGGCCGCCGAGATCTGGGGGCCGGCGCCAACGAGCTTTCTCATGCACGCGCGCGGCATCGAGCACCATTCCAAGGGTGTCGAGAACTGCATGGCGGCGATCAACCTCGTCGTCGCCACCGGGCGTATCGGGCGCGAAGGGTGCGGATACGCCATGATCACGGGCCAGGGCAACGGCCAGGGCGGTCGCGAACAAGGGCAGAAGTCTGACCAGCTGCCTGGCGCACGCGACATCGAGAACCCGGAGCACCGGCGCCACATCGCCGGCATCTGGGGCGTGAGCGAAGCGTCCATTCCGCGCAAGGGACTCTCCTACATCGAGATCCTCGAGGCTGCACACGCCGGGAAGATTCGCGGGCTGCTGCTGCTCTGCACGAACCCGATGGTGTCCGCGCCGGACCGCAACTTCATGCGCGAGGCGTTCGAGCGGCTCGAGTTCTTTGCGGTCGCGGACTTCTTCATGTCCGAGACCGCCCGCTATGCCGATGTCGTGCTGCCATGCGCCCTCATGGAAGAGGACGAGGGCACGACGACCAGCGTCGAAGGACGCGTGATCCATCACCGGCAAGCGGTCGATCCGCCGGCCAATGCCCGGCAGGACTGGAAGATCGTGAGCGGCCTGGCCAGTCGTCTGGGCGCCGCAGACAAGTTCGCGCACCAGTCAGCGCGCGAGATCTTTGACGAACTGCGCGTCGCCTCACGAGGCGGGGTCGCCGACTACTACGGCATTACCTGGGAGCGAATCGACGAACAGTTCGGCGTGTTCTGGCCGTGCCCCTCGGCCGACCATCCGGGGACACCGCGTCTCTACGAAGGGGGGCGCTTTGGGCATGCCGACGGCAAGGCGCACCTTCAGGTCGTCGAGTGGCGGCCACAGCGCGAGGAACCGGACGCCGAGTATCCCGTGATCCTCACCACGGGACGCGTGGTGTCGCATTTCCTGTCGGGGACGCAGACACGCCGCATCGGTCCGCTCGTCGATCAGTGCCCGCAGCCGTTCTGCGAGATGCATCCGCGACTCGCCGAGACGCTTGGTGTGAAGGACGGCGATATCGTGCGGGTGGAGAGTCGTCGAGGGTCGCTCGTCGTGCGGGCGTCGGTCGTGCACACCATCAGGCCCGACACGGTGTTCGTGCCATACCACTGGCCGCTGGACCGCGCCGCCAACGCCTGCACGGTACGCGCGCTCGATCCTGTGTCGCGCATCCCGGAGTACAAGGTGTGCGCCGCTCGAGTGAAAAAGCTCGACGCGGCCGATGACGCGACACACGCGCTCACGCCCGAGGCCGGGGGGCTGCGATGACCGAATACGCGATGGTGCTCGACTACTCGCGCTGCATCGGCTGTCAGGCGTGCGTTCAGGCGTGCGGCGAATGCGACACGCATCGCGGACGATCGATGATACACCTGGAGACCATTCGGCGGCGCGACAGCGTGCAGACGGCGCCCCAGGTGTGCATGCACTGCGAGAATCCCGTCTGCGCCCGTGTGTGTCCGGCCGACGCGATCAAGAAGACGCCGGACGGCGTGGTGCAGAGTTCGCTCAAGCCGCGGTGCATCGGGTGCTCGAACTGCGTCATGGCCTGCCCGTTCGGCGTACCCAAGTACTTCGCCGAGATCGACCAGATGATGAAATGCGATCTGTGTTACGATCGCACGAGTGTCGGGCGCAAGCCGATGTGCGCCACCGTGTGCCCATCCCAGGCCATCACGTTCGCGCCGATCGACGAGGTGCAACGGAGCCGGCACGGGACGCCCGTCAACCAATTCCGCTTTGGGCGCGAAGTCGTGCGCACGAAGGTCTTTGTGATGGTGCCCGAAGGATCCTCGGCACTGGATGTGGGGCTCGTTCCCCTGGAGCGCAGGCACGCGGCGCCGCCGGATGATGTCGCCGCGCTACTCGAGGACATGCACTGATGGACAGCGAAAAGAAGGAGACGCCCGCCGTTCCGCGCTGGCGCGAGGACTTCCCGATCGGCTGGGAGCGCGATCACTACATCACGCGCCGTGAGTTGGCAAAGTTCCTCACATTGGGATCGGCGCTGCTCGCGGCCATGACAGGCGCGGTCGCCGTCATCGGCCGGTGGTTCTACCGGGCCCGTGTCGAAGGGCCGGGTCAGTTGATCACGAAGTCTTCGGCAGTGCCGGCCGGCGGTTCAGTGCTCTTCCGGTATCCCACCGCAGATGATCCGTGCATCCTGCTGCGCGACACGGACGGAACGCTTCGCGCCTACTCGCAGGTATGCACTCACCTGTCGTGCGCGGTGGTGCATCGACCGGAAGAGGGCAGCCTGTTCTGCCCGTGCCACCACGGATGGTTCGATGCAACGACCGGCGCTCCGACCGGTGGCCCTCCGACCCGCCCGCTGCCACGCATTCGCCTGGAGATGTCGGGCGATGAGGTACATGCCGTTGGGAGGGACGTGTAACATGGGCACCCCTCGGCAGGGACTTCCGCTCTTTACGGCGATGTGCGTGCTGATCGGCACCCTGGTCGTCATTCAGCTGTGGCTGCTGGCCGCCGCGATCGACGCAACCCTGAGCGATCAGCAGGCGGTCCTGCTGCCGGCGACGCTGGCGTCGGTCGTGCTGCTCGGAATCAACGGGGCTCTCCTGCTGTACGCGCTCGACTTTGATCGCAGGCTGAGCGGGCGTGCGCCGCATGAGCGCGACTGAACCACCCCGCGAACGCGGGCCGCTCGATGTACTCGAGCCCGACGTCGTCCGCGGCATCGTCAGGCACGTGCGGCTCGCGCGACTGCTCGGCCGTTTTCCCGAGCGTCCCGTGTGGGCCGCATTCATGTTCATCAACGGCTTCGTCACCATCGCGCTCCTGGCCGGCGTGGCGATGGTGACGGGTACGCCGTTTGTTTTTCCCTCGCTTGGCCCCACGGCGTTCCTGTTCTTCTTCACGCCGAATGCACCGACAGCGAGTCCGCGGCACACGATCATCGGACACGCCATCGGCATCGTGTGTGGATACGGGGCGCTCGTGTTGTTCGGGCTGGCGGATGCCGGGCCGGCCATGTCGACCGGCGTTGACCTGCCTCGCGTCGGCGCTGCGGCGCTCTCGCTGGGTGCGACTGGCGCCCTGATGATTCTGTTCAGGGCGGCGCATCCGCCGGCGGGTGCGACGACGCTCATCATTTCCCTCGGCGTCGTGTCGAAGCCTGCGCACCTGGTCGTGATCGAGGTCGCGGTCGCACTCCTGACGCTGCAGGCAATCGCAATCAACCGCATGGCGGGGCTGCCGTACCCTCTGTGGGCGCGACGACAATCGCCGGGCGACGTTCCGAGCGCGCGCAGCCCGGGATGAAGGCGGTGCTCGACGGAGACGTCCTTCGCGCGTTCATGGGACGGTTCGCCGGCTACGGGAATCCCGCTGCTCCGCTGTGGTTCGTTGGCATGGAAGAAGGGAGCGGTCAGGGCATCGCCGAACTCTCGCGCCGCGTGCTTGCCTGGGACGCGCGCGGTCGAAGGGTGCTGGAGGACCTGCCGTCATACCACCACGCGATCGGGCTGCCTCGACACTTCGTTCCGCCCTTTCCTCTCCAGCGCACGTGGGCGCCGCTGCTGCGCATCCTCATGGCGTGGCGCGGAGCAGCCGCGACGCTTGCCGATCTTCGACGCGCTCAGACAAGCGAGCTGGGAACGCCACACGGTGACTCGGCACTCGTTGAGCTGCTGCCGCTACCGGCGCCAGGGCTCGCCCACTGGCCATACGGTGCGCTCGCGTCGCAGCTGCCGGAACTCGCCGACCGTGGCACGTACGCCGAGGCGCTGCGTGGCCCACGCATCACGCTGCTGCGTGCGCTGCTGATGCAGACGTCGGCGCGTGTGGTGGTGTGTTACGGATTGGGCTACACCGCGGACTGGTCGTGCCTTGTGGGGACGACCCTGCAGGCGCGCACGACCGAAGGGCAGCGCTGGCTCCATGCGTGCAGGGAATCCACACACTTCGCGATCGTACCGCATCCGGTAGCCCGCGGAACGCCCCAGCGATTCTGGGCCAGCCTCGGCGATGCGCTCCGCCAGAGCGTCGGATGAAGCGGGCGCTGCGCCCCCGTGCCGCGGCATCCTTCTGCATCGCGCTCGGACTCGACATGTTCACCGCATCGCGTTCCCGATCAGCCATGCCACGTCCCGTCTGCCGGATCATCGCGTCCCTCGCCCTCGCTGCCGCCTGTCTGACAGGGTCCCTCCGGGCTCAGGCGACGGGCAGTGTCCCCGCAGAACGACTCGCCGCGCGCGAGTGGTACCGTGACGCCGGGTTCGGGATGTTCATCCACTGGGGCGTCTACAGCCTGCTCGGCGCCGGCGAGTGGGTCATGAACAATCGCGAGATCAGGGTCCCGCAGTACGAGTGGCTGGCCTCGACGTTCAATCCCGTGCGCTTCGATGCGCGGGAATGGGTCGCCCTCGCCAGGGCTGCCGGCATGCGCTACATCACGATCACGGCGCGACACCACGATGGCTTTTCGATGTTCGGGTCGAAGGTGACGCCGTACAACATCGTGGACCACACGCTCTTCAAGCGCGATCCGCTGCGCGAACTGGCCGAGGAGTGCCGACGGCAGGGCCTGAAGCTCTTCTTCTACTACTCGCAGCTCGACTGGCGACTGCCGGACTACTATCCGCGCGGGCAGACGGGAAAGGGCACCGGACGCCCGGAGTCCGGCGAGTGGCCCCGGTATCTCGACTTCATGGATCGCCAGCTCGAAGAACTGCTCACCAATTACGGACCGTTGGGTGGCATCTGGTTCGATGGCATGTGGGACAAGCCGGACGCCGACTGGCGGCTGGCGCGCACGTACGGTCTCATCCACCGTCTGCAACCGGCAGCGCTGATCATCCCGAATCACCACTCGGCGCCACTGCCTGACGAGGACGTGCAGACGTTCGAACAGGATCTTCCCGGGTCGAACACTGCCGGATGGAACACGTCGACGATCAGCGACCTGCCGCTCGAGACGTCACTGACGATGAATCGCTCGTGGGGCTACAACATCACCGACACCAGCTTCAAGTCGACGCGCGAGATCATCCACTACCTGGCACGTGCCGCAGGTTACGGTGCGAACCTCCTGCTCAACGTCGGCCCGCGACCCGACGGCACGATCCAGCCCGAGGCCGTGGCGCGGTTGCGTGAGGTCGGCCAGTGGATGGCCGTGTACGGGTCGTCGATCCACGGGACGCGGCGCGGGCCGGTGCCACCCCGTCAGTGGGGTTCGACGACACGCCGGGGAGACAGCGTCTTCGTCCACGTGCTCGACTGGCCCGATCGCGTGCTGTCGCTCCCGCCGTTAGGCGCTCGTGTCGCCGGCGCCGCCATGCTCGATGGCGGTGCGACCGTCGGCGTCGCACAAACCGCGGAGGGCGTAACGCTGACCCTGCCGGACATCCCGGCGAATGTCCCTGATCGCGTGGTTGTCCTTCGATTGAGCCGAGCGGCGGGAGGCGACGCGCGGCGCTGAGACGGGCAGCCGTTTTATCGAAGGAGCAGAGCCACGCCAGGTGCTGGCGTCGCCTGACGATGCGGGATGGGCCACGCGCTTTCTCCGCCCAACTTGCGAAAACGTCCTGACCGATTCCTGCCCTCGGAGCTGATCCTCGATCTGGCGGTCTGGCCCCGGGAAGCATCCCCGCCCCCATGGCGCACGCAGGGGCCCGGGCGCCGCGTCAGGCGGCACCCGGCCCATCGAGAGTGCTATGCGACCTCGATCTTCCGCGCCTTTGCGGCTTCACTCTTGGGCACCGTCACCGTCAGCACTCCGTCGACGAACGTGGCCGAAATGCCCTCGCCGTTGACGTGCTGCGGAAAGCGAAGGGACCGCTCGAACGTGCCCCAGCTGCGCTCCGCGAGGAACAGACGCGTGGAGTCCGTAGCGGATGTGCTGCTCGACGGACGTTCACCGCGGAGCGTCAGCGTGTTGCGCTCGAAGGTCAGCTCGACGTTCTCGCGGCGCACGCCAGGGAGATCGACGGTGAGCACCCACGCCTGATCGTTCTCCACGGCATCGAGTGCGGGCGACCATGTCGCCACGGGTGCGCCGCGGTCGGCGAACGAGTCCATCGCACGGCTGAGGTTCACCATACGATCGAAGACGCTGTGGAATGGGGTGATGGCAACCATGGGATGCAAGCTCCTTCGTGGGATGTAGGGGGAGTGTCTGACGTGGCGGACTGACAGGCCTCGCGCTGTCGAACTGAAGGGGCAGGGTCCATGCCCACCGCGTCGAGTCAGGCTGGCCGACACGGAGCCGACCGGCGTGCATGGGTGACAGGGCGTGCGCCACGGTTGCAGACTCGACAGCGCTCGGCGCAGCTGGGCGCAGCGCGTCGCAGTCGGTCGCGCGCTCGACGGCGCGCCCCGCCCCTCAGAACGTGAGGACGTGCTCGCGACGGTCACCCACGGCGAAATACAACGAGAAGCGCCGATCGCCCGGGCGCACCAATACGGATACGATGTTCCGCTGGTTGTCGAACTGGTCGAACATCACGGCGTGACGCAACCCGAGTCGCGTGACCCTGGCAGGCGCCAGGTACTCCACGTCGTACCACCACATGGGTGCGATGCCGTCGCCGGGATCGGCGCCAGCAGCAACCACGCGCGCCGGGAGTCGCCGACCACCCGCCGTCAGCGCGACCGTGGAGTCAAGGTAGCGCTCGAAGGCGGCGCGCTGAGGATCCGCCGCCGTGATGCGCAGATCCCGGCGACCGGTCGAGCGCTGCAGGGCTGCTTCCGTGTCGTCGTGGAACAGGCGGATGCGCCCGGTGATCTTTCGACCTTCGACCACCAGCCGGGTGTGCGTCAGGTGGATGTCGTGCCGAGGGCCGGCCAGGGGCAACAGCAGCAACAGTGGGACGAATCGGTGCATCTGAGGATTCCTGTCGAGCCTTCCACGCGACACCTTCCCGGAAACGCACAACCGATCCCCGATGAAGCTACCGACCAGGTGCCAGGCGAGCGACGCCGGGCACATTTCGCGTGAGCGCACTCGATGAAGCGCGATGCACTCGTGGCCCTCATTGCCACGCTCCCTTCCGCGATGTTGGCCCAGGACAGCACGGCATCACGCCAGCTGGCTCCGGTCCGCGTGACCGTGACGCGGGACGTCGAGCGATCGACGCTCGACCTGCCCTACAGCCTGTCGCGGCTCGATCTCGACAGCGCACGCACCGGTGCACGACGCGGTTCACTGACCGACCTGCTCATCGCCGTGCCGGGGCTCGTCGCCTCCAACCGCCACAATCCTACGCAGGACCCAAGGGTTTCCGTCCGGGGTTTTGGCGCGCGGTCAGCGTTCGGTATCCGTGGCCTGCGCGTGTTGCGCGATGGCGTGCCGCTCACGCTGGCCGACGGGCAATCGGCCATCGACTTCGTCGACCTCGAGACGCTGGGGTCTGCCGAGGTGATGCGCGGCGCGGCAGGGGCGTTGTATGGAAATGCCTCCGGGGGTGTGGTGGCGCTGCGTTCGGAGCCGCTGCCGGTGTCGGGAGCCCGCGGCCGCGTTCGCGGCACGTGGAACGAAGATGCGGCGCGCCTCTCGGGCGCGGTGGCCGGCGCGCGTGGAGACTGGGCGTGGCAGGGCACGGCCACACGCAACACGGCCGACGGCCCGCGCGACTACGCGCGCTTCCGTTCCACGTCGGCGCTGGGCGACCTGCAGCGTGTCTTTGGGTCCACCACGGTGCGTGCGCAGCTCACGTGGTACGACACACCGCTGGGTGAGAACCCGGGCGCGGTGACCGCCGCGGAGCTGGCCGCGAGCCCGGCCATCGCCGACTCGCAGAACATCCGTCGGCGGGCGTCGAAGACCGTGCAGCACACGCAGCTCTCGCTGCTTGCCGACCGTGCGTGGCGTGGTGGGAGCGCAAGTGCCACGATGTTCGGAACCCGTCGTGAGCTGTACAACCCACTGGCTTTCGGCATCGTCGGGTTTGACCGACGGGCGCTGGGGCTGAGTGCGCGCGTCCAGCACGGTGGTGGCGAGGGTGCGACGCTCTGGCGGGTCGCACTTGGCGCCGACCTGCAGTCGCAGCGCGACGATCGCCGGAACTTCACGAACTGCGCCGGCCTCTCCGGCGCCCAGCGGCCCGTGGCCTCGTGTCCCACGGCGGCGGACCAGGGTGTCGAGACCATCCACCAGCTGGAGCAGGTCGGGTCGACCGGCCTGTACGCACGCGGCGAGCTGACGCGCGCGGCCGTGACCGTCACCGGGACGTTGCGAGGCGACCGCACCAGCTTCACCGTCGAGGATCGTCGTACGGCCGGCGCGCCCGAGCAGTCCATCAACATGGGAGCGCTCTCGCCCATGCTTGGCGTCACGGTGAAGGTGCGTCCGCTGACGTCCGTGTACGCGAACCTGGCCACCTCGTTCGAGACGCCGACCACCACGGAGCTGGCCAACCAGCCGAACGGAC
This sequence comes from Gemmatimonadaceae bacterium, assembly GCA_020846935.1. NCBI lineage: Bacteria > Pseudomonadati > Gemmatimonadota > Gemmatimonadia > Gemmatimonadales > Gemmatimonadaceae > Gemmatimonadaceae bacterium. The sequence goes on from JADLCY010000012.1 coordinate 27,273, forward strand.
AGGGTGGGCTCAACCGTGACCTCGACCCTCAGCGCGGCCGGACCTTCGAGGTGGGAGCCAAGGGCGTCCTCGGCGGGCGGGTGAGCTATGACGTGTCGCTGTTCGACATTGCCACGACCGATGAGCTGATTCCCTTCGAGATCCCCAACTCCGGCGGGCGGCGCTACTTTCGAAATGCCGGCGAAACGTCCAGACGCGGCGTGGAGGTCGGCGTGGCGGCGTCGTTAGGCGCGGTCGACCTTGGTGCTTCGGTGGCACGGCTCACGTACGAATACGAGACCTTCACCGTGGGCACGGTGGCGCTCGACGGACGGAAGGTGCCTGGCGTGTCACCGACGACGTCGTCGATGTGGGCGACGGGCCGGCGAGCGTGGGGCTTTGTGACGCTCGAGGCGCAGCAGGGTTCGCGTGCGGCGGTCGACGACGCCAACGTCAACTGGGCGCCGGGGTGGATCGTGTGGAACACGCGCGTCGGGTTCACCGGACTGCGCGGCGTCGAGCCGGTGGTCGGCGTGGAGAACCTCTTCGATCGGACCTGGGTCGCCAACGTCGTCACCAATGCGACCCGCGGACGATTCTTCGAGCCCGGGGCGGGGCGTCGCGTGTACGTCGCGCTCTCACTCCGTCGCGGCGCGTGAGCGCCGCCGCCTGAAATGACCGACGCACCTTCTGCTCGCATCAACTGGCCGCGACTCGCCGCCGAGGCGGGCGCCATCATCTTCTCGGTGCTCGCCGCCCTCGCCGTGGATGAATGGCGCGAGTCGCGGCAGGACGCGCAGCGCGTGGAGCGCGCCAAGGAGGAGATCCGCGCCGAGCTCCGCGCGAATCGCCCGCGGGTACAACGCGCCGCGGTGTACCACGACTCCCTGATCAAGGCGCGCAACGAGGGACGCAACCTGTTCAGCGTCGGTGTCATCCAGCGCAACGTGTTGCCGCGCGACCTCTCCAACGGGCGTGTGCTGCTCGACGCCGTGCACCGCGCCCTGGAGCAACGGGGCATGTCGTTCGAATCACGGGGCACCATTCGCCGCGTCAACGACACCACGTTCTTCATCTCCCTCGGCACCGACCGCGGCCAGGCGCGGGTTCGACCCGAAGGGCTGGCCCTGCTGCTCGAGGACGGCCTGGCGCTGCGCTCGGCATTCATCCGCAACGTCGCGTGGGAGACGATGCAGGCCACGCAGGCCACCATGCACATGGACTTCGAGCTGGTGAGCCAGGCGTCGGAAGTCTATCAGTTGCAGCGCGGTTACCTCTCGGCGACTCAGGTCGCCGTCAACCTGCTGTACTCCGCACGGCTCGACACCGGCGTGCTCTACGACCTCCTGTCGTTTGAGCAGAGCCTCCTGCGCGCGTACGACCGCCTGGAGCGGCGGCTCGGCGACACGACGGCCTCTTCTTCCGGGGATTCCACATGATCCGGCTGCGATTCGCGGGTGTGGCGCTTGTCATCGCGGCCGGCTGCAACCGGTCGCCCTCGGAGCGCGATCCCGACATCACCCGGTTGCAGATCGAACTCATGCGGCGGGCCACCGCCGACCAGGCGATCCGCGACACCGCCTTCGGCAAGGGACTCGCGCTCGATCCGGCGACGATCGCGCGCATGGAGCAGATCGACGTGCAGAACACGACGTGGCTCAAGGACCAGATGCGCACGCGCGGCTGGCCATCGGCCGCCCTGGTGGGCAAGGCCGCGAGCGATGCCGCGCTGCTGATCGTTCAGCACGCCGTGCATGACCGCGCCTTTCAGCGAATGGTGCTGGACACGGTCACGCGCGCCTTCGAGCGTGGTGAAGTCGACGGGCGGGCGTACGCCTTGCTCTACGATCGCGTGCAGACGCAGGCGGGCGAAAAGCAGCGATACGGAACCCAGGCCAAGCTGAGCAATCGCCAGCTGGTGTTCGAGCCCATGGAAGACTCGTCCCGGGTGGACTCCCTGCGCGCCACCGTGGGCCTGCCCCCGCTCGCGGTGTACCGCCGGACCCTCGACTCGGTGTACTTCGGCAAGCAGTCACCCCGCCCCTGAGCCCGGCTTCTCCCGGACCGGCGTCGTCGCTCGGACTAGCCAATAGGGGCGAGCGTCGATAGCTCTCCGCCATGGAATTCAATCCCTCCGAATACGAGACGCGCGCAAAAATCGAGGTGCTCGCCGACCTGGAGCCCGACGTCGTCGAGCTCATGGCGACCCACGAAGCCAAGCGCATCCTGTGGTTCCCGAGCGAGCTGCTGTCCCCGCTCCCCGATACGGACCCGGATGCGCACGTCAAGGCGCTCCGCGAACGCGCCGAGGGCATCTCGCTGCCGGCGCGCGTGGCGCTTTGCCTGAATACGCTGACCGAAGAAGGTCTCCCCCACTTCCACCGCATCATCTCCAACTACCTCGGCGCCGACTCGATCTGGGCGAAGTGGAACAACCTGTGGACCGCCGAAGAGGACCGTCACGGCGCGATCCTGCACGACTACACGCGCGACAGCCGCATCCTCGACAACCCCGTCATGGAGCGCATGCAGTTCGAATACCTGCGCGCGGGGTTCGAGCCGCAGTGGGACAAGGATCCGTACCGCGTGTTCGTGTACACGACGCTGCAGGAACGCGCGACGCAGGTCAGTCACGCCAATACCGGGCGCGTCGCCGGGGAGCACGAGCCGACGATCGCCACCGTGTTGTCCAACGTGGCCAAGGAAGAGGCGCGCCACTACGTCTTCTATCGCGAGATCTTCAAGCGCGTCCTCGCGCGTGATCCCAACCGCGCGCTCGATTCGGCGGCGCACCTCATGCCATCGATCGACATGCCGGGCGTGAACATGCCGCACTTCCGCGAGATGGCCGACGTGATCCGCCGGGCCGGTATCTATGGACCGCGCGACTACCTGCGCATCGTCGAAGACGCCATTCGGTTCTGGGCGATCGACGCGCTGACCGGCCTCAACGAAATGGGCAAGAAGGCGCAGGAGAAGATCCTCGCCATCCCCCAGCGGCTCGAGCGCGTCGCCGACATGATGGAAACCCGCAGCCGGGCAAAGACCTTCTCGTTCCAGGTGACGTTCGCCCGCGAGTTCGAAATGGGCTGATGGCCCGGCGCGTGACGCGCTGCCTAACGCAGGCGCGTCACGAGCATCTGCAGGCCCACGAGCGCCGCGGCGAGCGAGAGTGCGATCGTCCACCACCGGCGTCGCACGCCGACCCGTTCGGCCACGACGCTCAGGGCCAGTGCGGCCGCAACGATGGCGAGCTGGCCCACCTCGAGACCGAGGTTGAACCCGAGGAGCGGCACCACGAGCCGCTCCTCCGTGCCCAGCACCGTGCGCAGAAAGTTCGAGAAGCCAAGACCGTGGATCAGGCCGAAGAACGCCGCCATGAGCCATGGCGCCCCCATGGCCGGAGCTGGGGCCGGGGCCGTCGACGGTCGCCCGCTTTGTTCTGAAACGGCCGCGAGCAGACCACGCGTGCCGGTCACCAGGATAGTGGATGCGATGAGCGGCTCGACGACCCGAGGGGTCGCATGCACCACGTCCAGGGTTGCCAGAAGGAGCGTGAGCGAGTGCCCGGCCGTGAAGGCGGTCACGAGCACCAGGAGCCGTCGCCACTCCCTCGAGCGGTAGCCTGCCGTCAGCGCCACGACAAAGGCGATATGATCGTACCCCTGCAGGTCGGCGATATGGTCGATGCCGAGGCGGAGGTAAGTCGCGAACTCGGAGAACATCGGCGCCAAATCAGGGACTCAATCCTGCGCGCGCCAGTCCCTGAAACGGCGAACCTCACCGGAGATCCCGATGAGGTTCGTTGGCGGCGCGAAAGTGATCCGTAAGTGACGCTTTACTGGCGATCGTCTCGTCGCGGCCGGCGGTCGCGACCGATATCGCCCGGCCGCGCCCACTGGCGTCGGCGATCGCCATCGTGCCAGGCCCGCCCCGAGCCGCGCGCGCCCCTTGGGCCCTGCATCGGGTTCCGGACCATGGCGTTCCGGCGCTCGCCAATTCGCCAGCCCTGCACCTTGCCGCGCTGCGTACTGTCGAGCACGGCAAGCGCGAGCGAGCGCCCCGCCGAGTCGCTCTGGCGCAGGTTGCCACCGCGGGTCCGGGCCATTCGGGCCCGCAAACTATCGCGCTCCGTGCCGGACAGTCGGCAGGGATTGCGGTTGGCACACACGGAGTCGCGCTGGCGGGTCATCTGTTCCATGAAGGACCGTCGCTGGGCGACCTGGGACCGTTCGATGGAATCGAGCCGGGCGACCTGCCTCGGCGTGAGCTCCAGCTCTCGGCGGGCGTCGAGGAGCGCGGACGCCGAGATCGGGGGAAGGGTGCCGCCGTCGCGACCGGCCCTGCGGCGCGCCTGTCCCTCCGCGGGGAGCAGGGGCAGCGCGAGGACCGACGCGACGAGCAGCGTTCGGGAAACATGCATGGGGGAATCCTCCGAAAGGCTAACAGTGTGATGTTCATCCGTCCGACGTCCGGACGTCGGGTGCTGTTAAGCCGTGTCCCGGCCGAGCCGTCGCGTGTTAACGAATCGGGTCGAGGGTGGTCTACCTGTGGCTGGTTTCCCCCCAACTACCAGATCACGACGTTCCATGCGTCCCCTACGACCTTTCGTGCGCGCGGTTCTGCTCGGCCTCGGTGCCGCGACACTTCCGAGCATGGCGCTGGCCCAGATCGGGGCCACGACGGACATCATCACCGGCGTTGTCCGGCGTACCGAGGGAAACCTTCCCATCGAGAGCGCGCAGATCGAGGTGACCTCGATCGAGACGACCATCACGCGGAGAGCGCGGACCAACGCGCAGGGCAAGTTCACCGTCCTCTTTCCCGATGGTGGTGGCCAGTATCGGGTGACGGCCAGGGCACTCGGCCTGGCCCCGCAGGTCAAGGGCGTGCAACGCGTGGCCGACGAGGATCGGCTGGTCGTGGACTTCACGCTGACGTCGAACCCCACGGTGTTGAGCGCGGTGAACGTTCAGGCGCGCCAGGACGTTCCGAGGGACAACGATCGGCCGACGCCCGGGTCGCAGGAGCGCACCGTGAACACCGACCAGGCGGCGCGTCTCGCGATCGACGCCAGTGACCTCACGCAGCTCGCCCTGCTGTCGCCTGGGCTCGTTGCCATCGGTGGATCGGATTCCAGTGGCGCTGCGTTTTCGGTGGCGGGCCTGTCCCCGGACGCGAACAACATCACGCTCGACGGCATGTCGTTCGGATCATCGACGGTGCCACAGGAGGCCGTGCGTAGCACCCGAGTGCAGACCTCCAACTTCGACGTGTCACGCGGCCAGTTCTCGGGTGGCCTGATCTCGTCGACGTCGCGCGGCGGGTCCAACCGGATGCAGGGCAACTTCACGTATTCCCTCCGCGACCGCGACCTTGCCGTCGAGGGCGAGGATCCGAGCCCGGCCGCGCAGGGCTACACACAGAACCAGTTCTCGGGCGGGTTTGGCGGCCCGATCGTGCGTGACAAGCTCTTCTACTTTGGCGCGCTGCAGCTTCGCCGCCGGAATGACGTGGTGTCGTCGCTCGCCAACTCCGACGCACTCACCCTCGAGCGCTTTGGCGTCAGTTCGGACTCGGTGTCGCGCTTCACGCAGCTCCTGAGCGGCGCCGGGGTGCAGCCCTTCGGCGTGCTCGCGGACGATCGCCTGTCGGACAACTATTCGGGGCTGCTGCGCCTCGACTACCTCACGGATGCCGGTCACACGATCACGCTGCGCGGCGACTGGCGGATGAGCGACACCGACCCAAACCGGATCGGCCCGCTTTCGCTCCCGCAGACCGGCGGCATCAACCACAGCTCCGGCCTCGGCATCATGGCGACGGTGACGTCGAACTTTGCCGGGCGATTCCTCAACGAGTTCAAGTTCTACGTTTCTCGCGACGAAAACACCGGGACGCCGTTCATCCGCATACCGCAGGGCCGCGTGCAGGTGCAGTCCCGCTTCGACGACGCCCAGACGGGCATCGCGACGCTGACGTTCGGTGGCAACACCGGCCTGCCGCAGCAGGGAAAGAACACCGGACTCGAAGCGACCAACGAAGTGTCGTGGGTCTCTGGCGGCCACCGCTTCAAGCTCGGTGCGCTGGTCAGCAGCACTGCGTTCACGCAGGACGTGACCTCCAACCGGTGGGGGACCTACTCGTTCAACACGCTGGCGGACTTCGAGGCGGGCGTGCCGGCGAGCTACACGCGCACGCTGACGCCGCGTCTGCGCGAGGGCCAGGGCACGAACATCAACCTGTACCTCGGCGACACGTGGCGCGTGAACCGCGCGTGGCAGCTCACGTATGGCGTTCGTGGTGAGGGATCGGTCTTTGGCAAGACGCCGCAATACAACCCGGACGTGGAGCAGAAGTTCGGCTATCGCACTGACGAGGTGCCGACCGACCTTCGCGTCAGCCCTCGCGTCGGATTCACGTGGCAAATCGGATTGCCTCAGCCGCGCGGGGGCGCCGGTGGCCAGGGCGGCGGGCCGGGCGGCGGTGGGTTCCAGTTCAAGGGTCAGCCGCGCCTCACGCTGCGTGGCGGCATCGGCGAGTTCCGGTCGGCGCCATCGACCAGTCTGGTGGCGAGCGCCGCCGGAGCGACCGGCCTGCCCAACAACGAGTCGCAGCTCATCTGCATCGGATCGTTGGTCCCGACGCCGGACTGGGGCCGCTTTGTCACGGATCCGGGCAGCATTCCGACGTCATGCCTCGACGGCGGCAACCAGTTCGTCCCGACGGCGCGGCCCAACGTCACCGTCTTCGGCGACGACTTCTCGGCGTCCCGCGCCTGGCGCGGCTCGCTCGGAGCCAGCAAGCGGTACTTCGATCGCATCAACGTGAGCGTCGATCTCTCGTACGCCCGCGGTGTCGCGCAGACCGGCTACCTCGACGCGAACCTCAACGCGAACTCGCAGTTCACGATGGCGAACGAAGGGGGGCGGCCGGTGTTCGTGCCGGCATCGACGATCGTCCCGGTTTCCGGCGCGACCACGATGCTCGCCTCCCGCAACGATCCGGCGTACGGCCAGGTGCTGGTGACGCGCTCGGACCTGTCCAGCGAGTCGAAGCAGGCGACCTTCTCGGTCGGTGGCTTTCTGCGCCGGGGCGCGAACTTCAACCTGTCGTATACGCTGGCGCGGGCGCGCGACGAGGGTTCGGGCGGCGGCGGCGGTGGCTTCGGCGGGTTTGGTGGCGGTGGCGGCGGCGCTAACTTCGGCGGACCCACCACGGCCGGCAACCCCAACGAGCGCGAATGGTCGCGGTCGAGCTTCGAGCGCCGGCACGTCTTCACGGCGCAGATGAACTATCCGTTCAGTCTGGGCGTTGAGCTCACGGCGTTCGGTCGGCTCACCTCGGGCTCGCCATTCACGCCCATGGTGGGCGGCGACATCAACGGCGACGGCTCGCGCAACGACCGTGCGTTCCTGTTCAACCCGGCGACGACGAGCGATCCGGCGGTGGCGGCCGGCATGACGCGACTCCTCGGCGCCGTCCCGGCCTCGGTGCGCAGCTGCCTGACGAGTCAGCTCGGCGGCGTCGCGCAACGCAACAGCTGCTTCGGCATGTGGCAACCCTCGCTCGACCTGCAGCTCAACTGGCGCCCCAACCTGCTCGGTCTCAATCGCCGGCTCGCCGTATCGTTCATGACGGTGAACTTCCTTGGCGGCCTCGACGAACTGCTGCACGGCGCCAATGGTCTCCGCGGGTGGGGGCAGTTCCGCGGACAGGACAACACGCTGCTCTACGTGCGTGGATTCGACGCTGCGACGAACAACTACAAGTACGAGGTCAACGAGCGCTTCGGCGCGACGCGCAACGGCGCCAACGGAATCCAGGTGCCGTTCCAGATCGGCATCCAGGCGCGCTACACGCTCGGTCCCGATCGCATGCGCGACATGATCAACGGCATGATCCGCGGTGGTGGCGGCGGTGGTCGTCCGGGCTTTGGTGGCGGCCCGAACGCGGCCACGCCGGGGACGAACGCAGCCGGCGGCCCCGGTGGCGGTGCCGGCGGGTTCGGCGGGATGAACTTCAACCCGGCCAGTCAGATCATCCAGCTCAAGGATTCGCTCGGACTCTCCGCTGAGCAGGTGGCGAAGCTGCAGCCCATCGCGGACTCCGTGACCAGGCGCAACACGGTGCTCAGCGAAGAGTTTCAGAAGATGCAGCGCGACGCCGGCGCCAATCCCGACATGGGTGCGCTGATGGGTCGCATGCAGCCGCGCTTCCAGGCGATGCAGAGGGAGAACGAAGCCACCATGAAGGCGATCGAGGCGATCCTCACGCCCGAGCAGTGGGCCAAGGTGCCGCCGCCCGTGCGCAACGGCGGGCGGCAGGCTCGGCCCAGAGGATAGGGCGCACGCCTACCACGGCGTCATTTCGATCCGGCCGAACATCGGTCGCGAGGCATTGATGGCAGCGTCCGCGGCGCCTTGCGCTCCTGAGGAGTCGATGAGGCGGAACTCGGCGCTGCCGCGCGGTCGGTGAGTCGCCGGGTCGAGCCTGCCGTCCTGGAGTGCAAGGAGGAAGCTGGGATCAGCCATCATTGTCAATGACTCCACGAAGTACTCGGCGGCGACGTTGAGCTTGCGCGCGGAGAAGAGCGGCTCCTGCTCGGCGAGTGTGTACACCTGTTGGCCATTGACTGACTTCGGCAACCACGGTGAGGCTGCCTGACCGAGGGGCTGAAACACGGCGAGGTCGGCGGCAGGGTCGCCCGTGGCGGGAAACGGGTTCCACCAGTCCATGTAGTGCCAGAACGTCCACCCGTAGACGCGCGGGATCCTGAGCCGGGTGGCAATGGTGTGCAGGCCGGGAAGGTCGGTGCCGAACACGCATCCGTCGAACGCCAGTGATCCGATGGAGGGGGCGACCGACGCGACCTCGTCACAGAACTGTCCGGCCGTGCGCTGGGCCCCGCCAACAGACACGGCACTGTAGGCTGCGTGTGAGAGAATCGCGAGCTCGCCGATGCTCGAACAGCTCGCGAGTTGCGCCTTGATGTCGCTCCACGACGATACCTGCACGACGGCGCTGGCGGGCCAACCGTGCACCTGCGCGTAGAACTGCCTGACGAGCGCCGGCGATCCGGCGGCGAACAGGGCGAGCCGGTCCACCGCCTTCTTCTGCGTACCCAGTGGCGCCTGGACCAACACCTCGGGCGCCCGCGCCAGCGACGCGGTGCCAACGGACGAACTGGGCGTCGCCGGCACGTCGAGCGCGCGCATGCCGGCGGGAGTCGTCAGGCTCACGGCGTCGCCACCGGCGGCGGGGGCGCAAAGACCTGTGCAAACAGTGCCGCCGCGCTGGCATCGCCGCTCGCGACAATCTTCTGCGCCAGCTGTTCACGCTGGTTGGCCAGCTGCTTCTCGCGGATTGCCTCGACCTGAAGATCGCGCGAGTAGTCATCGAGCGCATCGCTCTGACCCAGGAGCGCTTCGACGACGACGCTGTCGGTCGCCATCACCACCTCGCGCTCCCTGAGGAGCACACCGTCGACCGGGTGGGCGTCGGCAGGGTTCTGGCCCAGCGGGCCGCGACGGAAGCGATAGTAGAGGCGACCGTCTTCGGTTGGCGCGGGATACTGGCAGTGCTTGTCCGGTTTGGCGTCAGTCACCGCTGCCACGGTGCAGCAGGGATTCAGGGAGACCTGTTCGATCACCTGAACGGGCAGTCCACCAATGTCGAACGCGGTCGCGATGGTGCGGAGCAGATCCTGACACATGGCGTCCACGTGCTTCGGATCGATCACCTCGGCGACGAGCTTCCGCATCGCGGAAATCGGTTCCTCGCGCCAGCTCCCCTGATTCCCGTTGCTGAATGCGATGCGCACCTCCTTGAGGTGCGTACGTGTGAGGTAGACCTGGTTGAGTTCCCGGAAGGTGAAGTTCAGCACGCGCCGAACATTGATGTTGCTGATCGTGCGTTCGATCACCTCCTCGTCCTCGGTTTCCTCCGAGGACTCCGAGTTCGACGTCACCGTGTTCTCGCGCTGGGCCGATGACTCCGAAGAGTGTTCGCTCACCGACTCGTCCACCGCCTTCGCGAACTCTTCGGTCGACGACGAGTATTCACCACCGCCGCCTCCCGAGACCGACGCCGAGCCAAACCCGAACGAGCCCTTCACCTCGGCCTCGGCGTGCCAGTTCTCTGTCTGTGCCTGGGTCGCGGTGTCGGTGGTCTCCGTCATTACCGTGTCGGCAAAGCGATCGCTGGCGCTCTCGGTATACGAATCAATGATGGACGACGCCGCTTCCACCGAGGCCGACGTGGCGCGCCACGTGCGCGTGCTGATGGTCGTCGTTTCGCCTGGCAGCAGCGTGAAGGTCCTGACGGTGCGGCCGAGGCCGTAGTCGCCGAGGAACGAGGAAATGCCGATGACCTGGACGATGAAGAACATCGGCTGCGGATCATCACCCACGTCGATGGGTGTGGTCGTGGTGCCACCGCCCCAGGTGCTGTCCGGAATGTGGATGACGCCGTCCTGACTCAGGACGATGGCGTCAAGGAAGTCGACGGTGGCCTCGTCCGCGTCGTCCGTCGTCGATCCGCCGCCTCCACCGTCTCCACCGCCTCCACCGCCCGGTGGTTCGATGTCCGGCTCGCTGGTGTTGGGCTCCGTTTCCCCTGTTTCGGGGTCATAGTCGTAGTACTTGGCGGCGGCGCCTCCGCGTGAGGCCCACGGGCGCAGGGATCCCTGCCGGAGCAGTGCGTCCTGAGCGCTGCGATTGATTGCCGCCTGGGCGAGGCTCAGCCCGCGAGCGCTGCCCGCGCGGGGAAGCCGGCGTCGGCGATTGAACCATGTTGCCGTGAGCAGCTCGGGCCGCGCGATCTGCCAGCCGCCGGTCGGGTCCGCCACCATGCCTAACGCCGATGCCCATGGCGTTCCCAGCTCACTGGCCGACTTGAGCCACCACGCGGTGGGGGTGTCGCTGACCTGCAGGATGCGCCGCCCGCTGTATTGCCCCGGTTGGGGCAGGTACTGATTGATCACTGCTCCGGGGCCCGTGTCCCCGACGAACTCGACCGCATCGCCCTTCGCCATCGTGCCCTCCCTGTGCCCGTGTCGCGAGTTGGCAACAGGCCGTTCAAAGTCCGGGCCGCGGCGCTTCGAGCGGTGAAGCGCCGCGAACGTGCCGTGGCGGCCTCAGGGATTCCGCAACGCCGCACCAGCCGCCGGGAGACACCCCGCGAGTCGGCACAAGGCGGACGACAACGCTTCCTGTGAACGGAAGCCGCTTGCGGCGAACGCATGAGCGCGGTGTGCGACTGTCGGGCGCGACCTGGTGATCAGTGTCCGAGCGCTGGTCACTCTCCAGATACGTCGCCTCGGGCCGACCCGCGGTCCGGGACGCGCGTCATCGCAGCGACCGGGCGGAGGCACGCTCGTCGCCCGCGTGAGCGTCGGAACGGCGACCGCTGTTGGCTCCGCCCCCGAGAGATGCGCACGGGGTTCAGCTGTAGAGGAGGATGGATCGGACGCGCTCGGTCCAGCCGTCGCACCGCAGCAGCTCCATCGGGATCGGCTCACCCCGGTCGACGTGCTGCCGCACGAGGCCGGTTCCCGCGAGCCGTTCGACATGATGGCCGCCCGATGGATTGGCCGCCGTGGGATAGTCGGCCCATTGAAACTCCGTGGGGTGATGCGAGGCAATCATCGACACCAGCGTCATGCCCACGGCGACGGGACGAACGCAGCGCCGATCACTTACCGTGATCGAGAGCACGTTGCCTTCGCCGGTGACGAGCACCCCGGCAAGCGTCGGAGCGCGCGCGCATTCGGCAGCGACCTTCGCCGCATCGAGCCACGGGGCAGACAACCTGCGAAATGCCGCTTCCGACCCGCGACCAACGGATACGTGGGTTCCCTCGAACAGGCTGGTACCGGGGTAGCACAGGGCGGACTCGAAGCTCCGCATGTCCGGCGACGTCGGAGTGAACGGGATCCCGGTATCCGGCCACTGCATGCGGCGCTCCCACCCAGGGCACGCGATGACGTCGAGCTGCACATGCGGGGCGCGTTCGCGTTGCCACAGCCGGGCAAGCTCACCGATGGTCAGCGAATGTCGCACCGGGATGTCGAGCCGGCCGAGGAACGACGCGTGGGCCAGGTCCAGCATTGGCCCTTCGGCGTCGGCGAGTACGCCTCCCAACGGGTTGGGTCGGTCGAGCACGATGACGGGAGTGCCGCGCGCCGCGCATGCGTCGAGCGCGTGCGTCATCGTCCACGCATACGTGTAGCAGCGCGCGCCGATGTCCGGCAGGTCCACGAGCAGCAGGTCAAGGCAGCCTAACGACTCAACGGTCGGGGCGAAGCGATCACCGTAGAGACTCGTCACCGGAAGACCGGTGAGCGCATCGGTACCGTCGGTCATGGGTGCGCCGTCGGTTCCGTGCGCCGAGATGCCGTGTTCCGGCGAGAAGAGCCGCACGATCGAGAGGCCGGCTGCGTGCAGCGCGACGCGCGACGTGGTCGCGGGATCGGTCGCCAGCCGAACGGCATCATTGGTGAGCAACCCGATGCGCTTTGCCCCACGCAGCAGGCCAGGCTCGGCGACGACGCGGTCGACGCCGAACACCACCGGAGCCACGCGCGGGCTACTTGCGGTAATCCAGGGCCGGCTTCGCGCGGTCGAGGCGCGTCTGGTAGCTGAACGATGGGCCGCGTCGGCGATCGAACTCGGCGCGCGCCTTCACCAGGTGCGAAGGATCGGTGAACAGGTCGAGCGTGGTGAGGGCCATGGTCTTGGCGGCGACCATCATGCCCTTGGTCCCGATCGACGTGCCGCCCGACGCAACCGCCTGCCAGGTGTGGGCCGCCGTTCCGGGCACCCAGGTGGCGGCGCTGAGCTGGACAGTCGGCACCGTCCAGCTCACGTCGCCTACGTCGGTGGACGCCGGGTCGACGGCGAACGTGCTCCACGGGATCACGGTCGCCTCGCTGCCCAGGGGAAGCAGATCACCGCTCATCGACGCGCGAATGCGCTCGGCAAAGGCGCGCTCTTCGGCGGTGTAGGTGATACCGCCCACGCGCGTGAGGTTCTTCTGCTGGAGACCGGTGAGGTACTCGTTGGGCAGGACGTTGTAGACGGCACTGATGGTTTCGAAGTCGACCGTCGTGCCCGTGCCCATGGCCGCGCCTCGCGCGGCCGCGATGATGCGTTCCCACACGGCGTCGAGCACGCGCATGTCCGACTGCCGGGCATAGATGAACACCTCGGCGGCGTCGGGCACGACGTTGGGCGCGCGGCCGCCGGCGGTGATGACGTAGTGGATGCGCGTGTCCTGGGGCACGTGTTCGCGCATCATGTTCACCATGTGGGTCATGGCTTCCACGCCGTCCAGGGCGGAGCGACCGCGTTCGGGCGCCGCGGCGGCGTGCGCGGAGACGCCATGAAAGCGGAACTTCGCACTGATGTTGGCCAGCGTACTGTTGGCGTCGGCCTGGTTGCGATCGCCGGGGTGCCAGGCCACCACCGCATCGACGTCGCTGAACAGGCCTGCACGCACCATGTAGACTTTTCCCGAGCCGCCTTCCTCAGCTGGCGTGCCATAGTAGCGCAGCGTGCCGCGAATACCGTTCGCCTGCATCCACTCCTTCACGTGGACAGCCGCCGCGGCCGACGCGGTACCGAACAGGTGGTGCCCACACCCGTGGCCGGCCCCGCCCTCGATGAGCACCTTGCGCTCGGGCACCCGGTCCTGGGAGAGACCGGGCAGGGCGTCGAACTCGCCAAGGATCGCGATTACCGGCTTGCCGGACCCGAAGGTGGCGACGAAGGCCGTGGGGATGTCGGCGACACCGGCCTGCACACTGAAGCCGGCGGCCGTGAGCTCGGACTGCAGGAGTGCACTCGACTTGACCTCCTGATAGCCGACCTCGGCGAAGTCCCAGATGCGCTGGGCCACGCCGGCGTAGTGATCGCGCCGCGCCTCGATGGCGCGGAGCACGGCGTCGCTGCCCTTCACCTGGGCCAGTGCCGCGGTCGACGGGAAGAGAGCAAAGGCGAGTCCGAATCGGGCGATGCGCATGGGGGCCGTCCTGGGGGGAGGTGGCGGCACCGATTGTAGGTCGCGACGACGATCGCGTCAACCGTATGACGAATCGTTAGGCGACGCCGGCGCGCGCGGACGCACAGGGCGGGAGCCGGCAGGTCGTCGTCAGCCCTGAGTCAACGCCGGGCGTCAACCCACGACCGGTGCCCCACGACCGTTGCCCTTGAACCCGAGGGGCATCCACGAGAGGTTCAGGCCAACCCGCGCCCCCGCCATGCGCTCACCCCGCCTGTGGTTTGCCCTGCTCCTCCTGAGCCTCGCGTCGCCTGCCGCGTCGCAGGACCGGCCCGTGGCCCGCACCGTGCGGCCCCGAACGCCGCCCATGCCTGTGCTCCCGACATGGTCGGAACAGATCCGCATCCGTGAAGGCTGGCTCGAGCAGCGACATGCCATGCTCCTCGACATGATGCGGCGCCACGACATCCAGATGTGGATCGTGGTGAATGAGGAGTTCCACGACGACCCGCTCACGCAATACGTCGCGCCCCCGCGCCCGTACACCGGGAATCGCGACTTCTTCATCTTTGTCGACACGGGCGGTCCGGCGCTGCGCAAAGTGGCCGTCACCGGCTACTCCGAAGACAACCTCACGCGGTTCTTCGAGGCGCCGAACGAACCGCGGCCGATCAACGTGGTGCTGCCCGAACTGGTCGATCGCCATCGCCCGCGCCACATCGCGCTCAACTTTGGCGGTCGACGCGGCGTCACGCGCTCCCTCACGCGTGACACATACCTCGATCTCGTGAACCTGCTCGGCCCCGACGCCCAGCAGCGCGTCGTGTCGGCGGCAGACCTCATCGAAGAATACCTCGACACCCGCATTCCCGACGAACTGCCCTGGTACACGAAGGCGGTGGAGCTGACCGATGCCCTCACCCGCCGAGCCCTGTCCAACGAGGTGATCGTTCCCGGCAAGACTACCGTTGGAGATGTGCGGCGATGGCTCTACGACGCCATGTACGCCGCGGGTGTGCGGACCTGGTTCCAGCCCGACCTTCGCGTGCAGCGCGCGCAGGCGGCGCGAGCCACCTCGCGTGGATTCCTCGCGGTCGCGCCGGAGAGCACCACCATTCAGCGTGGCGATGTGGTCCACCTCGACGTTGGCATCTCGGTCATGGGCTTCGACACCGACTGGCAGAAGATGGCGTATGTGCTCAAAGCGGGAGAGCGCGACGTCCCCGCGGGACTCAAGGCCGCGATGCGGAACACCAACACACTGCAGGACGTCCTCATGAAGACCTATTCGCGCCCGGGAGCCCTCGTGTCCGATGTGTATGACTCGACGATGGCGGAGATGACGCGTCGTGGCATCACGGCGCAGATCTACTCACACCCGATCGGCAACCAGGGCCACGGACTCGGCGCCGCGATCGACTTTCGTTCGGCGCAACGGCCGGAACTCGGCGCCCAGGGCAAGCGGCTGCGCAAAGGCTCCTACATCTCGATCGAACTGAACACCCGCACGCCGGTAGCGGAGTGGGGAGGGCAGGAGGTCTACGTGATGATGGAAGACGACGCGGTGCTCGGTGACATGGGCTGGTCGTTCTTCAGGCCGCGGCAGGAGTCATGGTACGTTGTTCGTTAGGCATCGCGCCGCCATGGCGCGGCCGAAGCCTCTCAGCCATTCCGATCACTGACCCATGATGACATTGCCTCGCCATGCCTTCTCCAGCCTGTGCCTCGGCGCCTGCGTCGCGTCGGCCGCATACGCGCAGACCGTGGCGATCAGCAACGCGTCCGTGGTGGACGTCGAGTCCGGGCGCGTGACGCCGGCCCGGACGCTGGTCATCGAGGGCAACCGCATTCGTCTCATCGGAGCCGCGGGCCGCGTGACCATTCCGGACGGGGCAACGCGGGTGGACGGAACTGGCCGATACGTGATCCCCGGCCTGTGGGACATGCACGTCCACGCCACGGGGTTCCTGATCGATCGGCTCTTCCTGCCGACGCTCGTGGCCAACGGCGTCACTGGCGTGCGCGACATGTTCGGTCGCCTCGCCTGGTACGACTCAGCGCGCGCTGCGGCTGGGCGCGGGTCGTTGGTGATGCCTCGGCTGGTGGGTTCCGGCCACATCCTCGATGGCGCACCCGCGATCTGGCCGGGGTCGATCGGCGCGCGGACCGCCGACGAGGCGGGACGGGCCGTTGACTCGCTCGCCGCCGCCGGCGCCGCGTTCATCAAGGTGTACTCCCGGCTCACGCCGGAGGAGTTTCGCGCCATCGCCACGGAAGCCCGCGCAAAGCATCTGGAATTCGCCGGCCATGTGCCCTCGCTGGTTGCGGTCGACGAGGCCGTGCAGCTCGGCATGCGCAGCATCGAGCACCTGCAGATGTTCACCACTGCCTGTTCGTCGCAGGAAGAATCCCTGCGGCGCGCCGTCGCCGAGGCGGTGGCATCTCCCAGGGGCTGGGACTCCGCCGCCGTGATCCAGCGTGGCCAGTTGTCCGTACAGGTGGAGACGTTCGATCGCGCCCGGTGTCGGGCCCTGGCTCAACACGTGGCGCGCAGCGACACGTGGATGGTGCCAACGATCGTGGTGCTTCGCTCGACGTCGTATCTCGACGACTCGACGCTCCGCTCCGACCCGCGGCTGCGATTCATCCCGCGGTTCTTCAGTGCGGGCTGGGACCCGCGCACGGACTTCCGCTTTCGCGCGGTGACGCCGGAAGGCTGGGCGATGCGCAAGCGCGTGTACGATCGCCAGCTGGAGATCGTGCGCCTGCTGCATGACGCCGGCGCGAAGTTTCTTGCCGGGACCGATCTTTCCAATCCCTACATCTACCCGGGGCTCTCGCTGCACGACGAGCTCGCGCATTTCGTCGCGAACGGCTTCACGCCGCTCGAGGCGCTCCAGTCAGCCACACGCAATCCGGCACGCTTCCTCCACGCGACCGATTCCCTGGGCGCGGTGAAGCAGGGCTACGTGGCCGACCTGGTAGTGCTCGACGCGAATCCGCTGGTCGACATCCGCAACGTGGCCAGGGTGCACGCGGTGGTCCTCAACGGACGGCTGATCGATGCGGCGCAGCGCGAAAGTCTGCTGCGCGCCGCCGAGGCGCTCGCGGCGCCACCAGCGCGATCGCGCTGATCGCGGTCGGGCTTCCGCCGGGCTCTGCTATCGCCGAGATTCGCCGAGCCTGCACCACCACATCACCCGCGAGGTCATGATGCGCAAGCTGCTCACCGAGTTCATCGGCACGTTCTTTCTGGTGCTCACGATCGGGCTCACGGTCACCGCGAGTTCACCGTATGCACCGCTGGCGATCGGTGCATCGCTCATGGTCATGGTGTACATGGGCGGCCACATCTCGGGAGGGCACTACAATCCGGCCGTGTCGCTCGCCGCGATGCTCCGGGGCGCGTTGCCGCGCGGCGACTACGCGGGTTACGTGACCAGCCAGGTGCTGGGTGCGCTCGTCGCCTCGATCGCCGTGTATGTGGTGACGGGTCAGACGTTCGCCCCGGCGCCGTCCCCCAGCGCCTCGCCGCTGGCCGCGCTGCTGGTGGAGTTGCTCTACACGTTCGCGCTCGCGCTCGTCGTGCTCAACACTGCCGTCTCAAAGCACACGCAGGGCAACTCGTACTACGGCCTCGCGATCGGCTTCACGGTGGTCGTGGGAGCGTATGCCGGCGGCGGAATCTCCGGCGGAGCGTTCAATCCGGCCGTGGGCATCGGCCCCATCATCATCAACGCAACGCTTGGGACTGGCGGCTGGAGCGATCTGTGGCTCTACCTCGTTGGTCCGCTCGCCGGCGGTGCGCTCGCGGCCACGGTGTTCGGCGTGCAGGAGACCTGAAAAGGCGCTGAACCCCAAGGGGGGCCGGCTGCGCCCGGCACGCCGCGACCATCACCTGCGTGAACTCACGATGCGGTGGGCGCGCCTGAGGAGCGCGACACGAGCTTCAGGCGCGCAGGGACCACGCGAGTGGCGTGCGCGAAGGCTGTCGATCCCTCGCGTGCGCCGCCGCGGCCACGCCGAGCGCCTGTGCGACCTGACAGAGGAGGTCACGGAGCGCAGGGTCCGCCGCGATTCCGGCCGCGTCGAGCCCGCGACCATCGAGCGGAATCACCCCGGTGGCGCCATCGACGAGGCGCACCGACATCGTGCGCAGGGTCTCGGCGAGTGCGGCCACGGCGTGCGTCGAGCGGGCGGACGCGTTGAGCAGCCCCACCGGTTTGGCGGGAATCTCGGAGCCGCTCACGAGCCAGTCGAGCGCGTTCTTGAGCGAGCCCGGAACCCCGTGCGCGTACTCGGGACTGCAGATCACGAGCGCGTCGGCAGCGTCGACCAGCTGGCGCAGTCGCGCGACGGATGCAGCTGGCGCGGCGCTCTCGCCGTCATCGTCAGGGTTGAAGTGCGGCAACGTCGCGACGCCGTCGTAGAGCACCACGTCGAGCGAAGGCCGCCCAACCATGGCCAGGGCACGCAATACCTCGGTGCTGGACGATTGCCGCCGGAGGCTCCCGGAAACGGCCAGAATGCGGTGTGGTTCCAGGGTCACGGTGACGGCGGGATGCGTTCGTAGGTTGCGAACGAGACGCTGGTCGTCCGGCCGCTGCCGTCGTCGCGCATGTACATCACCGCGATCGTGTTCCCGTCGGGCGACAGGACGTTGGTCAGTACCTGAGTGACCTTGCCGTCACGCTTGTTGACGATCTCCGTGATGCGGTCATTCACGCGACGCACCGCCGAGTGGGTCTGGCCGGCGTTTCCGGTCACCGGCATGTCGCGGCCGTCGAACTCGGTGACGTACCACCAGGTGGTGGTATCGCCACGCGCATTCACCGCGACAATGATGACCTTCATGCCCGTCGCGCCGTGCGCTTCGTAGGTCATGACGTTGCTGCTCGGCGCCGGCGCGTCGGACTTGAGCTTCCAGCGCCCGAACCTCGGATTCGCCTGCTGCGCCGCGAGGCTGGCCGGGATGAAAGCGAGCAGGGCAGCCGCGACGATCGCGTGAAAAGACGAGTGACGCATGGCAGGTGACGTGTGTTGCCTAACGCATCAGCCAGCCGAGGCCGAGCGGAATGCGGATCTCCGGCGGGCTCGGGTTGTATGGGTTGCCGCCGGTCGATCGCCCGCCGCGCTGGATGGCAAACGCGGTCGCTGCGACCAGCGCCGCGCCGACCGCCACGCTCGCCAGCGTCGTCCGTCGTCGGTCGAGTCTCCGCAGCTGCACGCGTTGCACCTCGCTCTGCAGCAGTCGGACGTCCTGATTGAGCGTGATCGCGCGCGCACCAGCGTCAAACGTGGAATGCTCCACACTGAGCACGAGCGAATCACCGGTGACGCGCGACACCTTGCCGACGACGTTGAAGCCCTGCACCACGCGCGCCTCTTCGGCGGGTCCCCGGCGGACCCGATCGACGGCCACGGCGGACAGGTCGACGCGCACCGACTGCCCGGCCTGGAGTTCGGCCGTCGTGGTGGGCTGATACCGATAGCACGCGCCACCGAGCGCGGGCGCAACGAACGTCAGGACGAGGGCGCGGATGCGCCGGGTGGTGAAGGTCAGCGCGAACATGTCGAGAAGGGAGCCGATGCCTGTAGTGTGGCCGCAGACAGGCGGCGTGGGAAGCACCCGGGACAACGAACCGGCGGGGAGTCGACACCTGGTGGTGGCGCCGACCCCATCTTCGTCGGCCGTCCAGTATCCCGGCGTTCGCGTGAGGGCTCGCGTCGGCGAGTCCCGTCCGCCCCTCGCCGCCGGTGGTCGTTCGCCTCGTCCGTCCATCTCCTGTCTGGCTGCCTAACGCTCGGATGCGATCCGCTGCGCCAGGCGCTCGCGGGCACCGGCGGCATAGCGGCGACACGCTGTGGCGTCTACCAGGGCGTCGGGCTCCCCGCCGTTCCGTCGGGCGAGTCGCTCCCAGAGCTGCGATGCGTCCGGGTGAGGCGTGAGGAGGATGTCGCACGCGAGGGACTCGAGCGTGCGAAAGCCGGCCTCGAACTGCCGCGCGGCCGCGCTGCCGGTGAATCGAAAACCATCCGCCGAGATCGCTGACTGACTGTCGCCATACACCATGGCTCGGCAGCGTGCGCGCTCGCACGAGGTCCACGTCCAGCTCGTGCCGCCGGGTGTGTGGCCCGCCGTGAGGTGCGCCGTGACTTCCGTCGTGCCAACGCGCAGGGTCTCTCCATCGGCCACGACTCGCACGCGCTGGAGCGGCGCCGTCGCGAACGCGATGCCGAACTGTGGATCATCGGAGCCGACCTGACCGCTCCGCAGGACCGCGGCGGCGGGTGCCGTGGCTGCGGCCGAGGCACCAGAGCGTCGCTGCAACTCACCCAGGCCGCCGGCATGATCGTAGTGCACGTGCGAGTTCAGCAGCAGCTTGACCTCATCGATCCTGAACCCGAGCGCCTCGATGCTGGCTGCGATCCGCGGCGCGGACTCCATCAACCCTCCGTCGATCAGCACGTGCCCCTGCGGCGAGGTGATGAGGATCGATGCGAGCCCGTTGGTGCCGACGTACCACGTGTTTCCGTAGATGCGAAACGGCGCGTGGGGCGCATTCCACTCGGCGCACGCCTCGCACCCCGGCGTGACTGCGGACGTGTCACGTGACTGGGCGGAGAGCATTGCTGGCCCCGCGGCGACGAGGAAGATGAGTGGGAGACGCGTCACAACGGAGAATGGGTTGATGGAACTGCCGAGTGCCGCATTGTAGCGTGTTCGGGTACAAGGACTCAGGGCGCGATGGCCCAACGTACCTGCACCTGATACGTCACGACCACGTCGCGGTCCACGCCCGGCGCGCCCGCCGCTTCCATGGCCATTCCACCGGCCACGCGCGCGTACGCCACCGGCCCGCCCAGCGGCGTCGTTGACATCGACAGCACGGGACCGAGCTGTCGACCCGCGGCCGCTGCCAGCGCGCTGGCTTCGGCTTTCGCATCGTTGAACGCCGCAGCGATCGCGCCGAGGCGCGCCCGTTCGGCCGTATCGGACTGAAACTGCATGGCGCCGATCTCGGTGGCGCCCGCGCCAAGCGCGGCGTCGAGCACGGCTCCCATGCGCTCCATCTGGCGAAGCGTCACATCGACCGAGGTGCGCGCCTGGTAGTCGACCAGGCGTCGCTGCTCGCGGTATTCGTAGTTCGGAGCGACCGTAAACCCGATGGCACGGGCGTCGTTCCCGCGGAAACCCAGCGTGGCCAGCGCAGCCTGGACGCGCCGCACCCGGTCGCCGTTGAGGGTCGCCGCCTGAGCGGCGGTCGCAGCACTCGACTGGACGACGAACCGCAGGCGCACACGGTCAGCAGGGAGCCGCACTTCGGCCTGACCCGTGGTCGTGATCTCCGGCACGGGCGTGGTAGGGGGCGCTTGCGCCATGAGCAGCGAGGGAACGCACGCGACGAGCGCAAAGAGGGAGCGAAGCAACGAAACCTCCTGAGGGTGCCTGACGAGACGTCGCCGGGCCCGTGGTGCTACGAGGGCTCCGGCTCCTGCGGTCACGGCAGTCTACTACGCACCGCACCGCACCACGTTCCCCGGATCCATGCCCTGGCTCGATCGCTCCGGGCACCACACACCCAGAGCCACGGTGTACGCGTCAGGGCGCAGACGCGAGCGCACGGTGACCGCCGCCTGATCGGCCTCGGCCTGGCTGGGATACACGCCGGCCGTGGTACGATACACCTTGTCCCGCAGGTAGATGCCCGCAGGACCGAAGCCCGCCGCGCGCGTTGCATTGGCCTGCGTCCTCGCATCAGCCTCGTTGCTATGGGCTGACACGATGATCGTCCATTCTCCCGTCGCGGCCTGCACGGTGTTGGCCTGGCTGGTCCATCGCGCAAGGAGGGCGCTGTCGGACGGCGCGGCCTGGGCCATGAGCGTGGCAAGAATGCCCGGTGCGTCGTTGGGGTACGTGAGAAGGAGCAACGCCTTGGCCGTACGACGCTCGACGTCGTCGGTGCCGAGCATCTTGGGGAGGTTCTTTTCCAGGAACTGCGCCCGACGCGTCTCCTGCTGGTCGCGCAGCTGACTCTGCTGTACGGCGGCCTGCGAGGCCTGCGCCGATTGCTGCAGTCTGGCGACGTTGATGTTGGTGTTGCGCGCAATCACCGCGACCGCCACCGCGGACGCGAGGGGCACCAGGATGCCGAGCCACTGGGTGAGGCCGGCCACCGGGGAACCTGAGGAGGCGTTCATGCGCCACACGATAGGCACTCGGCCGGTAGGCGCAACATGCGGCGCGCGCGCGACGGTCGACGAGCGCACTAACTTTGCGGCATGACCTCACCGGCACCTACTCCGTACGACCTGATGGGAGGCGAGGCTGGGATCCGCCGTCTCGTTGATCGATTCTACGACCTGATGGACGCGTCGCCCGAAGCCACCAACGTCCGGTCGCTGCACGCTGCCAGTCTCAAGTCGTCCAGGGAAAAGCTGTTCCTGTACCTCACGGGGTGGACCGGCGGGCCCCCGGTCTACGTGGAGAAGTACGGGCATCCCCAGCTGCGCGCGCGCCACCTGCCGTTCCCGATCGCGTCGCGCGAGCGGGACGAGTGGCTATGGTGCATGAATCAGGCGCTGACCGAGGCAGAAATGCCCGATGACCTGCGTGAGCGGCTACGCGAAAAGATCCACGCGCTGGCGGACCACATGCGTAACCGACCCGACTGAACGTTGCCGCAGCCCGTTCGCGGTGGCATGGTTTCCAGTCCCGCTGGTGTCATGGAAGCAACGCCGCGAGCCGAGGCCCGTCCGACCCTCGCACTTCGCATACAGCGTCACCGCACTCCTTTCCCCCGGAGCTCGTCCCATGAAGCGTCGCGAATTCGTCGTCTCGTCAACCCTGGGCTCCGTTGGCGTCGGGGCCGCGCAGTTTTCGCTGGGCGGCATTGCGATGCGGCTCGACGAACCTGAGGCCCGCCGCGCCCCGTGGGCCGCGACGCGCAAGATCCTGATCGCGGGCGGCGGATTCGGTACCGCATTCATCCGCTACATGGCCGAACTCACGGGCAAGGCGCGGCCAAAGCTTCTCTACCTCCCGACTGCGTCCGCCGATCGGCCCGACGGTATCGTCACCTGGTTTCGCAACTGCGCGCCGCTCAATGTCGAAGCGAGCGTGCAAGAGAGCTTCATCGCGAGCACCCGACAGCTCAGGGGATGGGACGAGGTTCTGCTTGGCGTCGACGGCATCGTCTGTTCCGGCGGCAACACGCTGAACCAGCAGGCGATCTGGAAAGCGCAGGGCATCGATCTGGTTCTGCGCGAAGCGTGGGATCGCGGCATCGTGCTTGGCGGTGCGAGCGCCGGGTCACTCTGCTGGTTCGAGGAGGGCACCACCGACTCGCGTCCAAAGGAATTGTCCATCGTGAAGTGCCTGGGCTTTCTCAAGGGCAGCCATTCGCCGCACTACGACGCGGAGCCCGGTCGTCGGCCGTTGTACCAGAAGCTGATCGGCTCCGGTCAGATGAAGCCCGGATACGCGTGTGACAACGACGCGGGGATCTACTTCGAGGACAACGAGGTCAAGCGCGTGGTGCACACGCGGGACGCCGCGCGCGTGTACCACGTGACCGTCGTGAACGGGAAGGTCGAGGAGCACGTGCTCCAGCCGGAGAAGATTGCCTGAGCGGTTTGGCGGATTGGGGACACGGATGAACGCACTGGCGAGGGGCAGGGAACGAGGGAGATGGGGTAGGGAAGTTGAGCTGCAATGGCTCTGTCGCTACATGAGTTGATCAACCATGTCACCGGATCGATATCCGGCTCTCCGTTCCCCGCCGCGTGACCGTTCGTCCACCCGTGCAACCGCGCGAATCGATCCGTCCTCCTGTGTGCTCCTTCTCATCCGTCTGCCTACCTATCTGATGCAACTCTCGATGCGTCGCCTGATCGCGCTTGCCCTCGCGCTTGCCTCTGCCTGCGCGCCCTCCCGGCCGCCGAGCACGTCGCCCAACGCGGCGCCGACGCCGGATCCGCGTGTGGGACTCCGCGCCGGCATGATGGACGCCGCCGAGGCGTCGTGGAACCTGCGCGTCCTCTCGCGCACTCAGCCCTCGCCGAGGTTCCTCGGCGCCACCAACTCCGACCTCGCGTTCACCGGCACGTACGCGATCCAGGGGAGCTACAACGGCTTCCAGGTGTGGGACATCGCCAACCCGGCAAAGCCGGCGCTCAAGACGGCGTACTTTTGCCCGGCGTCGCAGAGTGACGTGTCGGTGTACCGCAACCTGCTCTTCGTGTCGGGCGAAGGCATGGGTGGCCGACTCGATTGCGGCGGGCAGGGCGTACGCGAGGCGGTGAGTAAGGAGCGCCTCCGCGGCATCCGCATCTTTGATATCACCGACATCGCCAATCCGAAGTACATCGCGAACGTGCAGACCTGTCGCGGCTCGCACACGCACACGGTGCTCGAGGATCCGCGCGACCGGGACAACGTCTACATCTATGTGTCCGGGTCGGCTGGCGTGCGTTCGCCTGACGAGTTGCCGGGGTGCGTGAACGCCGCGCCGGACAAGGACGCCAACTCGGCGCTCTTCCGCATCGAAGTCATCAAGGTGCCGCTGGCCAATCCGCAGGCGGCCGCGATCGTGAGTTCGCCGCGCATCTTCGACAAGCTCACCGCGCCGGTGCAACATGCCGAGGCGCCCGAAGACATCGCGGCCGCGGCGAAGGCTGCCGCCGAGGCGCGCTCCAGAGGCATGTTCACCGCGACCGTGATGGGCATGGAGATGGTGGTTCCTCCGGGGTTCGTCCGTCCGATGCTCGACAGCATCGTGCGGGCGCGGCGGGGCAGCGGCGGACCCACGGCGGCCGACAGTGCCACATTGCGCGCTGCGCTCCCGGGCATCATCGCGAAGATGATCGGCGAGGAACCCGGTGATGGCACGGGCCCCCGCCCCGGGCCGACGCAGTGCCACGACATCACCGTGTATCCGGCCATCGGGCTCGCCGGTGGCGCGTGCGAGGGCTACGGCCTGCTGCTCGACATCCGTGATCCGGCCAACCCGGTGCGCATCGGTGCGGTGGCGGACTCCAACTTTTCGTATTGGCATTCGGCCACGTTCAACAACGATGGCACGAAGGTGCTGTTCTCCGATGAATGGGGCGGTGGTGGTGCTCCCAAGTGCCGTGCCACCGACCGCAAGGAGTGGGGCGCCAACGCGATCTTCGACATCGAAAACGGCAAGCTGGTGTTCCGGAGCTACTACAAGCTCCCTGCCGCACAGACCGTCAACGAGAACTGCGTCGCGCACAACGGCTCGCTGATTCCGATCCCCGGGCGGGACGTCATGGTTCAGTCGTGGTACCAGGGCGGCATCTCGGTGTTTGACTGGACCGATGCCGCCCACCCGAAGGAGATTGCCTTCTTCGATCGCGGACCGGCGGACTCAACGGAAATGGGCGATGCCGGGTCGTGGTCGGTCTACTGGTACAACGGCGCGATCGTCAGTTCCGAGATCGGCCGCGGGCTCGATATCGCCGAGCTCACGCCGAGCGCCTTCATCAGCCAGAACGAGATCGACGCGGCCCGCACGGTGCATCTGGACTACCTGAACGCGCAGGGTCAGCCGCGGTTCGTGTGGCCGCCGAGCTTTGCCCTCGCGCGCTCCTGGGTCGATCAGCTCGAGCGCAGCGCGTGCCTCCCGGCCGCGCGCATCGCCACCATCCGCCAGGCGCTCGCCGGTGCGGAGCGAGCGTCGGGGTCGCAGCGGCGTGATGCGCTCACCGCGCTCGCCACGGTGCTCGACGGCGATGTGCGCGGTTCCTGCGATGCACCCAGAGTGCAGAAGCTCGCGGGCTCGGTGCGCGACCTCGCGGTCTCGATCGTCCCGTAGCCGGTCTCCGCGCCCCGCGGTTTGCCGTGAGCCGCACGCCGCAACGGGAACGACGGTGCGGCGTGCAGTGCAACCGACCTCCGCGTGTTTGCGGTGTTTGTGGTGGGGCAGGCGACTTCGGTTGCCCGCCCCACCACGCTGTCGATGGCGCTACTTCTTTGGACGGCTGACCGGCGGCACGATGCCCGCCAGGCGATATCCGGAGACCAGCTTGCCGTAGTGCTCGCCCTGGTGCTCGAGCCAGCCCATGTGACGCGGCGAGGGCCGGGCCTCGACCAGCGGGTACGACACCGCGATGGCCGCTTCCATCTCCCGGATCATGAGGGCGCGCGTGCGCGGCTTTGCCTCGTCGGCTTTCTCGCGTGCGGCGTAGTCGAACGGTTCACCCTTGAGCTGGGCTGCCGTCATCTCGAGCCCGATCGTCACGTGGCGCAGTTCGTCGAGAATCGTGCGAGAGTCCGGATGCGGTCTGGTCTCGAGCTTCGCGTCCGGCAGCTCGGGGTCCCTTGCCATCGCGAGGATCTTGTCGTGTACGCTCTTCCACGAGCGGGTAAACGCCTGCTCCCAGGTGGGGGGCGGCGTCGCACCCTGCGCAAGGGCGCCGACGGGTAGCGTGGCCACCAGGGCAAGGGCGAGTATCAACGCGCGTGCGGACATACGGAACTCCTCGAAGTTGCGGGATCGTACAAGCTGCAGCCACGCGTACGAGCGTACCGCCTTGATGGGACGTACCGCCTTGTTTGCATGGCGATCCGCGGCCCGCCGACGGCAACGGCAAGCGGGCCTCCCCTTGTCCCCCCTGGCAAGGGCGGCTGCATGGTCGAGAGTCAGGTTGACGGGCCGTTCGGGGTATCATTCGGGGGGCGTGTCCCTCCGGCGTACACCACCTCGCGCCTCTCTCATGACCAAACTTCGCGCATCCGTCGTCCTCCTTCTCGCGCTGTCGTCGGCCTGCAGTCACCAGAGTCCTGAGCCGACTGCCACCGCGGAGTATTCACTGTTGCAGGCCGGCGACTCGGTTCCGTTGCCGCTTGGGCGGGAAGTGCAGGTCGGCGAAGTCCTCATGGTGCTCTCGGACGTTCCGTCGGAGTCCCGCTGTCCGGCCAATGCCATTTGTGTGTGGGCGGGCGACGCCGTCGCGGCCATCACGGTGCACCCGCCCTGTTTCAGGCAAGGCTGCAAGGCGCCATCAACAAACCTGGCGTTGCATACGCATCTCGAACCGCGCGCCGGGCAGGCATGGGGCCACACGGTACGGCTCGTGGCCCTCACCCCGTATCCGATCGATGGGCAGCCAAGGGAGAAGTCGCGGTACACCGCCTGGGTGCGCGTGACCAGATAGGGAGCGGACCGTGGCGGATGCTGCGCGGGCAAACATATCGCCATCGCGGTCAGTCGCCGCCCGCCGAGCGTCGCGGTTCGAACAACGGAGACGTGCCTTCCGCATTCGAGTACCGTCTGCTGTTACCTGACGTGGCACGCTGAGCCGGCGCCTACCCGCGCACCGGCCCGTTGGCGAGCGCTCGCTCGATCGCCCGCCGCAGGTCGTCGCTGTCGAACGGCTTCTGCACGAAGCCGGCGATGGTTGCCTCGTTCACGGCCTCGGCGGAGTACCCGCTCGCGATGATCACCGGCGTGTCGAGCCCCATGGCCCGCATCGCGGCCAACGTCGCGGGGCCGCTGCGGCGGGGCATGGTGAGGTCGAGGAGTACCACATCGACCCGCCGGCCCGCTTCGGTGGAGAGTTGCTGCAGTGCGTCGTCGCCATCCACCGCCTGGCTGACTCGCATGCCCATGAGTTCGAGCAACCGCGAGACGACGCCGCGCACCGCCTCGTCGTCGTCGACCAGGAGGATCGTGCGGCCCTCGAATGCACCACTCAGAGGCGCGGCTTCGGTCCGTGGCGCCGCACCGCGCGTCGCATCGGCCCGCGGAAACGCGACGACGAAACGGCTGCCCCCCCCGGGTCGACTCTCCACGGCGAGCGCTCCCTTGTGTCCGCGAATCACGCCTAACGCGGACGCGAGTCCGAGGCCGCGTCCCGTGCCCTTGGACGAGAAGAAGGGATCGAAGATCTGGTTGATGGTGGCCTCGGTCATGCCCACGCCATCGTCCCGCACTTCGAGGACGCAGAACTCGCCCTCGGCGACGTCGAGGCCGATCACCGCGCGTGCCAGCCAGTCGCGGCCGAGGAATGAAGGGTACGTGCGGACCCGCACGGTGCCTCCGCGACCCGTGGCCTCCACCGCGTCCGAAGCATTCGTCACCAGATTGAGCACGATCTGCCGAACCTGCGTGACGTCCGCGGCCACCCACAACGCCTCGGCGCTCAGCTCGAGTTGCAGCGCGACCTGACGGGACACGGACACGCGCAGCAGGTCCTGGATCTCCCGCGCACAGGCCGACAGGTCGACGGTGCGGATCTCGATCGCGCCCCTGCCGGCATACGTCAGCATCTGGCGACACAGCGCGGCCGCCTGGTCTGAGGTGCGGAGGATCCCCTCCACGTCCACGCGGGCGTCGTCGGGCAGCGCGTCCGTATCGCCGATCAGTTCGGCGCGGGCACGGATCGCCATCAACAGGTTGTTGAAGTCGTGGGCGATGCCGCCGGCCATGACGCCCAGGCTTTCCAGTTTTTGTCCGTGCAGGAGCTGCGCCTGCAGGTGTTGCCGTTCCTCGTCGGCGCGAATGCGCGTGGTAATGTCGAGGAACGACCACACGGACCCGCGCCGCACATCCGAGCCGCGCAGCGGATCCACGAGCACTTCCCACACGCGCCCATCGGGCAGCGAGAGCGTTCCGCGGCGGCCTGCCGGCTCCGGCGCTGCGACGAGCAGCGCGCGCTCGTCCGCGTTGCCGATCGCATCGGCGAGCGCGCCCAGGCTCTCAGCGATGTGCGCGTCCAGCCGTGGCTGGGGGATCGGCGCCGGCCACATGTCGGCGATCGATCGATTCACGTGCGTCACGAGCCCCGTCGCGTCGGTCACCACGATCCCTTCGCTCGCGGAGTCGAGGACTGCGCGCAGGCGTGCCTCTCCGGACTGGAGCGCGGCCCGCTCCTTTTCGATGCCAGCCACCAGCGCCGTGGAAAGCAACGTGGCAAGCATCACGACGTTGGACGACAGCCAGGTGAGAAACAGTGTCTCGTTAGGCGTGCCCACCGCGAGCGGCCCGGTGTGTCGTACGGCCGCGACCATCGCGATCGAGGTGGCGATGAGCCCGCCCAGCGACGCGCCGCCCATGCCGAGGCGCACCGCGGCCCAGAGCAGCGGCGGAAACGGCAACAGGAACAGACGCGAGAGCACGCCGTTCCCCTCCGCGAAGAACGGGAGCCACGTGGTCATCGCGACCGCCGAGAGCACGCCAACGACCTCCGCCGGATGTCGCCGCGCGAACGCGGCGCGGGTGCGGACGAGGGTGAGCGCGACCGGTGTGATGACCAGGATACCCATCGCATGCGTGAGCCACCACAGCAGCAGCACGCGAAGGAACGTGCTGGAACCGATCAGCCCCGACAGCGCGAGCGCTGACACGCTGAGCACCGCCGCAATCAGCGCCGCGACGCCCGATCCCATGAGGATCAGCGCGAGAATGTCCGAAATGCGCTCGAGCGCGGGGGAGAAGCGCTGTCGCCGGAGCAGCGACACGGTGAGCAGGACTTCGAGTCCGTTCGCTACGCCGGTGCCCACGATCATGATCGGGCCCGATCCCGACAACGCCGTGGCGAGCGCGCCGCCGATACCCGCTCCCAACCACATGGGGAAAGGAGCCAGCAGACCGGCCGCGACGGCGACGCCGCTCGACACCCAGATCACGCGACGCAGCTCCACGCCCGCCGTCTGACCAAGAGCAAGCGTGGCAACGCCGAGGAGCGCGTAGACCAGGGCGAGCGCGATGTTGGCCGCGAGCGGTCGGCGGAGGAACGGCGGCACGCGAAGGGGAGGTCGAGGAGGATGACCCGTGGCAGGCACCGCAACATCCGGCCGGTGCACACGCTCATCAAGACCCGCCGAGTTGGCCCGGCACGCCCTGGTCCAGCGCTACACCCTTTGCTCGGGCACTGCGGTCTCGCGGGAATCGTCCCGAGCTCGAGCCCCCGGTTCTGCGGTGATCGTCCCGCCTGCCCACGCCTCATCACGCGCCAATGCGTGGCGTCACAACACACGAATCCCGCGGTGCGCGACGCGGGTCAAACACCCATCGAACGGGAAACCCGCATCGCCAAACCGTCGTACGGCCGCGGGTGTCCAACCACCGTTTCACCGCTTCCGCGAGCGACGCCCCCATGTTGATCCCCGTCCATCTCACCGACCTCCAGCTCGCGATCGTGCGTCTCCTGTGGACCAAGGGAGAATGCACCGTCGTCGATGTGCAGGAGGGGCTGCTGCCGGCGCGCCCCCTCGCACAAACAACCGTGGCAACCCTGCTGACGCGTCTGGAAAAGCGGGGTGTCGTGAGTCATCGCACGGCCGGTCGGCAGTTCATCTACCGCGCCGAAGTGACCGAGCCCGAGGTGCGGCGCTCGATGGTTGGCGAACTCACCAATTCGCTCTTCGCCGGCCAGCCGACCGCGCTCATCTCGCACCTCCTGGTCGAGCGCGAACTCGGCGCCGACGAACTCGGCGAGGTCAAGCGAATGATTGCCGACGCGGAGCAGCGCACCTACCTGCCAGTCGCCTCCTGAGCAGCGCCGCGCCACCGGGAACGGTGGCGCGGCGACAGGCGGTTCGGAGCGGGAGGCGTTCTCTGGATAGGGAGCGCACCCCTTTCTGGCGCAACAGGATCAGCGACTCTGGAGCCGCCAACCAAGAGGGGGTGCCGCGCGTGGGCCACACCCCTTGTCATTCCGGTCCGGCTCGTCACATTGGGCTCTGCCAACCGCTCCCGCCGCCTGCCCGCGGGGTACGTCGCAGCGCCTTCGCCGAACCGTCGTCATGCCGTCCCGTCGCGAGTTCACCCGCACCTCCCTGGCCGCCCTTGGCGCGGCTGCGTTAGGCGGGTGGCGTGTACCTCGAAATGGCGGGCTCGACGACAGCCGGGTCAACGGTCAACGGCTGAACGGTACGCTCACTGAGCTGGCGCGTTTTGGCGCCAACCCCCAGGGCGGGGTGAGCCGGGTTGCCTACAGCGACTTCGATCGACAGGGCCGCGAATACGCGATGGGGCTGATGCGCGCGGCGCGCCTCGACGTCCGGATAGACGCGGCGGGCAACATCTTCGGCCGGCGCGCCGGTTCCGTGGCGGGCCTCGCTCCGATCTGGTTTGGCTCCCACATCGACTCCGTTCCCGAAGGCGGCAACTACGACGGCACCGTGGGGTCGCTCTCCGCGATCGAGGTGGCGGCGACGCTGGCCGAGCGCGGTGTCACCACGCGGCACCCACTGGAGGTCGTGATCTTCCAGAACGAGGAGGGCGGCACGGTGGGCAGCCGAGCGATCACCGGGCATGTCTCGACGGCGGACCTCGCGCTGGTTTCGCGCAGCGGCAAGACGATCGGCGACGGCATCGCGTTCCTCGGCGGGAGTGTGGCGCGGCTGGCGGAGGCCGAGCGGCGGCGCGGTGAAGTCGCGGCGTACCTCGAGCTGCACATCGAGCAGGGCGGCACGCTGGAGAAGGAGCGCATCGACATCGGCGTGGTCGAGGGGATCGTCGGCATCGGCTGGTGGGACGTGACGATCGACGGCTTTGCGAACCACGCCGGGACCACGGCGATGAACGAGCGACGCGATGCCATGCTCGCCTTCGCCCGGTTCACCGACGCGGTCAACCGACTCGTCACGCGCGAGCCCGGGCGCCAGGTGGGCACGGTGGGGCGCGCGCAGGCGTTCCCCGGGGCGCCCAACGTCATACCGGGTCGCGTGATCTGTTCGCTCGAGCTGCGTGACCTCGACGACGCAAAGATCGCCCGCCTGTTCGACGCGGTACGTGGTGAGGCCGCAAAGATCGGTGAGGCGACCGGTACCACGTTCAGCTACAAGTCGACGCATGCCTCATCGGCGGCGCTGACCGACCCGGCCCTGCAGAAGATCATCGAAGCGCGGGCGAAAGGCCTGGGCTTCAGCACGAAGTACCTGCCGAGCGGCGCGGGTCATGACGCGCAGCACATGGCGACGATCTGTCCGTCGGCGATGATTTTCGTGCCGAGCGCGCGGGGGATCTCGCATGCGCCCACCGAATACACCGCGCCTGGCGACGTGACGAACGGGGCCAACGTGCTGCTGCAGACGCTCCTCGCGGTGGACGCGCGATGACCACGACCCGACGCGAGCCAGCGGCCCGTCGTCGCCTGGCGACACGGCACGCGAGCCCGTCGCCGCGCGCGCAGCAGCCCTTGCCGCTCGCGTCCACGCGCGAAGAGTCGTTTCTGTCGCTGCTGCGCACGGCGGCCGTGATGCGCCGGCCGGTGGCTCGCGTGCTCGAGGACCACGGGCTGTCGATGGCGCAATACAACGTGCTGCGCATCCTTCGTGGCGCCGGTGACGTTGGTCTGCCCACGCTCGACATCCGGGACCGCATGATCGAGGAGGCGGCCGGGATCACGCGACTCATTGACAAACTCGAGCGTGCGGGGTTCGTGAAGCGGGTGCGCGGATCGTCGACGGATCGACGGCAGGTCTACTGCCGCGCATCCGTCGAAGGCCTGACGCTGCTCGCCACACTCGACCCGCTCGTCGCGCTTGCCATGGAGGCGTCGCTCGCCATGCTCGCCGAGCCCGATCTCCACCGGCTCGTGGATGTGCTCGATCGCGTGCGCCACGAGGCCCCGCGGGTCGCGAGCGCCTCCGACCGCCGGGCGGCCGGCGGCGAGATCGACTGAACGACGCGCGGCGCGCGCGGCCCATCCGGCTGTTGGCGACAGCCGGGCTGGCTGTTACGCTGCAGACTGGTTGCGCTGGGGATGCGGCAAGCAGGCTACCCGTGATGCACCTGACAGATAGCGCCGGCGTGCGAATCGTGGAGTATGACTCGCTGCCACGCACGCGCGCCAGCATCCGGCTCGCGGCGACTCCATCGTTCTCGATTCCAGCAGAAGAAGACACCACGAGCGAGATCGATCCCCGGCAGCCGTGGCTCGGGGCCGTCGTGCTCCCCAACGGCGTGGTGGTGCTCAACGAGAGAACTGCGCTCATCTTCTATTCCCCGGCAGGGACGTTCATTCGTCGGATTGGGCGGCGTGGCAGTGGCCCTGGGGAGTTCACTCACACGCGGGCGATATGCCTCACGCGGTCGGACTCGATCGTCGTCATTGACTACTCCGACGGTCGCGTCAGCGTGTGGGACACCGCCGGCGTGCACTCCCGATCATACTCACGTCCGGGATCCGTTCCATACGGAGGGTGCCTGTCGGACGGTACGGTGATCATCCGAGAGGCCGCGGTGATTCCGCGTCCTGGCGATCAAGGTTACAGCACGTATGCGCACGTCAGGATGCGGCCTGATGGTAGCTGGGCCCACTTCTTCGCCCATCT
Organism: Gemmatimonadaceae bacterium; assembly: GCA_020846935.1. Classification (NCBI taxonomy): domain Bacteria; kingdom Pseudomonadati; phylum Gemmatimonadota; class Gemmatimonadia; order Gemmatimonadales; family Gemmatimonadaceae; species Gemmatimonadaceae bacterium. Next base: position 60,562 of record JADLCY010000012.1, read on the forward strand.
GCCCGGGCCGATGTACGCTGGTCCGGTCATGCGCGAACTCTCTCTGGCGGAACGCGGCGGGGTTCTCTATGCGGGCGACGGCCGCCTTTTCCAGATCGACGGCTTCCAGCTCGATGGGATGCAGCGACTCTCCATTCGCGTGCGTGGGAACCCTCCGGCCTACACACAGGCGGAGTGGGAGCGCGACCTTCGCGCGATGATTCCCTCGAACGAGACCGGATCGCGAAGAGCCGAACACCTGGCGCGTCTCTCGGCGCTGCCCAAGCCCGACGCACTCCCGGCATTCAGGCGACTTCGCACCGACGAGGAGCATCGGCTCTGGGTACAGGACTACGCGAGGCCGTCGTTGTGGACCGTCTTCGACGCGCGAGGTGCCTTCCTCGGACGCATCGACCTTTCGTTCGTCGGTGGGACAGGCACAGAGCTGCTGTATGTCAGCGCCTCCACCGTTCTTCTGGCGACGCGGGATAGGGACGGGTTGCCGCGAATCACCGCGCGTGCGGTTGAGATCCCGCCATGATGAACCAAAGCCTCGACGAATTGTCCAATGATCACGGAAGGCCGGGGATACCGGCCTGCCCACGTCACGCCTGCTATGGAGGCCGCGGTGAGATCGACTGAACGACGCGCGTCGCGGCGAACGCGAGGCGGCCCTGGGGCGTACTAGGCGTGGCCCGGCCTCCGCCGGGGGTCACGCACTCCGCCCCACGTAGATGCCGTCGTTCCGGTTCGCGCTCGCCATCGTGCTCGTCCTGCCCGCAGCGCCCACGCGCGCACAAGCGCCCGCCGGCGCCAGGCTTCGACTCCCACCAGCATCGACCGCCACCCGCGGCATTGTGGTGCGCGCCCAGCGCCCGCTGCTGATCGATGGTCGCGACGACGACGAGGTGTGGCGCTCGGCGCCGGTCATGGACCAATTCCGGCAATTCACGCCGGCAGAGGATGCCGACCCCTCGTTTCGCACCGAGATCCGCGCCGCCTGGGATGATCGCTACCTCTACGTCGTCGTGCGCGCGTTCGACCCGCACCCCGACAGCATCGTCCGCCTGTTGTCGCGCCGTGACGTGCGCACGAACAGCGACCAGATCAAGGTGCTGATCGACGGGTACCAGGATCGACGCAACGGAATCCAGTTGATGCTGAACCCTGCCGGGGTGAAGCGCGATGCGTCGATCTATGGCGACTACGTCGAGGACATGACGTGGGACGGCATCTGGGACGGCGCCGCGCGCGTGGACTCGCTGGGCTGGGTCGCCGAGTTTGCGATTCCGTTCGGCCAGATCCGGTTCAATCCCGGACAAACCGCCTTCGGGTTCGGCGTGTGGCGAGACATTGCGCGGCTGAGCGAGCGCGTGGCTTGGCCCGCGTACCGGCAGTCGAGCCAGACGCTGGCATCCCAGCTGGGCACGCTGGAGGGCTTCGAACGCATCCGGAGAGGCAGTCGACTCGAGCTGCTGCCGTACACGGTGACGCGCAACGTGACCGAGGCGAAGGCCGAAGGCTGGTCACATCCGCAGCAGATCGCGGGCGGGTTGGACGTGAAGCTTGGCCTTGGTTCGAACCTCACGATGGATGCGACCGTGAACCCCGACTTCGGTCAGGTCGAGGTCGACCCGGCGGTGCTCAACCTCACGGCGTTCGAGATCCGGTTCGAGGAGCGCCGGCCGTTCTTTCAGGAGGGAGTGGGGCTCTTCCGCTGCGGCGGCCCCTGCGAAGGGATCTTCTATACACGTCGCATCGGACGCGCTCCGCAGCTTCGCACCTCGAGCTCGGGGTCCGGCGCCACGACGATCCTCGGCGCGGCAAAGCTGACCGGGCGCCTCGGGAAGGGAGTGTCGATCGGCGTCGTCGAGGCGGTGACGCGTCGCGAGGTCGGCGCCGACGGTGAGACCATTGAGCCGCGCACCAACTATCTCGTGCTCCGCGCCCTCAAGGAGGCACGCCAGGGTCGTTCGGCGTTCGGCGTGATGGCTACGGCGCTGAACCGCGACCTCGAACCCGCCACCGATCCGTTCCTTCGCCGAGATGCCTACACGCTCGTTGCGCAAGGTTACCATCGCTTTGCGCGGGAGAAATGGGAGGCGATGCTCTATACAGGCCGGAACGTGGTCCATGGTTCTGCTCAGGCGATCGCCCGGACGCAACTGTCGCCGACGCATGCCTATCAGCGACCGGATCACGAGGAGCGCTACGACCCCACGCGCACGTCGCTCGGCGGCAGCGTGATCGGCGGGAGCCTCGCGAAGCTCGTCGGCGCCGTGCGCTACAACACATTCCTCCGCGCGGCCGGGCCAGGCCTCGAGGCGAACGACATGGGGTTCGTGCCGGTCGTGAACGATGTTTCGTTCCGCCAGAACCTGTCTTATCAGACGCTGCGTCCCGGCGCCTTCTATCGCCGCACGTTCAGTCAGCTGAGCACCGAACAGCACTGGACGACGGGAGGCCTGCCCGCCGGATCGAGCGTGTCGGCCCACGCATCGGCCGAGTTCCTCAACTTCTGGGGTGGCGCGATCACGTGGCGCGTGGCCGACATCGGCGCGTCGCACTGCGTGGCCTGCGCACGTGGTGGGCCGGCCATTCGCCAGTCGATCAAACAGGAGCTGGACGTGAATCTCTCGGGCGACGCGCGCCGCGCGGTCGTGCCCGGCGTCGAGGTCGGTCTCAGACGCGGGGACGGGGGACGCTCGCACGGCTGGTCCGCTGGCACGAGCCTCGAAGTTCGCCTGGCGAGCCGGTTCTCGATGAGTGTGGCGCCGAACTACGAGCATCGCACGGACGACCAGCAGTGGATACGGAACTACGGCGCGCTACTCGCCGATTCCACGCACTTCACGTTTGCCCGCCTCGACCAGCGTACGCTGATGTTCACCGCGCGTGCCAACTGGACGATGTCGCCGAACCTCTCCTTTCAGCTGTATGGGCAACCGTTCGTGAGCAGCGGCGCTTTCGAGGACTGGCGGGAAGTCGCCGATGCGCGTGCTCCGACCTACGCCGAGCGCTACCGCTCATACGGCGGTGGCGCGATCCCCGAGGGTTTCAATGTAAAGCAGTTCAACTCCAACGCGGTGATGCGCTGGGAATATCGCCCGGGCTCGACGCTGTTCGTGGTGTGGCAGCAGGGCCGACGCCAGGACGGGCACAATGCCGGCACGTTCGAGTTTGCGCGCGACTACCGCGACCTCTTTCGCGCGCACCCCGACAACACGCTGCTGGTAAAGGTGTCCTGGTGGCTGAATCCGTGAGCCGGTGCGGTGCGATTCGCCGCACGCGGGGGCGCGCAGCTACTGTGCCAGGGGCGGCATGCGCGACGCCCATGGCCGAAGGCGTTCGAGCTGGCCGGCGAGTCGGTAGAGCGTCGCCTCGTCTGCAAACCGACCAGCGAATTGCACGCCGATGGGCAGGTGTTCCGCGTTCCAGCTGAGTGGCACTGACATGGCGGGCTGGCCGGTCACATTGAACAGCGGTGTGAAAGGGATCCAGTCGAAGATGTCGCGCGCGGCCTTTTCGATGGCGCCCACGGCGCGAAGCACCCGACCGGCACGCAGCGTTCCGAGTGCCGTGAGGAACGCTCGCTCGTGGGCCGGTGGTTGCAGGGCCCCGTGCAGGAACGGCGGCGCCGCGAGCGTTGGCGTGAGCAGGACGTCAATCGTCTCGAAGACCTGGCCCACCGGCCGGCAGGCGCGCTGCAGGTCGCGTTTTGCCTGTGCGTAGACGCCTGCGGGCAGCGCTTCCCCGATCATGGCGAGCGCCCAGGTGGTGTACTCCAGTTCGTCCCGCCTGGCGGGGCGACGCAGCAGCCGGCCGGCGTCGCGCAGATCTGCCGCCACCTCGCCGCACACCATGATCACGAAGTTCCGGTTGAACGCGTCCTTGTCGAGCGGCACGTTCACCTCGACGACCTCGTGGCCCGCAGACTCCAGGAGCTGACGCGCGTCGTCGACCGCGGCGAGGCAGTCTGCGTGCACGGCGCGACCGAGCGTTGGTGTGGTCGTCACTCCGATCCTCAGTCGGCCAGGCTCGCGCGTGACTTCAGCCAGGAACGGCCGCTCCGGCCTCGGCGTCACGTACGGCGCCCCAGGGTCGGCGCCGGCGATGGCGTCGAGCATCGCCGCACTGTCCCGTACGCTCCTCGTGATGACATGTTCGATCGCCGCGCCGTTCCACAGTTCGCCCTGACGCGGACCGGTGGGAATGCGGCCTCGCGTCGGTTTGAGGGCAAACACGCCGTTGCAGGACGCAGGAATGCGCAGCGAGCCGCCGCCGTCGCCACCACTCGCCATCGGCACCATGCGGCTCCCGACCGCTGCACCCGATCCTCCGCTCGATCCTCCGGTGGTTCGGTCGGGGTTCCACGGGTTGCGTGCGATGCCCAGCAGTTCGGACTCGCAGAACGGTGTGAGCCCGAACTCCGGCGTGTTGGTCTTTCCCAGCACGATGAGTCCGGCCGCCTTGTAGCGGGTGACCACTTCGGTGTCGATCGGGGGGCGGAAGTCGCGGTACAGCCGGCTGCCACTGGTGAGCGGCTCACCTGCGTACCAGGCGAGCAGATCCTTGATGAGGAACGGCACGCCGGCAAACACCCCCTGGCCAGGCGAGGCATCGGCCTGGGCCCGGGCGCTCTCGAACATCCGATGCACCACGGCGTTGAGCACCGGGTTGAGTCGTTCGATGCGCTGGATCGCAAGGTCCACCAGTTCGCGCGGTGTCACCTGGCGGTTCCGCACCAGTTCTCCGAGTCCAACCGCGTCGCGGGCGATGTACTCCTGTTCGTTCATGACTGCGCCTGGTCTATGGTCCGGATGTGTCGCATCGGAAGCTATGACTGGCGCGCGCGCCGCGAGACGGGCAATGTCGGGGGTCCTCCGACCCCGTACTCCATGCGCTGCCATCCTGCCTTCGTCGTTGCCGTCCTTGGCGCCCTTGCCGCCGAGGCGCCGCTCGGTGCCCAGGCCTCGATCACCTCGTGGACCCGCATCGCCGACGTCATGGTGCAGCGGTTCGGCCTGCAGCGCGGCGAACGCGTCCTGCTCGTGGGGTTGCCGGGCACCGCGGACTCCCTGGTCCCGGCGTTGCGCGCGGCGATCGTTCGCGCCGGTGGGACCGACCTTGGCGCCGTGGCGGTGCAGGGCGACTGGCCGGGGGCGTGGGACACCGACTTCACGCAGAGGCTGCGCGCGACCAACGCGGCGGAGATCGCCGAGCTGCTCGACGATGTGGACCTTGGCGTGATGCTGCCCGGCGTGACGGCGCTCGCGCCCATCTACGCGGCATTTCAGGAGAAGCTCAGGGATCAGGAGGGCCGCACCGTGCACTTTCACTGGGCGGGCGCCTATCGCACGGACGGCACGCTCTTCGAGCCAACCGCGACGGTCGACGCACACTATCAGCGCGTGATCCTCGAGACGGACTACACCGCGCTTGCCGCCCGGCAGCGGGAGTTCGAGCAGGCGATGCGCACCGGCGAAGTCCGCGTGACGACCCCGTCCGGGACGGACCTGCGGTTCCGGATCGGTGACCGGCCCGTCACGCGCCAGGACGGCGACGCGTCGGCAGCACGCGCGGCGCGCGGGCGGTCGCTGATCGATCGTGAGGTCGAGCTGCCGGCCGGCGCCGTTCGCGTCGCCCCGATCGAGGAGTCGGTGGAGGGCACCATTGTCTTTCCGCCGGGAGACTGGGGAGGGGAACGCGTGGAGGGTCTGCGCATGACGTTCACGCGCGGGAAGGTCGTCGCGGTCGAGGCGACGTCTGGCCGCGCCGGCGTGGACCGTGAACTCCAGCAGGCCGGCCCAGGTGCACGTGCGTTTCGTGAGTTCGCGCTCGGGTTCAACCCGTTGCTGGCCGTGCGCACTGACGACGGCGACCCATGGATCCCCTACTATGGATACGGCGCCGGTGTCGTCCGGCTGTCGTTAGGTGACAACACCGAGCTCGGAGGATCCGTGGGCGGCGGGTACGTGCGCTGGAACTTCTTCACCGATGCGACGGTGACCATCGACGGCAAGCGATGGAGCCCCCAGCCATGATGGCCGGCGCCTGGCGCGGTGTCACCATCGCGCTCGCGTGCCTCCTCGCCGAGGCCAGCGCGCACGCGCAGCCGACGCGCCTTCGACCGCGTGACGTGGACACCCTACCCGCAAGGCCGGCCACGGCTCGCGTGCCCTACGGCTCCGACTCTCTCCAGTTTGGCGATCTGCGCATTCCCGAGGGACGGGGGCCATTCCCGGTGCTGGTGATGATTCACGGCGGCTGCTGGGTCCATCGCCTGGCGAATCTGCAGAACACCAATGCCCTCTCCGACGCCCTGCGTGACGCCGGCGTCGCCACATGGAACGTGGAGTACCGCCGCTATGACAACCCGGGGGGTGGCTGGCCCGGGACCATGCTCGACATCGCGGCCGGCGTCGACGCGTTGCGCGCGCTCGCGGCGCGCTATCCGCTCGACCTCTCGCGCGTGGTGGTGGCCGGGCATTCGGCCGGCGGGCACCTTGCGATCTGGGCGGCCGCGCGGCCGCGGCTTCCCGCCGGGAGCCCGCTGTACTCCCCTGACCCGCTGCGCGTGCACGCCGCCATCGCGTTAGGCGGCCCCGGTGACCTGCGCGACTTCATGACCTACGGCCAGCGCAGCTGTGGGGAGGGCGTGATCGACAAGCTGCTGGGCGGCACGTGGGACGCTGTCCCCGAGCGCTGGCGCCAGGCTTCGCCCGCCGAGCTGTTGCCGATCGGTGTGCGGCAGCGCCTGGTGGTGGGTGATGCGGACTTCATCATGCCGGCGCACGCGCGCGAGGCGTACGTGGCGCGTGCGCGCGCAGCCGGCGACAGCGTGGACCTGGTGGTCGTGCCGAATGCGGGGCACTTCGAGGTGATCGCGCCGGTGGGGGCGGCGTGGCCGCGGGTGCGTGAGGCGATCGTGGACGTGGTGCGTGCGGTGCGCTGACTGCGCCGCTTGCGTCGACGGGGTTGCCGCCTCCGCGCGACGCGGCGGGGTGGTCGGCGGCACTCTCTTCGGATCGAGCGCGCCGGCCCGCCGCCAGGGATGCCACTGCCCCCGTGAGCGGTCGAGGGCCATCGGCGGTCTACCGAACGCTCTTGTGCGGGCAGTCTTATCAGCAGTTCGCGCGCAGCACATAGCGTTGAGCCATGCTGCCCCACGCGCCCCTATCCGCTTGTCGCTGTGAGGTTTGGCGTTGGCCTGCCGCGACGCGGCAGCGGTCATATGCTGCGGGGAGCGTGCTGCATATTGCTCTCGGCTCTGCTGCGAAGGTTTATCACAGCGCAGCCCAATTCACGTTATGCAGCCAGCGTGATCCAGCGTGATCCAGGGCGATCGTCTCCTTCCGCTCGTGGAGCGTAGGCGCGAGGGCACCGCGACGGTTGCGCGCGTGTACATGTGTGCATACGTTCCGCCATGACGTACGATTGGGATCCGGCGAAGGCGGCGGAGAATCGGCGAAAGCACGGCGTCGAGCTCGCGGATGCGGTTGGCGTCTTCGAGGATCCCTACGCCCTGACCCGCACCGACGTCGAGCACGGGGAGGAACGGTTCGTCACCTTGGGCCGCGACTTTCTGGATCGGCTTCTCGTCGTGGTCTGGACCCTGGATCGGGACGTGTTCCGCCTCATCTCTGCGCGCCGCGCCACGACGCGCGAACGTCGGCAATATGCCGAGGACTCCGATGCGTAAGGACTACGACTTCTCGAAAGCGCGCCGTGGCGCGATCGTACCCGCGACCACCGGCAAGACCCGCATCACCATCCGGCTGGACGATGACATCCTCGATTGGTACCGCGCCCAAGTGGACGCGGCAGGAGGGGGAAGCTACCAGACGTTGATCAATCACACCCTCCGCCAAGTGATGACTCAGACTGTGGAGCCGCTGGAGGCGGTGGTCCGCCGCGTGATTCGCGACGAACTGGGTGGCCGGAAGGCGCCCCGGACTCGCCGATCCCGCACCGGGGCTGCATAACAATGTGTTGCAGCAGTCGAGGCTGTGGTTGTGGGCGGCTACGCCGCCGTCCTATGATACCGCCTCGCTGCTGAACACAAACGTTGGGCGGACTCAATCCGGACGTCAGGCGCGCCGCTTGCTCCAGTTGTCTATCTGGAGATCCTTGAAGCGCGCGAAGTCTTTCTCGTTGACCGTCACGAGGATCAAGCTGTTGGTGAACGCGATCGCGGCGATCTGCCCGTCCACGTACGGAGCAGGTTTCCCTGCTCCTTCGAGTCGGGCCCGCTCATGGCCGTGCCAGCGCGCGGCGGCCTCGTCATACGGCAGCACGGAGAACGACGCCAGCACCACATCGTGGAGATACTGTTCGAGCGCGTCGCGCCGTTTGCCCCGGGGTAGTCGCTGCCATCCGTACGTCAACTCGTGCCACACCGGTGCGGCGATCGCGCACTCGTGTCCGGCCGACTCGAGGCGCTTCACGATCTGCGGGTTGGGCGCTTTCGAGATCGGGGAAGAGACGATACTCGTGTCCAGCAAATACCGCGCACTCATAGGGCGACCGTGCGCCCTGCCTTGCGGTCGCGAGTCGCCTCAAAGTAGCCCTCGTCAAGGCCCACGTCGCGCAGCACGTGGACCTCGAGGAAGCGCCGATACGCGTCTCCGAAGCGCGCGCGCTCACCGCGCAAGCGGGCGAACTCGCCCAGCGAGACCACCACGGCGACTGGCTTCCCTCGCCGCGTCAACTCGATCTCCTGGCCGGCGGCCGCTTGGTCGACAATGGCGGGCAGACTCGACCGGGCCTCGGCGATGGAATAGCGTCTTGACATACGAGAGAATGTACATCATGATGTACATGTGTGCAAGCCGGGGCGCCGCCCAACAGGGGTTGCAACAGCCGAGGGCACTTCGGTACGCGGCTGCGCCGCTCTGATGATATGCCCTCGCTGCTGAACCCTGGTCGCTAGGCGGCTTGCCATGACAATCAGCAGACGAGCGCTTCTTAAAGCAACTGTGGCTGGGGCCGTTGGCCTTAGCCTGCCAGCGTGCGCCACCCAGATTGGAGAATCGGCAATGTACGGACTAATCGGAAAGATCAAAGCCGTACCGGGGCAGCGCGACGCGTTGATCTCCATCCTCATGGACGGCACCTCCGGCATGCCGGGCTGCCTGAGCTACATCATCGCGCGAGACCCCGCCGATGCTGACGCAATCTGGATCACTGAGGTGTGGGACAGCCAATCGAGCCATAAGGCGTCACTGTCACTGCCATCGGTCAAGGACGCCATCTCGCGCGGCAAGCCGCTGATTGCAACCTTTGAGCAGCACATTGAGACTGCACCTGTGGGCGGACACGGCATCCGGGCCGCCGCCTAACACTTCATTCAAGCCGAAGCCGCTTCGCGGCTCGGCCTCCTTCAAGCGTTCTGCCGGGGTCGTTCTGTTCCGGACGGTCACGCGGACGTCGGCCCCGGTGTTGTCGAGCATCGCGATCAGGGTGTCGACGCTGAAGCGCTCGATCTTGCCGCGATAGAGGTCGCTGATGCGCGGCTGGGACACCCCGAGTAGACGAGTGGCCTGGGCCTGCGCGGCGCGCCGCGCCGTCAGCCGCCTAGGGAGCTGGATCATCAGGGTCCAGCGGAGCTGCAGGTTGTCCGCGCCCGCGGCCGAGAAGCCGAGGTCGGTGAAGACATTCCCCGAGCCGCGCGTCATCTTGATCGCCATGTCAACCTCCTGCGCGTGAGCCCCGCCGGGCGAGCAGGGCGCGATAGCGGGTCGCGCCGACGTCGAGATCGAGCGGCGAGGTCCGCTGCGACTTGTTCTGAAAGGCGTGGAGGACGTAGACCGCCTCCTCGAAACGTGGCCACGTGCGCCTCGGTACCGCGGCCGTTCCGCGGGTAGCCTGCGGTTCAGCCGCTGACGGCCCTCGCGACCCGCCGCCTAACGGTCACCTGGGCGTCAGGCGGCTCGCATCGGAGCTCACACTCGCCCCCACTTTGGGGGTCACGCATGCAACACCGGATGAGGATCGAGCGCGCCATGTGCGCCGTGGCGCTGTGCTTCGCCTCTGGAAAGGCTGGAGCGCAGCCCGCCAGCCCCGAGACCGAGATAGCGCGCCGGGTGCAGACCTACTTCGGCGCGATGGGGAAGGGTCAACTGGCAACGATTGAACAGGCCTTGGCACCGGACTATCTCGTGATCGGTGGCGATGGCAAGCTCGAAACGCGCGCCGAGAGACTCGCGTGGCTCCGTGCGAACACGACGAGCCTCGTCGCCATCACGCCGACCCAATTGCGCGTGCGCGTATATGGAAACTCCGCCATCGCGACGGGGCTGGTCACGATCCCGGCTGACGCGATGGGACCGGCCATCCAAGAGCGATTCACGCAAGTCTGGATTCGCCGCGACGGCGTGTGGCGCATGGTCTCGGGGCAAATCACGATCGTACGGACGTAGTCGTGCGTTGAGTTGCGCAGGCAGACGCCGCCTTGTAAGCCTTCGAGCTGAGCGCCCTCATGGCCGTGCCAGCACGCTGCGGCCCCGTCATACCGCAGCACGGAGAACCACGCCAGCACCACATCCCGCAGCCAGGGTTCGAGCGCGTCGCGGCGCTTGTCGACCGATAGTCGCTGACGTCCGAACGTCATCTCGTGCCACACCGGGGGGGCGGCGATCGCGCAAGGCGCGCGCATGCTGGCCGCCGAGTCAGCCGCTGCAGTCGAGCGGCACCCTGCCTCAGCGACGTCCGCTACTCACCGGCCCAAAGTCCCGGAATGCCGTCGAGTGAACCCACGCCCAGCCGTCCGACACCTCGGCGAGCGACTGCTGCCGAAGCGTACGCGCCGAGATGCTGTCGCCCCGGACGGCGGCGAGTCGGGCGCGAAAGAGGGTGTGCTCGCCACGCGCATAACGAGGCGTCGGGCCGAGCACGTCGGGTCCGCGCGGATCCCCGAGTCGCGTGCGCGTGAGCGCGTGCATGCCCTGATACACGAACCGATCAGGAAACTCCCGTGCGAGATTGCCGAACACCGAGTCGGCATCCGCATACCTCGCGAGGTTGTAATACGCACTGCCGAGCCAGTAGCGATGCTCTCGGCGACCACGTTCGGTGCGCAGTTGCGCCTCGAGCCAGGTGACCGCACGCTCGAAGTAGGGCACGCCGCGCTGCACGTCGGCGTGCGTGCTCAGCTCTTCGCCGGCCGTGACGAGCGCCGCGCCGTGCGACCAATACGTGCCGGCGGGGAGGGCCGCGGTCTGCACGAGCAGCGAGTCGAGCGCACCCTGTCGCCCGGCGGCCGCGAGCGCGCGCGCCTCGAGGACCCAGGCGAGCCGCGCTTCCGGGAACCGGCGGCGCATCGAACGCGCGGCCTCCAGCTCGGCGTCGCGGTCGCCCATCAAGTGGCGCGCGTGTGCGAGCTGTGACCAGTACGCCTGCCATCCCTTCATCAGCCCGCGGTCAGGATCGAGGCCCTCCAGCACCTTCCGCCCCTCGGCGGCCCGGTCCATGGCCACCAGTTCGCGCCCGACGTTGTAGGCAATGCGCGAGTCCGGTGCGATCCGCACGGCGCTCGTGCCCGCCGCGATCGCGCGCGCGCCGTCGCTGGCGAGCAGCGCGTCGAGGTACTCCACCTGCAGCTGATCGTACGTGCTCAGGCGGTCCCGGTGTGCCCCGATGGTGCGGAGCAGCGTATCCACCCACGCGAACTCGCTCCGGTTCCAGTGCGCCATCGCCGCGTAGATCAATGGAACGGCGAAGCTGGAGTCTGCGGCCCACGCCTGGCGGAACTCGGTCGCTGCCGCCGCGTAGTCCTGCTGGTTGTACAGCGCGAGGCCTCGATCGAAGGCGCGATAGGCGCCGAACGTGGGTGGTCGCGTGGCAAGCCCGGGGATCGACGCCGCGCGCTCGTCGTATCGCACGGCGACAAAGCCCTTGAGGCGCTCGCGCATCTCGCGGATCGCATACTCCAGTGAATCGCGCGGCACGCTGATCGGTTCGAGCGAGCCCTCGAGTTCGCGACGGCTACCGTCGGAGACTTCGAGGCTGAAGCTCACCCGGTCCCCGGTGAGGTAGTAGGTTCCGGTCACGATGGTGCCGGCCCGAAGTTCACCAGCGAGCGACTCCGGTGTCGGGAGCGTGCCTGCGCTGCCCAGTTGTTCGCTGGCCTGCCGCACGGTGGGCCACGGGATCACATTCACGAGCGACGTCTCATGCAGGCCCTGTGTGAGCCAGTCGCTGGCCATGCGTCCCCAGATAGCGAGGGTCGTGTCGCCGGTGTCGTTGCGGAGCGGGGCGACGGCGATCGGCATCGAGAGCCCGGTGGCCGGGGTCGCGCGACCGCCGACGCCCCACCAGGCAGCGACGGCAACGACCGCGGCGCCCGCGCCTGCCATCCATCGTTTGACCCTCCGGCTCGCGTTCGGCGCGGCGACCGGTGTGGTGGCGGCCGGCGTCTCCCGGATTGCGCCCAGGTCCGCGACAATCTCGTCCGCCGAGCCGGGCCGCCGGGATGGATCGGGGTCGAGGCACCGCCTGACGAGTTCCACGAGCGCGGCCGGCACCTCGGGCCAGCTCTCCGTGGAGGCGTCGAGCGGGCTGCGACCGGTGAGCATCTCGCGGGCAATGACACCCCAGGCAAACACGTCGCTCGCCGCGTCCACCAGCCGGCCGGCAGCTTGCTCGGGGCTCATGTATCCCATGGTGCCCACCACGACCCCTTCCTGGGTCTGGCGCGAATCCCACTGCCCGTCACGCACGGCAATGCCGAAGTCGAGCAGGTAGGCATGGTCGCGCGCGCACAACACGTTTTCCGGCTTGAGGTCGCGATGCACGATGCCCGCGCGATGCACGGCGCCCAGTGCGTCGGCGATGTCGCGCAGCAGCGCGCGCGCTTCGTCGGGCGGGATGCGGCCGCCCCACGTCAGTCGGGCGCGGAGCGTCTCACCCTCGAGGTGCGGCATCACGTAGTACAGCAACCCGTCCACCTCTCCCGAATCGATGAGCGGCAGGATGTGCGGGTGGCTCAGCTGTGCGGCGATGCGCACCTCGTCGAGGAATCGGCGCACGCCCACCTGTGCGGCCACCTCGGGATGCAGCACCTTGAGCACTACCGATCGATCGTGCTTGTGTTCTCGAGCCAGAAAGACCGTGGCGCTTCCGCCGCGCCCCAGCACTTCGCCGATGTCATACCGACCGGCGAGTGCGTGGGCGAGATGGTCGTGCACTCCTGCGCCCGCGCTCGACACTCTGCGCTCGAGCACGCCGGTCACGCGGTCGTGCGCGGCGAGCATGTCCATCAATTCGCCACGTACCGAGGCATCGGCCGTGTGTGCGAGTATCCACGCCCGTCGCTCGGAGACGGGGAGTTCGAGTGCCGCTTCAAACAGGACTTCGACGCGGCCCCAATCCTCGGGCTTGCCGTCGGTCATGGCGTCGACATGGGGTACAGCTCCTTGTACAGCCACGCCCGGGCCGTGGCCCAGTCGCGCTGCACGGTTCGTGACGTCACGCCAAGTACCTGGGCGGTCTCGTCTTCCGAAAGACCCGCAAAGAACCGCAGCTCCACGACGCGAGGGAGGCGCGGATTCTTCTGCGCGAGGCGTGTCAGCGCGTCATCGAGCGCGACCATTTCGCTCAGGTCCACGTCGAGACCCACGTCGGCGTTCGTGATGCGCACGTGGACCACGCCGCCACCCCGCTTGGACGCATCGCGCTTGCGTGCATGGTCGACCAGCACCTGGCGCATGGCCCGCGCCGCAATGGCCACAAAGTGCTGCCGATCGGCGGCGCCGGACAGCTGCCCCGCGAGCTTGAGGTATCCCTCATGCACGAGGTCGTTTGGCTGCAGCGTGTGCCCCGGTCGTTCGCGGCGGAGCAGCGACTCGGCCGCGCGTTGCAGGTCCGCGTATACCAGCGGCAACAGCTCGGCTTCGGCCGCGCGGTCTCCCTGCTGCAGGCGCATCAGCAGGGCCGTCACTGCCCCCCGCTCGGGAGGGGTCGAGCCACTGGGAAAGGACGACGGGTTGGGCATGTCGGGTCCGCCAGACGATCGCCGCAATATATGCCGTGGGGGCTCGCACCCAAGCGACGCCGCCCGCCCGCGACACGCAGGGTGTCGCGCACGACCACCTGGCCCCCGGAGGGGATCATGAAGCCATACACCACGCGATTGGTGATCGCGGCCGTCGCCATCATGGGTGTCGCCCGGCCGCTCCTCGCGCAGCAGCACCAGGCCCACTCCGCCGCGACAGCGCCGTCGGCCGAGGTCCCGCTGTACCGAAACCTCGGGTCGCACCACTACGCCATCACGACGCGCAGTCCCGTGGCCCAGCAGTATTTCGACCAGGGTCTGCGCCTCGTTTGGGCGTTCAACCACGCCGAGGCCATCCGGTCGTTCGCCGAGGGTGAGCGGGTCGACTCCACGTGTGCGATGTGCGCCTGGGGCGTGGCGTTCGCGCTCGGTTCCCACATCAATGGCGGGATGGACTCGGTGGCCGGCGACGCCGCGTTCCGTGCCATCCAGCGAGCGCGCCGGCACCTGACGCGCATAGCGCCTCGGGAGCGCGCGCTGGTGGTCGCGCTCGAAGCGCGCTACGCCCGCGTGCCCAGGGCAGATCGTGCCGGTCTCGATTCGGCGTGGGCCCGAGCCATCGGCGCCGCCGCCGAGCGCAACCGCGATGATCTCGAGATGCAGGTCCTCCACGCCGATGCCCTGATGAACCTGTCGCCCTGGAACTACTGGGACGCGAGCGGCGCACCGCGCCCCGGGACGACCGTGCTCATCAACCAGCTCGAGCGCGTGCTGCGCATCGATCGAAATCACCCTGGCGCCTGTCACCTCTTCATCCACGCCGTCGAAGCCCGTGAGCCGTCGCGAGGGCTTGCCTGCGCCGAACGACTTGCCTCGGCCATGCCCGGCGCGGGTCACCTCGTACACATGCCGGGGCACATCTACATCCGCGTGGGCCGCTACGCCGATGCGATCCGCGTGAACCAGCATGCCGTGCACGCCGACGGTGAGCTCCTCGAGGGCCCGGGCGTGGCGCGCCGCGGGTTGTACGCCAGCGGCTACTACCCGCACAACTATCACTTCCTTGCATTTGCGGCGTCGATGGCCGGGATGAGCAAGCTTGCCATCGAGAGTGCACGCGAGACCGCGAAACGGCTGGGTCCCGAGGCCGTGAAGGAAGCACCGTGGGTGGAATCCGTCACGCCCATCGTGCCGCTCACCCTGGTGACGTTCAGCCGGTGGAGCGAGATCCTTGCACAGCCGGAACCGCTGCGTGACGCTCCGTTCATGGCGGCCATGACCTGGTATGCGCGTGGGGTTGCGCATGTCGCGACGGGGAACGAGGCCGCGTCCCTGCGTGCCCTCGAGCGTGTCCGCACGCTGGCCGCGGCCTATCCCGCCGGCGACAACGGTACCGCACTCCACATCGCCGGGCATGCCCTTCAGGGCGAGATCGCGCTCCGTCGCGGCCGTGCGGCGGAGGCCGTTCGCGCGTTCCGCGAGGCCGTGCGACTGGAGGATGGACTCACGTACAACGAGCCGCCAACGTGGTACTATCCCATGCGACGTTCGTTAGGCGCTGCCCTGCTCGCCAGCGGCATGGCCGCGGAGGCCGAACTGGCGTACCGCGAGGATCTGGCGCGCTTCCCGGAGAACGGCTGGTCGCTCTTCGGGCTTGCGCAGAGCCTCGAGAAGCAGGGCAAGACCGCGGAGGCGCGCCGCGTGCGTGCGCAGTTCCAGAGGGCGTGGAAGGACGCGGACATCAGGCTGGACGGATGAAGGAGGCCGGGTCGACAGACCCAGGGGAACGGGAACCGCAGCGGCACGAATGGACAGCAAGAATTGGCGGAGGGATGCGGCGCATCCCTCCGCCATTGTCTTGTCTCACTGCTGTCCCGTCACCGAGAGGCTGCCGTGAGACGCCGGAACTCCGTCAGCACCTCGGGGGCAAGGTGAATGTCCGCGTGATCGCCACGAGGGAGGATGACCGAACGGATGCCCGGCCAGTGACGCTCCAGGGCACGAGCGCCCACCACCATCGGATCGGCGGCGCTTACCACCGACACCGCCGGAATCGTCGTCTGCGAGACGGCCTCCCACGAAACGTCCAGCGACGCGAGCCCCCGCAACGCTGCAACCAGCGACGCCGAGTCGTTCTGGGCCACGAGGCCCGGCAGAACCTGGCGGATCATCGAGTCGGGCCACGTCGGCAGGATGTACCTGAAGAACGGCGCGAGCCCATCTCCTCGCTCGAGGTGGTCCGCGTATGTATTCACGAGCCGGCCAAGCGCCGCGGAGTCCGGAAACAACGCGCCGGCCACGAATGTGGCACTCGACACCCGCGTCGGGTGCTGCAGCACAAAGTTTGCCGTGATCGCGCCGCCCATCGAATACCCGATCAGGTGGGCCGATGGGAGGTCCAGATGGTCGAGCAGCGCGCCCACGTCAGCTACCATCTGCTGCCCGTAGAACGACGGGTCCCCCGACTTGCTGCTCAGGCCGAATCCGCGCACATCGGGAACGATCACCCGATGGTCGCGCGCGAGCGAATCGGCCGGGCCGGACCACATCGCGAGGTTGTCGGTGTACCCATGCAGCAGGATGACCGGCGCCCCCTGGCCGATCTCGCGGTAGCGCAGGCGCGCACCGTTGGCGTCGAGCCAGCGATCCGGCGCGTCGACGAGCGCGGTTCGTGACCGGCTTGCCCCGGCGGTCGCTGTCGCGCGCTCCTCACGGGACGAGGATGAGCAGGCCAGGTTGAGCAGCAGCGACGCAAGGGCGGCCGCCGTCGTAATGCGTGTTTGCACGTGTGGATCCTCCATGTAGGAGTCAGACGCCACGCGGGCGCATGGCGCTCTCTCTCCTGCGCAGGCGCTGCGCATGGGGCGACACGTGAGGTGGAAGCACCGACCGATCGCTGGCGCGACGCCTTTCGTTGCGGCTCCATGGGATCACCGGCAACGCATCCCTGGGCCGACGCGGGCGATCAGCGACGTTTTGGGGATCCGGCTCGCGAGCGAACGGACGTCCTGGCAGCCGGCCGCTTCAACGGGCGGCCCTCGGCATCGGTGGACGTCGAGACGCGCACCGGCGGGATGTACACGCCCTCGCGACTGCACTCGAGCAGCTGCCTGAAGCGGCGGCCGCGCGTTTCCTCCTGCCGCGCACTCATCACCCAGAACGCGACCTTGCGCCGATAACTCGGTGGGCACGCCTGGTACCACGCCCACGCGCCCTTGTCCGCCTTGAACTGCTTCACGAACGCGGGCGCGAGCGAGACTGTGGCGTTCTCCGAGGAGTACTTCGTCGGCGCGACCGAAGGCCGCCGCTCGAAGGCCGCGAGGCCGGCGGGCATCATGCGGCCCGCGGCGATCAACGCATGGGCCTTGCCGATGTTCACCTGGCTCCAGTAGCTGCTCGCCTTGCGCGGCGTCCAGCGCTGCTGATAGCTGCGGTCATCGATTCGGTTGACACGGCCGTCGATCCAGCCGTAGCAGAGGGCCTCGTCGAGCGCCTCCTTGTAGACCACGCCGCCCCGGCCACTCTCCTTCTTGTAGTAGCCGATGAACAGCTCGGTCGCCGTCGCGTGGTTCCGCTCGAACCAGGCGCGAAGCTCGACGGGCGTGCGGAAGAATCTCGGCTTCATGCTCCAAGCTGAAGCGCCGCGTCCCAGCGCGAAAGGAAGGCGTCACCCGCTGGACCACGCAGTGGTACGTCCGGAGTCTCCTGGCCCGACTCTCTGGATGACCGCGGTGCCGATCGCGAGATTCCGGCCATGGACCGCCGAGACTTTGTCACCCGCACGGCCCTCGCCTCCCTCGCGTTCGATCTCACGAGCCAGGGACAGGGCAAACCCGCGTCGCAGGCGCCCCGCCTCCGCCCACTGATCTTCGACGCGATGGGCGAGCTGCGCGCCGAATACGACGCCACCGTGATTCGCGGCATGCTCGAAAGCGGCATCCGCGCCATCACCGTCACGCTCTGTGATCCGAAGCCCACCGGCGCCGAAGGGCTCGAAGCCGCCATCGACGGCATCACGGCGTACAACCGGCTCATCGCGAACAACCCACGCGCGTACCAACGGGCCACGAAAGTCGCCGACATCGATGCTGCGCGCCGCGCCAACCGCATGGCGGTCTTCTATCTCTACCAGAACACCGTGCAGTTCGGAACAGACCTGGACCGCATCGACCTGTTCCATCGCCTCGGCCTGCGGAGCTGCCAGCTCACCTACAACGATCGCAACGACGTCGGTGCGGGCTGCCGCGCCGAGGGCTCGCTGACGGAGTTCGGACGTGCGGTGATCGAGCGCATGAATCGGCTCGGCATGCTGATCGACCTCTCGCACGCCAACATGCCAACCATGGCCGATGCGATCCGGACCTCGGCGCGGCCCGTGATCATCTCGCACACCGCGTGCATGGCCGTGCATCGCAACGTGCGCAATACGACCGACGAGAACCTGCGGCTCCTCGCCGACAAGGGTGGCCTCGTCGGTATCTGCCAGATGCGGCCGTTCCTCACGACGAAGAAGACGGACAACCTCGGGGCGTACATCGACCACATCGATCATGCCGTGAAAGTGGCCGGCATCGAACATGTAGGCATCGGCAGCGACCGCGACCACCGCGTCATTGCGCTCACGCCGGAGTACGTGCAGGAACTCAAGCGCGAGGAGGGGGCGCAGGTCGTGGACGACGAGCTGCCCTACTTCATCGAGGCGCTCAACGGGCCGCGCCGGATGGAGGTGATCTGGAGCGCCCTTGAGAAGCGCGGGTACAAGAGCGCGGACATCGAACGAATCATGGGAACGAACGTCTACCGCCTGTACCGGGACATCATGGGCTGAGCGCCCCCCCCCGCGCCGATGCGACTCGTCCGACCCGCCTTTCTGCTCCTCACGACGCTCGTCGGGTGCCAGGTTCCCGACGTGCTGCGCGAGCGCGTGCACGTCTTGTCTCCGTATGAGCGCTACGCCGAGTCGCTGCGGCAGGCCGGGCTCGACTCCACGGCGCTTGGTCGCGATTGGCTCCTGGCCAGCGACAGCGCGATGCGCGCCCCGCTTACTCCCTCCGTGCCGTTCACGGAGGCGGGGTTCTACAGCCGCACCGAAGCACGGGCCGTGGCCTTTCGGTTCGACCTTCACGAAGGGCAGCGACTGGACGTGGATGTCCGCCACGACGGGCTTCCGGTACGCATGTTCGTGGACCTCTTTCGGCAGGAACTGCAGGATTCGGTCGTCACCTTCGCACACCAGCAGTCGGCGTCGACGCCTGACAGCAGCGCCAACGGGCAACGCGCGGTGCGCTATGAAGTGCGGGAGAGTGGCACCTATGTCTTGCGCCTTCAGCCCGAGCTGTTGCGCGACGGGCGCTACTCGGTGGAGGTGCGGACGGCCGCCATCCTCGCCTTTCCGGTGCAGGATGCCACCAACCGCGCCGTGCAGAGTCTGTTCGGCGTGGACCGCGACGGAGGCCGACGGCGGCACCACGGCATCGACATCTTCGCCCCTCGCGGGACGCCGG
The DNA here is from genome assembly GCA_020846935.1 of Gemmatimonadaceae bacterium. Taxonomy (NCBI): domain Bacteria; kingdom Pseudomonadati; phylum Gemmatimonadota; class Gemmatimonadia; order Gemmatimonadales; family Gemmatimonadaceae; species Gemmatimonadaceae bacterium. The sequence goes on from JADLCY010000012.1 coordinate 80,038, forward strand.
CTCTCGCCGCCACCGACGGCTACGTGCGCAGCATCAGCCCCAACCAGCTTGGTGGCAACGTGGTCTGGCTGAGCGACACGGTCAGAGGCCAAACGCTCTACTACGCGCATCTCGATCGCCATCACGTCAGGGCAGGCGACCAGGTGAAGGCGGGCGACACCCTCGGCTTCGTCGGCAACACGGGGAATGCAAGAACCACCCGGCCGCACCTGCACTTCGGCATCTATCGTCGCGGGATGGGCCCGATCGATCCCTGGCCCTGGGTCCGCATCGTGTCCGCTTCGCCGGCGCGCCTCGTGGCCGACACCGCACGACTGGGCACGACCGTCATGAGCCGTGGTCGCCGTACGCCGGTGCGCCTGGCACCGGCAGCCAGGTCGGACACCGTGCAGACGCTCGAGCCCGGTGTGCTGCTGCAGATCGTTGGGGCGCAGGGCAGCTTCTATCGGGTGCAACTGCCGACGGGTGAAAGCGGTTACCTTCCCGCACAGGCGCTCTCCCCGCACTGAGGGCACGCGCCGCGGGCGAAAGGCGATCCTGTGCTTCGGGCCGCTGAAACCGATCGCTCGTGCCCGGTCGTACTCCAGAACGTCCACACCCGAGCACGCTGCTCATGCAACGACTGTTGTCGGTGTTGTCTGCTGTCGCGATCACCTCTGCCGCACTGGGGGCACAGGAGGCCCGTCGGAGCCTCGATCTCATGATCGATGGCAAGGGCCTGTCGATCGGCGACTCCCGGCGCGTCACCGGCATCCGCCTCAACTTTCGCGATACACGACTCGAGCGCGTCGATGGACTGAACGCGACCATCTGGCACCCCAGGGACGACGGGGGCGGCGTGATCAACGGCGTGGCGCTCGGCCTCCCTTCCACGGGCGGGAGCCGAATCACGGGTATTGCCGCCGGAGTGTTTGGCGTGGCTGCTGAACGCGACCTCGTCGGGATCGGCGTCGGTGGTGTCGGTCTTGGGTCGGGCACCGGACTCCGGGGAATCATGGTCGCCGGCATCGGGCTCGGGACGGGCGGCGACCTGCGAGGGCTGATGGTCGGCGGTGTGGGCGCAGGCGCCGGTGGTAGCGCGCGCGGCATTCTCCTGGCCGGTGTGGGCGCTGGCGTTGGTGGCGACGTGAGAGGCCTGGCGGTCGCAGGGGTCGGTCTTGGTGCGGCCGGCGACTTCCGCGGCATCTCACTCGCCGGGATCGGTGCCGGTGTGGGTGGCGAGCTGCGCGGGGTGGCGATCAGCGGCGTTGGGACGGGAGCCGGATCGGGCGGGAAGGGCCTGGTGTTCAGCGGCATCGGCACCGGCATGGGCGGATCGTTCAGCGGGCTCGTGGTCTCCGGCATCGGCACGGGCGTCGGCGGCGATTTTCACGGACTGGCGATCAGCGGCGTGGGCACGGGCGTTGGCGGCGACGTGAGCGGCGTGACGATCAGCGGAATCGGGACCGGAGCAGGCGGTACCATCCGCTACATCGCGATTGCCGGCGCCGGCGTCGGGGCGCCACGCATCGAGGGGCTGGCCATCGCCGGACTTGGCGTCGGCGGTCAACGGCTGTCGGGCCTCATGCTGGCCGGGGGCGTGGTGCGCGTGGAGCGCGCGGGCGAACTCCACGGCGTGGGCGCGGCCGCGTTCAACTACATAAAGGGTCATCAACGCGGGCTCACGCTCGGCATTGTCAACTACGCGCGCTCGCTGAGCGGCGTGCAGGTCGGGCTGATCAACATTGCAAAGAGCAACCCGCGCGGGCGGCGTGTGTTGCCCGTCGTGAACTGGGGCACGCGATAGCGTCCTCGTACTTCGTGGCCCGGCAGGGAGCCCAGAAGCAGAGCTGCATCCACTCACCTTGCGCCTGACGAGGCCCACCGGGGTGCGCGTTTGGTCCCCACGTGACGGGGACCAAACGATCAGCGGCCGATACCATCAGGCCTTGCTCCTCGTTCCAGAGCTCGGCAACCGATTGCGCAAGCCGACCGCCGCCATCGCTGACGGATGAGGCGTCCGGTGGAAGTGGTCAGCTGACCTTTCCACCTCCTCTCGCCCAGGTTCACGCACCCTCGCCATTCTCGCGCCGTGCCTGCAGCTTGGGCGCTCGCGGTCTCCCCCCAACTACGACTCTCGCGTCCAATGCGCGCCTGGCTTCTCGTTCTCCTTATCGCCGCCCTCGGCGCCGCGGCCTGGTTCATGGAGCGTCGCACGCCCGCGGCAACGCCCGCTGCGCCGGCGGGCGGGTACGGCACGGCCAGCCCCGCCGCGCGCGAGTTCGCGAAGCTTGCCGATGACTACCTCGACCAGTGGGCGCGACGCCATCCATCCATCGCCGCCGGCAACGGGCTCCACGAACACGACGGTGAGCTGGAGGACCTGAGCGCCCAAGCCGTCGCTGCCGAAGTCGTGTGGCTGCGCGACACCAGGCAGCGCCTCGCCGCGATTCCTCGTCGTGATCTGCCGCCCGACGAGCTGGTCGACCATCGCATCCTCGATGGCGTCGTCGACGGATGGCTTCTCGAGCTGGATGGAATCCGCAACCATCGGCGCAACCCGATGATCTATGCCTCGGCCATCGCCGACGGTGTGCACAATCTGATGACGATGGAAAGCGCCCCACCGCAGACGCGCATGCATCGCGTCACCTCCAAGCTGCGCGGCGTTCCGCGGCTGCTGGAGGCGGCAAAGGCGAACCTGTCCAACCCACCCCGCGTCCTCGTCGAGCGCGGCATCACGATGTTCGAGGGCGCGAGCGCCATGTTGGGCAATGACCTTGCCCAGGCCTTCCCGGGGCCGATGGGCGAAACGCGCAACGCCATGTTGGTCGAGGCTCGGCAGGCGCGCGCCGCCATCGACGAGTTTGTCTCCTGGCTGCGCACTGACCTGCTGCCGCGTGCGAACGGAGTCAATGCGCTCGGCGCCGAATACGTGGCCGCGCGGTATCGCGCCGAAGAGCTGATCGACGTGCCACTCAAGGATCTCCTGGCCATCGGCATGCGCGAACTCGCGCGGGAGCAGGCGCTGTTCAGGGAGCAGGCGCAGCGCGTCGATGCGACGCGCGATCCGCTGAGCGTGTGGCGCGAGATCCGCCGAGATCACCCAAAACCCGGTGAGCTGGTCGCCGCAACGCGCTCCGCGGTGGCTGAGCTGGAAGCGTTCGTGCGCGCGAAGGATCTCGCCGGCATTCCGGACGGCGACAGCGTCGTCGTCGAGGCTTCGCGCCCATTCGATATCGGCCTCGCATCGATGCACGCCTCGCCACCGCTCGAGCCGGTCCCTGTGCGCTCGATCTACTACGTCACCGACGCAAACGCCGCGTGGCCCACCGAGCGTCAGGATGCGTGGCTCGAGCGATTCAATCGGGCGTCGCTGGCGATCACTTCCGCCCACGAGGCCATGCCGGGGCACTTCGTTCACGCACTCTACATGCGACAGACGCCGGGCAAGCTCCGTCGCATCTGGATCGGCCTGAACCCGTTCCCTCAGCCGTCGTCGGGGCAGGACGGTTGGGCGCACTACGCGGAGCAGCTGGTCGTGGAGCAGGGATTCCATGCAGACGATCCGCGGTACGCCATGGCGCAGCTCTCGGAGTCGATGACGCGCATCTGCCGACTGATCGCGGGCATCCAGACGCACACCGGCGGATGGACCGTGGACGAGTCGGCCAGGTTCTTCGAGTCGCAAGCGTTCGTGCCGGCAGAGGCCGCACGCCAGGAGGCCGTGCGTGTGGTGTATGACCCGACGAACGGCGGGTATTTCCTTGGCAAGCGCGCGATGTTGACCCTTCGGGAGGACGTGCGCGCAAAGGAAGGGAGTGGCTTCACGTTACGCGCGTTCCACGAACGTGTGATGCGCGACGGGATCGCGCCGTGGTGGGCACACCGATACCTCATGCTTGGGGACTCGGTGGGTCTGGTCGTGCAGTAAACCGGCGCTCTGGACCGGGCAGTGGTCACGGGGTACGCTTAGCGCCACGGGATCGTCGCGGATCACTCGAGCAACCGGACGTTACCATGACTGATCAGGATCGGATGTCCCGGCGCGAGGCGATGGGCTCCATCGCTGCCGGTGCCGCTGCCGTGCTTGGCCTTCCTGCGCTCGCCTGTGGCGGTGCTTCGTCCGGCCGCGCCGGCATCACGCCCGGCCTGCAGCTCTACACCGTGCGTGCCGCCATGCAGGACAGCGTGGAGTCCACGCTCGCTCGCGTCGCCAGCATCGGGTACAAGGAGGTCGAGTTCGCCGGGTACTTCGGTCGTGCCCCGGAGCAGATCGCTGCGGTGCTCAAGGTCAACGGACTCACCGCGCCAGCCGCGCACGTAAGCCTCGATGCGCTCGGCGACGGATGGGCCCAGGTCCTCGATGGCGCTGCCGCCATGGGGCACACCTGGGTCGTCGTGGCGTTCCTCACACCGGCGCAGCGCGGCGGGGCCGACGCCTACAAGCGGCTTGCCGGCGTGTTCAACGTCGCGGGCGAGGTCGCGCGCCAGCACGGTATTACCCTCGCCTACCACAATCACGACTTCGAGTTCCAGCCGCTCGGCGATACCGACGGCCACGCCATCCTGCTGTCGGAGTGCGACCCTGGCCTCGTGCAGTTCGAGCTCGACCTGTACTGGGTGACCAAGGCGGGCAAAGACGCCGCGGCATACGTGGCAAAGTATCCGGGCCGCTTTCCCCTGGTCCACGTGAAGGACATGGGCGCCGATGGCATGATGACCGAGGTGGGCGCCGGCTCGATCAATTTCCAGCAGGTCATCGATGCAGCAAAGAGCACCATCCGGCACTACTTCGTGGAACAGGACAACGCCAAGGTGCCGTTCGAGTCCATCACCACGAGCCTCGCCGCGCTCCAGCGGCTGCATCCATGAATCGCCGCGACGCCATCTCGCGCGCTGGGGCGGCCATGGCGCTCGGCGTCACGGTCGACTTTGCGCCCCTCGAGCGCGCCGCGCAGATCAACGCAGGCCGCCTCCGGCAAAGCGTCTGCCAGTGGTGCTACGACAAGATCCCGCTCGACGAACTCTGCGTCGCCGCAAAGCGCATCGGTCTGCAATCCGTAGAGCTTCTCGGTGAAAAGGACTGGGCGACCGTAAAGCGACACGGCCTCACCTGCGCCATGGCCAACGGCCCCTCCACGATCCGCGTGGGCTTCAACCGGCCGTCTGAGCACGACCGCCTCGTCGCCGAGTCGGAGCGACTTCTGCCGCTCGTCGCGGCCGCCGAACTGCCCAACATGATCGTGTTCAGCGGCAACCGCGACGGCATGAGCGACGGCGAGGGTCTCGAAAACTGCGTGAAGGGTCTGCAGCGCATCACGCCCACCGCCGAGCGACTCGGGGTGACCGTGTGCATGGAGCTGCTGAACTCGAAAGTCGACCACAAGGACTACATGTGCGACCGCACGCCGTGGGGCGCGGAACTCGTGAAGCGCGTGGCAAGCCCGCGCTTCAAGCTCCTCTACGACATCTACCACATGCAGATCATGGAAGGCGACGTGATCCGCACGATCCGTGAGAACGCGGCCCACATCGGCCACTTCCATACGGCCGGCGTCCCGGGGAGAAACGAGATCGACGAGACACAGGAGCTGCAGTATCCGGCGATCATGCGAGCGATTGCCGACCTCAACTACACGGGCTTCGTGGGGCAGGAGTTCATCCCGAAACGCGATCCCCTGACGTCCCTGGCCCAGGGCGTGAAGATCTGCGAAGTGTAGGGAGCGCCGAAGCGAGTGGGGTAGGGCACCGGTAGGAGCGCGAGGCGCACACCGGCGGGGGATCGTACTCGAAAGTCAGGTCCTCAGCGGGGATCGACGGCACTGCAGGGTGAGCATTGGGATTCCAGCGGAGATAAGCGGCAATCGAGGGAGCGTGAGGTGCCATCGGGGACCGAACTCACCCTGGGGAGGGCATGGGGCCCCCAGCGGGAGATCGACGGCACTCGAGGGAGAGGAGGGCCCCTGCGGAACTCGACGGCCCTCCAGCGAGAGCACAGGGCCCACCAGCGGGGATCGACGGCACGCGAGGGAGCGCGAGATCCAGCGGAGATCGACGGTGCTCCAGCGAGAGCAAGGGCCACCAGCGGGGGATGGACCGCAATCGAGGAAAAGAGTGAGGTCCTGGCGGGGATCGGCACACCCTGGGAGAGCAGGGGCCCCAGCGGAAATCGACGGCAAGCGAGGGAGCAAGTGGCGTGTGCGGGGTAGCAGTAGGGACGCCGGGGCGTTCCCCCGGACATCCCCCACCCAATCCTCCCGTGCCTGATCACACCGCTCACCCACCTGCGCAGTGTCCGACCTCACTCGCTCCCTTCGCCTCGCCGCGCTGACGGCGCTCGTCGCCATCCCCCTTCACGACGCCGGCGCGCAGTACTTCGGTCGCAACAAGGTGCAATACGACAAGCTCGACTTCCGTATTCTGCCGACCGATCACTTCCGCATCCACTTCTACCCCGCCGAATCGCTCGCCACCGCTGACGTTGCGCGGCTCGCCGAGCGCTGGTACGCGCGACACAAGGCGCTGTTGCACCATGAGTTCAGCGGCAACCCGCTGATCTTCTACTCCGACCCGCCCGACTTCCAGCAGTCGAACGTGATCGAGGGCGAGATCTCGCAGGGGACCGGCGGTGTCACCGAAGGGCTGCGTGAGCGCGTCATCATGCCCTTCACCGGCAGCTACGCCGAGACGGACCACGTCCTTGGCCACGAACTGGTGCACGTGTTCCAGTACCGAATCGCCGCGGAGTCAAAAGGCGGTCTGCGGTCAGTGGCCAACATCCCGCTGTGGCTCATCGAGGGCATGGCGGAGTACCTGAGCCTCGGTCGCGTCGACCCCAACACGGCCATGTGGCTGCGTGATGCGCTGCGGCGCAACGATCTGCCCACGCTCACGCAGCTCACGCGCGATCCGCGCTACTTCCCGTATCGCTACGGTCAGGCGCTGTGGGCCTACATCGGTGCACGCTTCGGAGACGACGCGGTGAATCGCGTCTTTCGGGCGGCGCTGGAGCAGGGATGGGAAAAGGGCGTGGCGACCTCACTCGGCGTGTCGACGGATTCGCTCAGCCGGCAGTGGCACGATGCCATTCGCGCGGCCTACGGCCCTGCGGTGCGTGAACGTACGGCGCCGGATCGCGTCGGGCGCGCCGTCGCGCTTGCCGGTGGTCGCGGGGAACAGAACATCTCGCCGGCGGTGAGTCCCGACGGGCGGTACGTCGCGTACTTCTCGAGTCGCGGGCTCTTCGGCATGGACCTCTACCTCGCCGAGGTGGAGACCGGGCGCGTGTTGCAGCAGCTCACGTCGGTCACCACCAACGCCCACTTCGATCAGCTGAGCTTTCTCAGCTCCGCGGGCACCTGGTCGCCGGACGGCGCGAAGCTGGCGTTCGTGGTGTATGCACAGGGCGACAACGAGATCGACGTGATGGACGTGGCCTCGCGTCGCATCGAGAAGCGAATCAGGGTGCGCGGCGTGGGCGCGATGGCCGATCCGGCGTGGAGCCCCGATGGGCGACAGCTCGCGTTCACCGGGTACAAGGGCGGCCTGTCGGATCTCTACCTGCACGACCTGGCGAACGGTCAGACGCGCCAGCTCACGAACGATCGCGAGGCGCAACTGCAGCCCTCGTGGAACCCCGACGGGCGCTCGCTCGCCTTCGTGACCGACGCCGGCCCCGAGACCGACTTCGCGCAGATGCGCTTTGGTGAGACGCGGCTCGCCATCATGGACGTGGCGGCGGCGAGGATTCAGCTGCTGCCCCGATTCGGAACCGGGAAACACGTCAACCCACGCTACACACCGGATGGCACAGCGCTGCTGTTCGTCTCCGACCAGGACGGCGTGAGCGACCTGTATCGGCTGAACCTGGCCAGCGGTGAGGTGCGCCGGGTGACGCGGATCGCGACCGGCGTCTCGGGGATCACCGCGCTTTCGCCTGCGCTCTCCGTCGCCCGCAACGGCACCGTCCTGTTGTCGGTGTTTGATCAGCAGGGCTACAGCATTCGCGCCCTCGCAGCCGCCGAGACGCTGGGAGAGCCCGTCACCGCCGAGTCCCAGAGGACGGCGGGAATCCTCCCGCCGGTGCAGGGCCGGGCCGCGCTCGTCGACGAGAGCCTCGAGCAGGTGACCGACGGACTGCCGCTTCGCGCGCCGACGGCGACCGTGCCGTACAAGTCCAGCCTCAGGCTGGACTACATCGGCGGGCCGCAGCTCGGCATTGGCGTGGGCGGAGGATACGGCACGGGCGTCTCCGGTGGCGTTGCGCTCTCCTTCTCTGACGAACTCGGGAACCGCAACGTGCAGGCCGTCCTGCAGGCGCAGGGCGATGTCAAGGATCTCGGCGGGCAGGTGCTGTACCTCAATCGCGAGAACCGGTGGAACTGGGGCGGGCAGGCGTACCACATCCCCATGGCCGGTGGTTTCGCGACCTATGACGATGCCACGTTCAACATCGACGGCCAGGATGTGCCTGGCACGATCTACCGGCAGGAGATCCAGCGCGTCTTCTACGACAACGCGCAGGCCATCGCCCAGTACCCGCTCTCAGCCACGCGACGGTTCGAGTTCAGCCTCGGCGCCCAGCGGATCGGCTTCGATCGACAGGTGGACTCGCTGTATATCGTTGGGGATCAGGTGTTGCGAGAGGTGCGTGGGTCCGCGCCGGCCGGCCAGGCACTCACCTTCGGCACGGCCACCGCGGCGTTCGTGGGCGACTACTCGTTCTTCGGCTTCACCTCGCCGGTTGCCGGTGGCCGCTATCGCTTCGAGCTGTCGCCCAGCGTCGGTACCATCAACTACGCGACGGCGCTAGCCGACTTCCGGCGCTACTTCCTGGCACGGCCGGTGACGCTCGCGTTCCGTGGCATGCATTTCGGCCGGTACGGCGCGGGGGCGGAGAGCGATCGCATGCAACCCCTCTTCGTCGGGCAACCCTACCTCATCCGCGGTTACGACCCGTCGAGCTTTGACGCAAGCGAGTGCATCGGTGGATCGCCCGCGAACGACTGCCCGGCCTTCAACCGACTTGCCGGCAGCCGCATCGGCGTGGCGAACGTGGAACTCCGCATCCCGCTCTTCGGCACAAGGCAGTTCGGGTTGATCAACCTCCCATTCCTGCCCACCGAGGTGTCGCCGTTCGTGGATGCCGGCTATGCGTGGAACAAGGGCGACAAGCTGGACTTCCGCTTCGACCGGAGCACGAGCGACCGCGTACCGGTGTTCAGTGCCGGGTTCTCCGTTCGCGCCAACTTGTTAGGCTACGCCATCGGCGAGTTCTACTGGGCACACCCGTTCCAGCGCCCGGAAAAGAACTGGGTGTTCGGCTTCCAGCTGCAGCCGGGCTGGTAGGCTGTCGTCGCGAGCGCGACGTTGGGTGGTCGCCGACCGAGTCCCGCCACTGTGATCCGGCTGGCCGCAGCCGTTCCACGGTGGCGGAGACGCCCTGTCGATCTCCGAGATGGGCACGCTCGCGGCATCAGCATCCGTCGCGATGCTAGCCCAGGAGTCCTCAACGCGTTGCAGTCGTTCGGCGATCGAAAGCCGGCGGTAGTCGAAGGCAGGTTCGGTGGCAATGCTTGCCAGGTCGGCAGTCCTGTAAGGCGTGCGCCAGATGAGTGTCGCGTCCTTCCAGGGGTGCCCGGTCTCCAACCAGCGGCCTACCTTCGCTGCCGGTCGAGTTCCGCCAGGCGCCTGCGGGCCAGTACCAACTCGGGCACACTCACGTCTCCGCCCGGCCAACGCTCCAGATACGACGCCAGCGCCTGGCGCTCGGCCAGCGTGTCCCGGATTTCCCGGGCCAGCCGACCCAGGCGAACCGGCGCTCGGAGCCATTCGTCCTGCGAGTCATAGCCGAAGTGGAAACCGCTCTGGAGCGCCTGTGCCGCCAGGCGCGCGGAGTCGAGTTGCCCGAGCCGCAGGAAGGCGTCGGCGCGCAGCGCGTGGCGATAGGCGGCGTACGGCTCGTAGCGGTCTTCCGCCACCTCGGCGAGTGCACGTTCCGCGTCGTGCCTGGCCAACTGCACCCATCCTTCGAGCAGCCGTAGCGCCGACTGGTCCACAGGGCGCTTCGTTGCCTTGGCGCGTGCCATCCGGAGTTGTGCCTCAACCTCCGGCAAGCGACCCGCACGGACAAGCGCATGGCCCAGGATGAGGTGATACCCCGGCTCCATGTTCCACTCCCGGGTGAGCGCAATGGCCCGGTCGAGTGCCCGCGAGGCATTTGCCTCCTGCCCCATGGTCAGCAGAACCTCGCTCAGAAGCACACGATTCCTGAACTCGGAGACCTTGGAGTTTCGTTCGTGCGACAGCACGCTGGATTCAAGGAACCGCGCCGCTGCCTGCTGGTACCGGCCCCTCATCATCGCGAGGAAGCCGAGCGAGCGTAGACCAAAGGCGCGGTCGCCGGGTTCGTCCTTCGCCGCCATGCGCCCGAAAACCGAGTCCGCCGCGTCCAGCTTGCCGAGTCGAACAAGAGCGCGTCCCCACTCCAGATTGAGGCTGCCGCGATACAGAATGCCTGGCTCCGAGGCTTCAGCTCTACCGTATGCCGCCAGCGCCGAATCCGGCTGGTCGAGGATCTGGCGGCAAGTTGCGAGCGTCACCCAGGCGGGGGCATACAGCGTGTCCAGGTCCAGGGACCGCTGTACCGCGTGAATAGCCTCCTCACAGCGTTCCTGTCGCATAAGGGCACCGGCCAGAGTGTGCCAGGTATCCCGATCGGGATACCTCTCGGCCATGGTCCGTAATTGTGTGATGGCCTCCTCCGGATGACCGAGTCGAGCGGCTTCCGTGGCGAGGAGTGTGAGGTGCTCGCGTTCCGTCAGGCGGTCGGCGTGGGCCCGGGCGCGCCGCAGGTACGCGGTACCCGAGTCGCGATCGTTGTTCCAGTAGTGGAAGTCCGACAGGGCGAGCAGCGCCATGGCAAAGGCGGAATCGAGCTCCACGGCACGGCGCCAGTAAGGCAGTGCCTCTGACGGTCGCCGCCACCAGGCGGTCCGGCCATCGGCGTAGGCACGCAAGGCCTCGATCGAAGACGTCGTCGCCAGGGGAAGGGGGCGTCGCGCGCGCGTCTCCTGCCGGGACTCCCCCAGCTCGTGACGCAGATCCGCCAGCACCTCGTCGAGTTTCGCGACCACGTCATCGGGAGTACCAGTGGTGCGCCGGGACTCGCCGCGGCTCGTACCAGTAACCGGATCGATGATCCGTCCGGTGACGATGAACCGACCTTGGAGCTGATCGATGGCGAGGCCGATCACCCCATCCAGGTTCTCGCGCTCGGCGACCTCGCGCAGCAGTTCGAGGTCGAGTACCGAGTCGGCGCCGGCACGACCCATGCGCGAGAGAGTTTCGCGAATTCGCTCGCGCGGAAATACCTGCACGGAGCGGGATTCACTCAACGAGATCGTGGCGGCCACAGTGAGGGCGCGCCCCAACACGGTATCGCCGGCGTGGCTCGCCACATCGGCGACCAGAACGCGCGAGTGCGCGGACCGAGGGGTCATGCCCCGAGTGAACAGGTATCCTGACGCCACAATCACCACCGCGCCGGCGCCCATGATTACCGCACGTGACGGCAGCCAGGGAGGCCGGGCCAGCGAACGGTGTCGGTGCACCCGATCGGCGAGCATCGTGGACGACTCATCCGTGGCGGCAAGGGCCTGTGCAGCCCTCCGGTGAAGAACGCGGCGGCGCTGCGGTGCGAGCGTTGCGTATACAACGCGACGGCTCGCGTCATCGGTAAACGCGAACCGGCCGGGATGCGACGCGTGTTCGCGAAGCCAGCGGCGTGCCAGCAGCTCGGCCATGGCTTCGTGAGCAACGTCGGGGTCACCGCTCACTTGCTGCAGCACGTCAACCGTTGCGGGTTCTCCCAGTACGGCGAGACCTTCCAGGAGTCCGCGGGCCGGTGGTGAGAGGGCCTTTAGCCGGTCCCTGGTGCGCTCCCCGGCTCCGGCCGGGACGGGCAACGCGAGAGCCGCCCCGGGCCCGCTCCAGACTCCATCCTCATCCATGCGCAGCACCCCGCCCTCGATGAGGAGCTGGAGGATTTCGACTACCCGCCCGGGAGCGCCGCCAACCTCACGTCGCATCATCGTTGCCAGCCGCGCGCTGGTCTCTGGCGCGAATGCGGCGGCCGACTGGAGCAATTCGATGATCGACTCCTCGTCGAGTCCCTCGAGCACGATGCGGTCCAGGTGTCCCGCGGCCTGCCGATAGTCCGCTGCGAGTACGGACGCGAGGCGATCGTCGGAGCGGGTGCCCAGCACCAGCAGACATCCTGCCGGTGGATGTCGGATCAGGTGTGTCAGGACCGGGAGGCTTTCCTCGTCAGCGGCGTGGGCATCATCCACCGTGACCAGGACCGGCTTATCCGCCGCGACATCGGTCAGGGCGCGATGGATGGCCTGAGGCAGGGTCGTGGCGCCGGCGCCCGGCAACTGCCGAAAGCGCTCTTCAATCTCTGGAGCGATCGAGCGCAGAGTTGCCAGCATTTCGGCTGGTACGCCAGCGAGCCCGGGAGCATCCAGCAACTGGAGTACGAAGGCTCGCGTGAGCGAATTCCTGACGTCGTGCTCCGAGGCATAGGCTCGCGCGGTGAGGACGAACCCGCCGGGTCTGGAGGCTTCCACCACACGACCAAACTCCTCGATCAGGCGGCTCACTCCCATTCCAGGTTCCGCCTCGATGACCACGACGCGTCCCGCACCCGACTGAGCGCGCCGCCATGCCGCAGAGAGAGCGGCCAGTTGAACATCCCGCCCGACGAGCGCCGGAGTCGCAAGCCCTCGCACCTGGCGGAGCGCATCCGGCCGTCGCGCCATCGGGAGCAGTCGCGTCACCGCGGCCGCTGCTTCTCCACTCTCGGGCAGGATGCTGCGCCAACGCTCCGCCCCGCGCAGCGCCTGAAGCCAGTCGTCGCGCTGTTCCGCGTCCTGAATCAATCGCGGGAAGACTGTCATCGCCGTTCGCGCGAGTGCGCCGCGTTCCTGCTCAAGCCACTCACGCCATGCTTCCCCGCCAACGTCTTCGTAGCCAGGGAGGAACTCCCCCTCGTAACGCGCGGCGGCCGCTGTCCAGTTCGCCGCAGCCACGTCCTCTTCGAGCGACCGAAGGTCCAGTAGCACGCAACTAGCGTCCAGGGTCACGACCTCGGCGTCGGCAGTGATTCCCTCTCCAAGCACGTCGCGCAGTTCGCTGAGCGCCTGCCGCAGCGATTGTCGCGCGAGCGCGGGCGATGCATGCCAGAGCAGGTCGGCCAGGTGCTCACGCCGAATGGGCCGCGAAGGACGCCGCGCCAGGTAGGCCAGGAGCGCCAGGACCTTGCGCCGACCTGCCAGTACCCGCTCGCCTCCGACCGTGAGTTCCAGACGACCCAGCGTGGCGAGCTGCCTGCTGGTATGACGCATCGCCATGTGACGCGGTGGCTTGACGGCGCTTGACGCTTGCTTGGCGCCTCGCCGGGAAGTTGATGGCCGACCTGATAGCCCGCCAGAGGTAGTGATGAGCGATCGCGACAGGGCCATCCATTCCTACTACCTGCTCCACGTGTGCTCACAGGGGGGGGCACACGAAGAGATCAGCGGGATGATCGAGGACCTGCGAACCGGTCGCCGATTTCCCTTTGCCACGCTCTCAGCCCTCACCCGGCTGGTGCGTCCGAGGGCCATCAGCGACTTCTCGAAGCCGGACGCAGGCGCGCGGCCAGACGGCGGGCGAGGATCGGGAGAAGGGCTGTCGAGCTGAAAAGGGAGATACGATCATGTCGATTACACGATCCGTACTTGTCAGGTGCGTCGCGGTCGGCAGTGCCCTCTGGGGCCTGGCTTGTGGCGGCGATTCCAGCAACCCGGTAACGCCACCGCCTCCACCGCCTCCACCGCCGGTGGTCGCGACGGTAGAGGTCTCGCCCACGTCTGACACGATCCCCGTTGGGGCATCCACGACACTCACTGCCGTGGCTCGAGACGCGCAGGGGAAGACCCTGAGCGGGCGGACGGTGACCTGGACCACCAGCAATGGCGCGATCGCGACGGTATCCACGAGCGGAGTGGTGCAGGGTGTCGCGCATGGCCGCGCCGTGATCGCCGCCGAAATCGACGGGAAGCGCGACTCGGCGGTCGTTACGGTCGAGGCCGTGATCGCGATGGTGGAGGTCGCGCCACGGTCCGCCACTGTCGCCGCTGGTGCGTCAATGACGCTCACGGCGGTGGTGAAGGACGCGCAAGGCAATGTGATTCCCGGGCAGTCCCTGACTTGGACTACCAGCAACGGTGCGATCGCGACGGTCACCACCGGTGGAGTGGTGCAGGGGGTTGCGTTGGGCAGAGCCGTGATCTCCGCCGAAATCAGCGGGAAGCGCGATTCGGCGGTCGTCTCTGTCGAGACGGTGGCCACGCTGGAGCAGAGCCGCGCCGTTACCCGCACGATTGGTCGGGGCGGAGGAACGATCACGGCGCAGGGGAGCGACGGTCGGAGTTACCGGTTGGAGATACCGGCGCAGGCGCTGAAGTCGCCCGTGGCGATCACCCTGACCCCCATCTCCTCGTTGAACGGGTTGCCCCTGTCGGGCGGCGCGAGGGGGGCAGTGCAGCTTGAGCCGAGCGGACTGCGATTCATGAGACCCGGGGTGTTGCGCATCGGATCAACCGCGGCGCCTGGCACCGGACAGACCGTGATCGGGTTCTCCGGTGCATCGGCGTCGTCGGTGGGGCTGGAGTTGGCGCGGTCACTGCCGGGCGAACTGGCGGTGCTGGTGACGCACTTCAGCACCGTGGGGGTCGGGTTTGGCACGCAGTCGGATGTCTCGCAGATATTGACCTCCTACCTGGGTAGCAACGCTCCGTCTCCGATAGACGCCTACCGGAGTCGGCTGCAGGCCGAGTTCTATTCGCAGCCGTACGATGCTGCGGCCGAGGCCCGGGCGGAGCAGATCGTTCGAGACGCGATGCGGCTGGTGGTGCTTCCGGCGGCGGCGACGGTGGCCAACGACAACGATCTCGTCCGCTGGTTCACCGTGGTTGGGGCTTGGTGGCTCATGGTCTTGGACTTTGACGTCGACGGCGGAATGGCCATACCTGTGCTTGGGGCACCGGATCCATACCCGCAGCCGCCGTCCCCCAACCACGCGACCTTTGGCGGCGAGGTCGCGCAGCTGCGGGCGGCGTTCGCGCCGCTGCTGCGCGCGGCTGTGGCTGGCAATAACACGTTGTGCGCCAGTCAGGAGAGCTTCCCGGCTCTGGAAAACGTGTTGTTCTGGCAGAACGTGGCCGAGGCGATGGGGATCGCCACGGCGGCGGAACAACTGGACCGTGCGTCGATCCTGGCCAACGTTTGCGTGGATGTGGTCATGGCGTCGGACACGCTGCCCCGGGGGATCAACGTCGGCACGCCGTACTCCCTGGTGACGGTGTTCGGGGCACGGTTCAAGGGGCACACCGCGATCAAGCCGGTGGCGTTCGCGATGGAGGTGTTTTCGTCAGGCAACGCCACGGTGGCTACCCCCTTGGGGGATAGTGACGCTGGGGGTCGCTATGTCACGACCGTACGGGCCATGGCGCCGGGGACGGTGGTCTTTTCAGCGAACGCATGCCTGATACCGCCCGGCTGGCTGGGGGCAACGGATGTCTGCGGCGACACGACCATCACGCGCACCGCAATCGACACCACGACGCCACCGCCACCGCCACCGCCACCCCCGCCGCCACCAGCTGGTACCTGCCCTGACCTCAAGGTGTTTGGGGGATTCCCTCAGGACAGTCTGGACAAGCTCAGCTGCATCCAGAACCTGAAGGTGGGCAATGGCAACTGGAGCTTCCCGATCCTCAACCGCGTTACCGGGGCAATCATGATTCTCGCGTCGTCCAGCTCAATCCGGGCCCCGGCACTGACCGTAGTCGACGGCCCGATGAGCATCGGCGGCAGCCTTCTTGCGCTTGAGTTCCCGTCGCTGACCCGCATTGGGGACGGCGCGGACTTCGGACCCAGCGCGCTCACAGAACTCGACCTTTCGTCACTGGTACGCGTGGAAGGACCCCTCCGCATCGGCGGCATGGCCGATCTCAAGAAGCTGAAGATCGGGAGTGCAAGGATCGATGAGAACTTTTCCATTGTCGGCAATGGCGCCCTCACAGACATAGGTGGGGTGAGTTGTGGAATCATCGTTGACGGGGACCTGGCCATCATGAGCAACCCGGCGCTGCCGCAGGCAGTCGCACAGGCCAAAGCGAACTGCATCACGGTGACGGGGACGAAGACAGTGAAATTCAACAAACCTTGAGCAGGGGCGTGTCGGCCCAGGCGCGCTACGCGCAGCGTTTCGGGGCGGTCGAGCCGGTGTGTGCGAACCTGCGCCACAACAAGCGGCTGGACCGCTTCACGCTGCGCAGCCGCGTCAAGGTTGAGGCGCCGTGGCGACTCTTCTGTCTGGTGCACCACATCGAGACGCTCGCCCACACGGCTGCGCCGCCTAACGCTTCTGGAGTCGGCGGTCGGTCGCGAACGCCCGCGCTCGGGAATCGTCCACGCGAACGGCCACAGACCTCACGACGCTCTCACTCCCCCTCCGCGTCGCTTACCAACGTGATGGCTGCTGCCGCGTCGACCAAGGAGGGTTTTCCTACACCTTGAACGACCAAGCTCAACGTTCGCTGCAGCGAAATGTTGGGCGGCAAGTCTCCAGCTTCACAGTGCCTGAGTTGACGCTTGGACTGGCGCATATCTTGCAACCGCCGAAAAACGGCCCAAGATTTGGGAGCACCGTCGACAGGAAAACCCGCCGCATGAACATACGTGAGGCCCACAGCAGAAGATTTTGAAAGATTTGGCCGTTCTTCCGGGAGATTGTCGCAGCCGGCGAAACTTACGCTTACCCGCGAGACATAACCAAGGCTGATGCTTTTCATCTCTGGATGGAGTACCCGCGTAAGACGTTCGTGGCTGAAGAGGATGGCCGCATACTTGGCACCTACTACATCAAGACCAACAACGCGGGCCCGGGCGCCCACGTTTGCAACTGCGGGTACATGGTTTCATCGGAGGCGCGCGGCAGGGGCTTGGCTACGACGATGTGTGAACACTCGCAGGCCGTTGCCATAGAACAGGGGTACAAGGCGATGCAGTTCAATTTTGTTGCCGCCAGCAACGAGGGCGCCGTGCGTCTGTGGACGAAGCTCGGGTTTGAAACGGTGGGACGACTGCCGCGGGCGTTCTCGCACCCCTCGATGGGATTGGTAGATGCGCTGGTGATGTACAAATGGCTCGACGCAACAGCTTGAATTCCGCCGCG
>JADLCY010000013.1 GCA_020846935.1 Gemmatimonadaceae bacterium
CGGACAACGCTCGCACCCTCTGTATTACCGCGGCTGCTGGCACAGAGTTAGCCGGTGCTTCCTCACTCGGTACCGTCAGTCTCCTCGAAAGGAGGTTTCGTCCCGAGCAACAGGAGTTTACACCCCGAAGGGCGTCATCCTCCACGCGGCGTCGCTGCGTCAGTCTTTCGACCATTGCGCAATATTCCCCACTGCTGCCTCCCGTAGGAGTCTGGGCCGTTTCTCAGTCCCAATGTGGCTGGCCATCCTCTCAGACCAGCTACCCGTCATCGCCTTGGTGGGCCATTACCCCGCCAACTAGCTGATAGGCCGCGAGCCCCTCTAGAGACGCGAAAGCTTTCCTCACCAGGCCAGGAAGCCCGATGAGCGTATGCGGTATTACCCGGCCGTTGGGCCGGCTATCCCCCATCTCAAGGTAGGTCGCTCACGTGTTACGCACCCGTTCGCCGGTGACCCTTGCGGGCCCCCTAGACTTGCATGTGTTAAGCACGCCGCCAGCGTTCGTCCTGAGCCAGGATCAAACTCTCCAAAAGTTTGAAAAGGCTCTGTGTTCGATCCACCAGACCGAAGCCCGGTCGATCCGAATCACTTGTTGTACAGTCAGACTTGTTCTCTCCCCGAGACCGTCTAAGTCCCGGATCGACGAGTCCGCCTCGCACATCCATGAACGCTCGAATTTCGATTTTCAATCAGCTTGTGCCCCGCGTCTGCGGGAGCCTTCAATTATATCCGGGTCAGCTGCCCCCGTCAACCCCTCCGTCGCCTCGCCTCCAGAACCACAAGACGTCCGACGGAGAACGCCAATCCTACTCGCTTGCTCCGACACACGCAAGGCCGCGCCCCACGCCCCCCGGCCCCTCCCCCACCTCGCCCCACGCCTGCCTAACGACCCCCTCCCAACGCAAACGAGGGCAGCCAACCGGGCCGCCCTCGCTCACGTCATGCTCCCTGTAGGAATCGAACCTACAACCTAGCGATTAAGAGTCGCTTGCTCTGCCAGTTGAGCTAAGGGAGCGCTGTTGCACTCGGTTTGCCATGGTGCGCCAGGAGGGAATCGAACCCCCGACCCACAGCTTAGAAGGCTGTTGCTCTATCCAACTGAGCTACTGGCGCTTCAACCCAGGGCCACCCTCGCTGCCCAAGGACCATCATTGCGAGTCGGGGCGGCCGGATTCGAACCGGCGACCTCCTGCTCCCAAAGCAGGCGCGATACCGGGCTACGCTACGCCCCGCGAGGGAGACGGAAACGTAGTTTCGCCCCGTCGGATGTCAACGTCCGTGGCCAAGGCGCGTGAGCAGCGCGCGAATCGCCCGACCCCGATGGCTCACGGTCGCCTTTGCCTCACGCGATACCTCGGCAAACGTCCCCTGCACCTCGTCCGACCAGAAGTACGGATCGTAACCGAAGCCTCCACTTCCGCGTGGCGCTTCGAGGACGCGTCCCGGCGCTTCCCCGCGCGCGCAGGCCTCAGCCGCCCCATCGAGCCACGCCGCCACGCACACGTAGCGCGCCGAGCGATCGGACTTCCCGCGAAGCGCTTGCTGGAGCCTGGCGTTGTTCGCCGCATCGAGCGCGTCGCCCTCGAGACCCTCGCGCCAACCCCATCGCCGGGAGTGCACGCCAGGCTGGCCGCTCAGCGCCGTCACCTCGATGCCCGAGTCATCAGCGACCACGGCACGACCACCTGCACGCGCAAAGAAGTAGCGCGCCTTGGCAAGTGCATTGGCCTCGAAGGTCTCAAAGACCTCGATCGCGTCCTCTTCCGGAGCAACCGCCACACCGACGTCATGCAGGCCCAACGTGCGGATCCCGAACTCCTCGAACAGGGGACCGAGTTCGCGCACCTTGCCCACGCTGCGCGTCGCGAGCACCACCTCCTTCATGCGCCCAGGACCGCGGCCTGGCGTGCGAGCAGCTCGTGCACGCCGACGCCGGCGAGGTCCAGGAGCCGATCGAGTTCCGCGCGATCAAAGGACCCATGCTCTCCGGTTCCCTGCACTTCGATGTAACGCCCTTCACTCGTCATCACGACGTTCATGTCGACGTCCGCGGCAACGTCCTCCTCGTACTCCAGATCGAGGCGCGGCTCTCCACCCACGACGCCAACGCTCACGGCGGCCACGCGCCGCCGCACGGGAGACGAGGCGAGCTTGCCCTGGCGCACCATCCAGTCGAACGCGTCCACCACGGCGACGCAGGCGCCGGTGATTGCCGCCGTGCGCGTGCCGCCGTCAGCCTCCAGCGCGTCGCAATCGATGCGGATGGTGTGCTCCCCAAACGCGAAGTCATCGAGCATCGCCCGAATGCTGCGCCCGATGAGTCGCTGGATCTCCTGCGTTCGCCCTCCCACCTGGGATCGCTCCCGCGACGTTCGGGTGCGCGTCGAGCGCGGCAGCATGGAATACTCCGCCGTCAGCCAGCCCTGCCCGCTTCCCTTGCGCCAACCGGGCACCCCGGTCTCGACCGACGCGGCGCAGAGAATTCGCGTGTTGCCGAAACTCACGAGGCACGAACCCTCGGCATTGCGGACCGCGCCGCGTTCGAGAATCACGGGGCGGAGCGCGTCGGAGCGCCTATGCTGTCTTGGACTGGCCTGGGTCACGGAGCCTGGCAATGGTGGAAGTGGTCGAGTGTCCCGGCGTCAGTGGCACGATGACCACTTCCCCGCCACGCGCGCGCACCTCGGCGGCACCGACGACGGTGTCGGGAGTGTAATCACCACCCTTGACGATGACATCGGGCTGCAGGGCGAGAATCAGCTCGCGTGGCGTGTCTTCGTCGAACAGGGACACGGCATCGACCATCTCGAGGGCAGCGAGGACGATGGCGCGCTCGGCCTCGCTGCGGACTGGCCGATCGGGGCCCTTGAGCCGGCGGACCGAAGCATCGGCATTGAGTCCGACCACCAAGGCATCGCCGCACGCGCGCGCGTGCCGCAACACGTCGAGGTGGCCCGGGTGCAGGAGGTCAAAGACGCCGTTGGTAAAGGCGATCCGTCCGGGCTGCGCGGCGCGCCATGCGACCAGCGCATCCCGGGTGAAGAGCTTGCGGGCGGGATCAAAGAGCGTGTGCGTCACAGGCCTTCGCTCACCGATGGCGCGAAGCGGAGGGTTCGCACGAACATCGGGAACTCGACGGTCTCGTGATACTCGGCGGAGATGGTGATGCGGTTGGCGCTGCGACGCACACGCACCTGACTGGCATCCTCCGGAAGGTCCAACGAGTCTGCGAGCGCTCGCAGGTGCTTGCGAATGTCGTCGTCGGAGTTCTGCCGGGCGAAGCGCGCTTCCTGCGCCATGGCGTCGCGGAACCGGTAGAAGCGGACGTAGACCTCCGCGACATTGGCGCCGAAGTAGGCCACCGCAGCGCCGATGAGCAGGGTGACGAGGCACCCGAGCTTGCTGGCGCCACCGCGCGGCGCTACCACTGCGACTGCGCTCCTTCGATGATGTCACCGACGAGTCGCTGGATGGCCTGTTTGCGGCCCGCCGCCTCCTCACGCTCGGCATATTCCGCCTCGGTGCTCACCCCCGTCTTTTCGAAGAGCGCCTTGCCGGTGGTCTGGTCGACGATGGCGACATCAACGACCAACTGCAGCTTGCGCCTCGCCGAAGTGGCGCGGGACGGGTCCGAGGAGAACGTCACGGGGACATCCACTTCGTAGCGCACGATCTTTCCGCGGACGATCGCCGAGGCGCGAGATTCCGGGGCCGCACGGAGGCCCAGGCGCGACGCGAGGCCCTTGCGCAGCTCGTCAGTGAACTCCTGCGACAGCTCAGCGCTCGGCGTGTCGTTGTCGAAGGGCAGGACAGCCACGCTCCGCACATGCGAAGGAAAGCCGCCGCCGCTCGACATGGAGTAGAGGCAACCCGTCAGCAGGAGCGCGAGGAGACTACGGGCGCCAGATGTCCTGCGCATACGGAGGGTCCTGGAATCGGCGCAGAGCCGAGAGGGTGAGACTGCGACGACCGGAAAAGTGGCGGTAGACGATGCTTGTCGCATCGCGGCGCACCTGCTCGCGCAGTCGGCCGCCTTCGATGCGGCCGAGGCTGACGAGCGCCGTGTCGCCAAAGGACGCACGAAACACGATTCCCTGTCCGATCTCCACCCGAAGGGTATCGCCATCCATCCTCGCGACGGTGTCGGATCCGGTCACGCGAAGCACCCCGAGCGCCGCCCACAGCAGCGGCACGGGAGGAAGATAGCGTCGTCCGTCGTCTCCCGCCGTACGGAGTGAGTCCGCGATGAGGATCGCGCCCCCGGATCCGACGCCCCCATCCACGAAGAAGTCGAGACGGACGCTGTCGGGTGGCGCCAGTCGCGCCACCCCTTCGCCCCTGGCACCGAAGATCGGATCATCGTAGACCCATCGGAACACCAGCCTTGCGTGGCCCGCGGGGAGCGCGGTGCGCGGCAAGGGGCCGCTGAACGGCACACCCGCCATGGGTCGCACGCGAGGGGCGACACACGCCATGAGCAGCGTGGCGACTGCGGGCCACACCAGCCTAACGAATCGAATCGAGACCCATGGCAAGGCGTTCACGCAGGGCGGGCGGGATAGCGGTGAGGCGGTTGCCGGGGTCGATGGCCACCAGATCGGTGCGCGCCGAGACGAGCCTGGCTCCGGTGGCCGCGTTACGGATCAGGTACTCGAAGCTAACGCCCCGGGAGCGCACGTCCGTGAGCCGGGTCTCGATATCCAGAAGGTCGTCGTAGCGCGCCGGTGCGTGAAACCGCAGCGACGCGTCCGCCACGGCGAGGAGCACGCCCTGCCGCTCCATCTCAGCGTAGGGTAGCCCGAGGGTCCGAATCAGCTCGGTTCGCCCGATCTCACAGTAGGCGAGGTACTCGGCGTGATACACGACGCCCATCTGATCGGTTTCACCGTAGCGTACACGGACCTGGGTCACGTGCATGGCTCAGTCGCACGCCAGGCCGAGCGCCCTGGCGCGATCACGCGCCCCGGGCGTGAGCAGCGCCCCGCGCGGAATGGCCTCGCCGCGCGAGGCGAGCGCGAGCACATCGCGCTCAGTCACCAGCGGTCGTCGCGGCCTGGCGCCCGTTGCGCGATTCAGCACGACCGCCGAGTCGCCCTGCCTCACGCCCACAGCACGCGCCTCATCCACGTCGAGGTGCAGCTCGGTGGCGTGCGAGCTTCCGCAGCGCACGAGCACCCCTTCCAGCACAGCGGCTCGCGCGCCGCTCCCGCACCGAACGGAGATGACATCGCCATCGGCCAGGTGCCACCGGCGACCGTCGTCGAGCGAAAGGTGAAGGTGCCGTGCCGGGACGATCACGCCACCGTGCAGCGCGATGGTCGTCAGGGCGCCCTCGAGCGTGACGCCGCCGACGGAGGCGTCGAGGCGGCCCGAGTTGGCAACCGGCGCCGCGACACCAATTCGCGCCGCATCGCCCGGCGAGAGTTCCACCTGGGTCGCAGCGCGCGCGGGCCCGACCACACGAACGCCGTCGATGCGACCCGTGGGACCGATCACGTTCACGCGCTGATCGGCGGCGAACTCGCCGGGTTGAGAAAGCGGCCGATGCACGGTGAGGGAGCCGAACAAACGCTCGGCATCGCCGGCCGAAAGGTGGACGTGCCGGTTGGAGACGCCGATGGGCACCTTGATGGAGCCACCTCGCTGGCGCGAGGTCGTGATGTGTGCGCGCGAACCTTGTGGGACTCGCACCGGACCCTTGCCGGCTGCGGCGGCGCGAATGGAGGCGGCCGCAGAGCCGGGATCATCGCGGTGCGTGGACGGGCGCGCCGACTGGCCCGGCGCGACGTCATCGAGGGTGAGCGCGGCCGCCGACCAGACCGGTGCTTCCCTCGGACCTCGAGGCGGCGCCGGTCGCACGGGGATCGGGAGCCATGGGCCGCTTGCTGGCGATGGCGACGACGTGACGCGCTCGATCTCGGCGGCGATCAGTGCGGCGAGGCGATCGAGTTCGTCCGATGTCATTGACGAGCGGCGCGAAATGTGGCGAGGAAGTCGTCGACGATTCGACCAACATCCAGCGAGTCCGCGGTCGGGCGTGCGGGTGGCGCATCGGGCCCCGTGGCGCGCGTCGAGATCGCGCTGCCACGCAGAGGATCGCGATAGGGCCGGATCTCCTCGCCCATGCGCTTGATGTTCATGAGGTGGAGCGGCGTGATGTTGTCGGAGGTGATGCTGCCACCCCACGATCCTGGGCCGAGCGTCATGGCCGGGGCGAAGCCGGTCGTGTAGCCGACCGCGCCGATCGCGGTGTTGGTGTTGACCACGATGCGAAACGCGGGCTTCTCTTCGAAGAACCGTTCGATGACCGCGCGGTCGCGGGAGTGGATCCCCAGCGTATGTCCGACGCCACCGTGGTGCAGGAGTTCGATGGCGCGTTCGCAGCAGGCCTCCCACCCATGTTCGACATAGTAGCCGAGGACCGGGCAGAGCTTCTCGCGACTGAGCGGATCGGAGCGCCCAACGGTAGACAGCTCAACGATCATAAGGCGCGCCGATGCCGGGATCGCGAATCCGGCGGCGGCGGCGATGGCCTGCGGTTGAACTCCGACGACATCCGGGTTGATGCCCTTCCCCGATGGCGGAATCATGTATCGCTCGAGCAGCGCCTTCTCGCCTGACGAGCAGAACCAGGCGCCTTCTCTCACGAACAGATCGCGCACCGCCGCGGCGACCGGCGCATCGACGATCACCGAGTTCTCCGACGAGCAGAGGACGCCCGCATCGAACGTTTTGCCATCGACGACATCGGATACCGCCTTGGCGAGGTTGGCGGTGCGTTCGATGATCGCGGGGACGTTGCCCGGCCCGACGCCGTAGGCAGGTTTGCCCGCGGTGTACACGGCACGGACCATGTCGGAGCCACCGGTAGCGAGCAACACGGCGGTATCGCGGTGACGCATGAGCGCATTGGTGCTCTCGAGCGTCGGTCGCGTGAGCACGTTCACGAGCCCCGGGGGCGCTCCCGCCTCGACCGCGGCCGCCTCGAGGAGGCGTCCCGCCTCGACCGTGCAGCGCACGGCACGCGGATGCGGCGACATCACGATGGCGTTGCGCGCCTTGAGCGAGATGAGGGCCTTGTAGATCGCCGTGGACGTCGGGTTGGTGGTCGGGATGATGGCACCGACGACCCCCATGGGCACGGCCAGTTCGCGCACCTTTCGCGCGCGATCCTCGCGCAGGACTCCAACGGTCTGCAGCGGGAGGATGTATTCGAGGAGCACGTCGGACGCGAAGCGGTTCTTGACGATCTTGTGTTCGTAGACGCCCATCCGGGTCTCGTCGACGGCGGCCCGCGCCAGCGCTTCGGCCGCGCGGCTGGCGGCATGGCCCATCGCCGCGACGATCGCGTCGACCTGCACCTGCGAGGCCCGGGCGAAGCGGCGCTGCGCGGCGGCCGCACGCGCGACGAGATCCCGCGCCTCCTGGATGCTGAGCAGGTCGGCGTCCACGGACCCGAGGGCTCAGCCCTTGAGCGACCGGAAGGCGCTCAGCAGTTCGTCGCGCCCGGCGCGGGCGACGTCGCGGCCCTTGAGAGGGAAGTTCACGGTGCGTCGCGCGAGGGAACGCAGCTCGACGACCTTCAGTGATTCGAGGCGGGCGAAATCGATCCGGTCGCGCGACACGAGTGCGTCGGGAACCTCGTCGTCTTCAGCAACGGAGGCGATGTCGTCGTGGGGCCGAGGAATGACGTGGACCGCCACGAGCTGACCGACGCGCTGTGCGGCGGCCGCACCGGCGTCGCACGCCGCTTTGACGGCCGCGACGTCCCCGAGGAACTTGACCGTCACGAGGCCTGCGTCCGCGCGCTCAGTCCCCAGCAGCCGGACGTTCGCCGCCTTGGCGCCGGCGTCAGCGGCCTCGATCGCCCCGATGAGCCCGCGTGTTTCGATCAACCCGAGCGCGTCCTGGGACCAGCCTCGATCAGGCGCTGTCACCGAGGGCGCCCTGCGGCAGGATCAGTTCGAGTTCGGCGTGCGGCCGCGGGATGACGTGCACCGAAACGAGTTCACCGACGCGTTCTGCGGCGGCGGCGCCCGCGTCCGTGGCCGCCTTGACGGCACCGACGTCACCGCGCACGAACACGGTCACGTAGCCACCGCCGACCTTTTCCTTGCCGATGAGCCGCACGTTGGCCGCCTTCACCATCGCGTCCGCGGCCTCGATGGCCCCGACCAGTCCTTTCGTCTCGATCAGGCCGAGCGCGCTCTGAGCCATAGTTGTGCGTCGCAGGTTGCAGGGAACCTCGGCATCGCGCCGAGTGATGACGCCGCGCACGGGTAGGCGGAGTCGTGGCGAAGATGTGTGCTCCACCGGCCTTTGTAAAGCCTGCGGGAGCGCGTATACTCGGCCCGTGCTCCCGGCCCCGTGCTACATCGTCTCCGATGCGCACCTTGGCGTTGCTCCGCGTGCTTCGGAGCACGGCCTCGTGTCATTTCTCCGGCACGCCCGACAGGACGCGAGGTCGCTGGTGATCAACGGCGACCTGTTCGACTTCTGGTTCGAGTGGCGCAGCGTCATCCCGCGGATCGGATATCGGGTGCTGGCCGAAGTGGCTGCGTTCGCCGACGCAGGCATCCCCGTCCTGTGGGTGGCCGGAAACCATGACTGCTGGGGTGGCCAGTTCCTGCGCGACGATGCCGGGATCGACTACCGGTTTGGCCCATGGCGCGGGACGATCGGGGGCTGGCAGGTGCGGATCGACCATGGCGACGGTCTCCGTGGTGCCGAGGACCGCCGGTACCGATTCGTCCGACCGCTGCTCCGCAATCGGGCGGCGATCTGGGCGTACCGGCATCTCCTTCACCCGGACTGGGCCAGCCGGATCGCGTTAGGCACTTCGGCGACGAGCCGCACCTACAGCGCCGCGGACAACGGGGAGGGTCTCAAGCGGGTGGCGTTCCGCGACCTTGCCGCCGACCGCGCACTGGACCTGATCGTGTTCGGGCACTCGCATGTGCCGGCGCTGGTCGCGTCGCCGACGGGTGGACTCTACGGCAATGCCGGCACCTGGCTCGGCGACAGCACCTACCTACGGCTTGCCGACGAGCACGTCACGCTGCTGCGCTGGAAGGGGTCACACGGGGAGCCGATCGCGCATCATTCCCGCCCGGCACCAGCCGAAGCCTGAGGCCGGGCTGGGTGCCGCCTATCGAAAGGTGACGCGGGCGCCGACCCCGGTGGCACCGGACGGCAGCCGCCGGAACTCGAGCTGGCCCGGCAGGTCCCAGAGGTGGGCGGAAACAAACGCGTCGGCGCCGGAGAACAGGTGTGTGAACGCGAGCATGGCCACCCAATCCTCATAGTGCAGCCGGCGCGCCTTGAGACGACTGCGCAGCTCGTTCCGGTCGTCGGTCGCGTAGCGATTGGGCACGAGCGATTTCACCTTGGGCCGTCCCTCGGCATCGAAGACCGGAAGGCCGGTGTTGGCGTCGATCTCGTACACGTCGACGATCCGTTCGCGCACCCGGCGCTTGGCGATGGCGAGGTCGTAGCGCGACTTGACCAGCATCGTGATCGCGCTCATCTCGAACGCGACGTACACGGCACCGGCCGTCGGGCGCTGCAGTCGCGACTGGCCGAGTCCCGGAACGGCGAGTGAATAGAGAAACGCGCGCCTGGGCGAGATGGGTGGAGCCAGGCTGTCACGCACCGACGGCCGCGGGGCGACCCGATCCGGTCGCACCGGTACGACCCGAGCCGTGTCGCGAACCTGCGCGCCGGTGGGCCGCGCGACACCGACCAGCCACAACGCAACCGCGAGGTGCTGCGCGGCTCTGGCGAAGCTCGGAAAGGGCGTCACAGGCAGTGTCGCGTGTCGAGTCCCGGAGGTCGGTGGCGGGAGCGTGCGGGAATCGAACCCACCCGACCCGGCGATGCCGGGTCACGGCCGTTTTGAAGACGACGGAAGCCACCAGGCCCCATCCGCTCCCATACCCTGTTGGCATCCACGGCACGTGAGCCCAAAGCCTCGGCCATCGCCTCGGCGTCGTCCCGCCTTCGCGGGCGACGGACTCTCTTACTCCAGGACCAGCAGGTGTTCCCCGCGCTCGGTCACCTCACCAATCACGACCGACCCCGGGACGCGCGAAAGATAGTCGGCCACGCGTTCGCGGGGACAGGCAACGAGCAGACCACCCGACGTCTGCGGATCGATGGTGAGCGCGCGCTGTTCGACCGATGCCGCCCCCCAGTCCACGAGCGGCTCAAGATACGAGAGGTTGCGCTCGGCTCCCCCGGTGCGCACGCCGGCGCGGAGCGCTTCGCGAGTGCCGGGCAGCGTCGGGAGGCTCGTCAGGCGGATGCGCAAGGTGACACGACTGGCCCTGGCGATGTGCGACCCATGCCCGAGGAGTCCAAAACCAGTGACGTCAGTGGCGCAACGCAGCGCGAGGTCGACCGCCGCCGCTGCCGCAATGTCGTTCAGGCGTACCATGCTGTCGAGCATGGCCTGCTCGTCGCCCAGGCGCGCAGTGTCACGCTTGACGGCCGTGGCCACGATCCCCGTGCCCAGCGGCTTCGTGAGGATGAGCACGTCTCCAGCGGTCGCGCCAGCATTGGTGAGCATCCGGTCGGGGTGCACGCGTCCGGTCACCGAGAGACCGAACTTGAGCTCCTCGTCGTTGATGGTGTGACCTCCGATGAGCACCGCACCGGCTTCGTGCACCTTGTCCTGCCCACCGCGGACAATGTCGGTGAGCACCTCCAGCGGCAGCGCGCCGGTGGGGAATCCGACGATGGACAACGCCGTCATGGGAACGCCGCCCATGGCGTAGACGTCGGAGAGTGCGTTGGCCGCCGCGACCTGACCAAAGACGTACGGGTCATCGACGATGGGCGCAAAGAAATCCACCGTCTGGACGAGTGCGAGCTCGCTCGTCAGGCGGTAGACGCCGGCGTCGTCGAACGACTCACGCCCCACGAGAATGGCAGGATCATCGCGCACGGGCAGCGGCGCGAGCGCTTTCGTCAGGTCTCCCGGACCCATCTTGGCGGCTCAACCCGCACAGCGCGCAAACTGTGTGAGCCGGAAGATCCTGGCGCGTTCGTCGGTCATGGTGCGTGGTGTCGAACCGGCCGATGCAGGTATCGGCCGTGCACCGAACCTTAGCGGGGCCGGCGAGGTTGCGTCTACCGGGGTGCGTCGATCAGGGAACGCGGGCCACCGCTTCGATCTCGACCAGCACGCCGCGCGGCAGCGCGGACACCTGCACGGTGGACCGGGCGGGTCGCGCATCACCGAGCGCACGGGCGTAGACCTCGTTCACGCGCGGGAAGTCCGCCAGATCGTGAAGAAACACCGTGGTCTTCACGACATCGCGCCAGCCGCAGCCCGCCTGGGCGAGCACCGCTTCGAGATTGGCGAGCACGCGCTCGGTCTGCGCCACGACGTCGCCGCTGACGACGCTCATCGTGACCGGGTCGAGGGCGATCTGGCCGGCAGTGAACAGGAAGCCACCTGCAACGATGCCCTGGGAGTAGGGACCGATCGCAGCGGGCGCGTTTTCGGTGTGAATGTGACTGAGCACGGTCAGGCGGATGACGGGTGGATGCTGCTGAGGTATGATCGCTGCCGGCTCCTAGGACAACCCCGAGATGGTCCCATCCGCGGTCACGTGCATCCGCTGCGCCGCCGGATCCTTTGGCAGTCCGGGCATCGTCATGATATCGCCGCATTGCGCCACCACGAATCCGGCGCCTGCGGACGGGTAGACCTCGTTGACCGTGATGGTGAATCCGGTCGGCCGTCCAAGCCTGGTGGCGTCGTCCGTGAGCGAGTACTGGGTCTTCGCCATGCACACGGGTGTGTCATGGAGCCCGATGGACTCGAGGTAGTCGATGGTTCGCTCGGCTTTCGGCGAGAAGTCGACGCCATCGGCACCGTAGACCTTGCGCGCGATGGTCGTGACTTTCTCCCGGATCGGCCGGCCCGCGTCGTAGATCGGCGCGAACCTGGAGCCGCCCTCGGCGAGCATCGCGATCACTTCGTGGGCGAGTTCCAGCCCGCCTTCCCCGCCCTTCGCGAACACTTCATTCATGGCAACGCGTACGCCGGCCTTCTTCGCGGCGTCGATCACCATCTTCAATTCCGCATCGGTATCGGAGGCAAATCGGTTCACGGCCACGACGATTGGCGTGCCAAACTGCT
Source organism: Gemmatimonadaceae bacterium (assembly GCA_020846935.1). Taxonomy (NCBI): domain Bacteria; kingdom Pseudomonadati; phylum Gemmatimonadota; class Gemmatimonadia; order Gemmatimonadales; family Gemmatimonadaceae; species Gemmatimonadaceae bacterium. The sequence goes on from JADLCY010000013.1 coordinate 12,149, forward strand.
TCACGTTGTCAATGTGGTGCTGAAGGTTCGGCAAACCACGTTCCAGGGCGCCGAGGTCTTCGCGCGCGAGGTCCTTTTTGCTGGCGCCACCGTTCATCTTGAGCGCGCGCACCGTGGCGACGAGTACCGAGGCTTCGGGGACGAGTCCCCCGGCGCGGCACTTGATGTCGAAGAACTTCTCGGCGCCCAGGTCGGAGCCAAAGCCCGCTTCGGTCACCACGATGTCGGCCAGCGCGAGACCCGCGCGCGTTGCGAGGATCGAGTTGCAGCCGTGGGCGATATTGCCGAACGGGCCCGCGTGCACGAAGGCCGGGCCTCCTTCGAGCGTCTGCACCAGGTTGGGGCGGATCGCGTCCTTGAGCAGCATCGCCATCGCGCCGGCCACGCCGATGTCGCCCGCTCGGACGGGGGTGCGTGCGGCGCCGTACGTGGAGCCGACGATGATGCGAGCGAGTCGCGCCTCGAGGTCGGCAAACGAAGTGGAGAGCGCGACGATCGCCATGACCTCCGACGCCGGGATGATGACCCAGCGCTCCTCGCGCACCACGCCTTCGGCGGGCCCTCCGAGGCCGATCACGGCGCGGCGAAGGGCGCGATCGTTCATGTCGATCGTGCGCGGCCACGTGATGCGCCGCGGATCGATGTTGAGGACATTCCCCTGTTGCAGGTGGTTGTCCGTCATCGCGGCCAGCAGCGCGTGTGCCGTCGAGATGGCGTGGAAATCACCGGTGAAATGGAGGTTGATGTCCTCCATCGGCAGCACCTGCGAATATCCGCCTCCGGCCGCACCGCCCTTCATGCCAAAGACAGGGCCGAGGCTGGGCTCCCGGATGCAAAGGGCCGTCCGCTTGCCGATACGTCGCAGCGCCTGGGCGAGGCCGACGGACGTGGTCGTCTTGCCTTCACCCGCCGCGGTGGGATTGATCGCGGTGACGAGGACGAGGCGCCCGCGCGCGGGACGCTGCGTGACCTCGAGCGGGATCTTCGCCTTGTACTTGCCGTACAGGTCGAGATCATCGGGCGTGAGGTCCAGTTCGGCGGCGACGTCAGCGATGGGACGGAGCTTTGCCTGCTGGGCGATCTCGATGTCGGTTGGAAAGGTCATGGCGTGGACGGCGGGTCAGTTGAGGCAGGGGTCGGCGGCGCGGATTGTAGCGATCAGGACATGGCGACCGCCAGACCGAAACAGGCGATCGCATTGCGCGAGACGGAGCGGCCGAGGGCGTCGGTGGTAACACCACGGGCGCGGGCCAGGTGCGCGAGCGTGTTGGGAATCAGCGACGGTTCGTTGCGGGTGCCGCGCACGGGCTCCGGTGCGAGGTACGGGGCGTCCGTTTCAACGAGGATGCGGTCCTCGGGTACGAGGCGAACCAGATCATCGTCGCGCCATCGCTTGAAGGTCACGACGCCGCTGAAGGAGACGTACCAGCCGGCCTCGACGGCGGTGTGCGCCAGTTCGACCGGCCCCGTGAAGCAATGCAGGATGCCGCGCACGCCGGCCTGGCCGGCCTCGCGCACCATCGCGACGGTCTCCGGCACGGCGTTGCGCGTGTGGACCACGATCGGTCGATTGACCTCGCGAGCGAGGGCCAACTGCTCCGCAAAGGCCCGGCGCTGCTGCGAAGGCGTCGAGTTGTCGTAGGTGCCATCGAGTCCACACTCACCGACCGCCACCGCGCCGCGATCGACGTGCGCCCGGATGAGTTCCACATCCCTCGCCGCGTCCCATGCGGCGGCATCGAACGGATGCACGCCCGCGGTCCACACGACGAATCCGGGGTACGCTCGGGCAATGGCTTCGGCGCGATCGGCCTGAGGGATGGATTCTCCGATGCACACGAGAGCGAGCGCGCCGGCCTCGCGCGCCCGGATGACTACCGCGTCGCGATCATGGTCGAACTTTGGATCCGCGAGGTGCGAATGGCTGTCGATGAACGACGGCACGGGACGAAACACGGACCGCCGCGCGAGGCGGCGGTCCGGCTGGCTCAGCGGGTCGTTGCGCGCCGCGGAGCCGCACCCGAGGGTGCGGGCCGGGCCGGGCGTTCCTTTGCCGACTCCGCGAGCGCGGCCTGTCGCGAGACCTGCGCCTTGTCGCTGACCGCGCGCGGGAACTTGCGCTCGATCCAGAGGAGCACCGGCGACGCCACGTAGATCGACGAGAAGGTGGCGACGAAGATGCCAAAGGTCATGACGACGGCAAACGGCCGAAGGACTTCACCCGCAAACAGCAGCAACGCGAGCGTTGCCGCCATCGTGGTCGTGTGTGTCAGCACCGACCGCGGCAAAGTCTCGTTGATGGACTCGTTGAGCGTGTCGTACAACGGCTGCTTGCGTCCTTTGCGCAGGTTCTCGCGCACACGATCGAAGATGATGATCGTATCGTTGCCCGAGTAACCGAGGAGCGTCAGGATCGCGCCGACGACGACCAGCGAGACTTCGATGTGGAACAGCTTGATGAACGCGAGCGTGATGAGCACGTCGTGCGCCGTGGAGATCACGGCGGCGAGCCCGAATCGCCACTCGAATCGGAAGGCGAGATACACGAGGGTGACAAACGACGCGAGGACCATGGCGATCGCGGCGCCCGTGCGGAGTTCGGCACCAACCCTGGGGCCGACGACCTCCGTGCGTTCCGCCGTGTAGCTGCCAGCCCCGTACTTCGCGTCGAGCGCGGCCCGGATGGCCGTGGCCACGGCGCTCGTGGATGCGGAATCCGAGACCGCCGCGCCCTCCGCGCGGTTCTGGGCGCGGATCGTGTATTCGGTGGCGTCGCCAAACCGCTGGATCTCGGCGCCGTCCACGCCGCCGGCATCGAGGGCGGCGCGCAATTCGCCATCATCCACAGGTTTCGTAAACCGCACCTGCATCAGCGTCCCGCTGGTGAACTCGATGCTGTAGTTCACGCCACCGCGGAACACGTAACTGCCCACGCCGAGCATGATGAAGACGACCGTGGCGACGGCTGCGTGTCGCCACCACTTGATGAAGTCGTAGCTGGTGTTGTGGAAGATGCGGATCATCAGATGCTCAGGGTCTGGGCGTTCCTGGTACGCGACAGCCAGACCAGGTAGAAGGTGCGGGTGACAAACACCGCGCAGAAGAGCGAGGCCGCGATGCCGGCAATGAGGGTCACGGCAAAGCCACGCACGGGGCCCGTACCGTACTGGTACAGCACCGCGGCGGTGAGGATCGTGGCGACGGAGGTGTCGAGAATCGCCGACCACGCGTGCTTGAAGCCCTCGTCGATCGAGGTCCGCACGGTCTTCCCGCGATCGAGTTCCTCACGAATGCGCTCGAAGATCAGCACGTTCGCGTCGACCGCGATACCCACCGACAGCACGAGACCGGCAAGCCCCGGGAGCGTGAGTACCGCGTTGAACCCGGCGAGGACGGCCATCGTGAACAGCACGTAGAGCACCAGCGCGGCAACGGCGAGCGTGCCCGAGAAGCGGTAGTAGCCGATCATGATGACGATCACCGCGAGGACCGCGATCACCATCGCGGTGGTACCCTTGGAGATGGAATCCTGTCCGAGGGACGCGCCGATGGAACGCACTTCGGAGACCTTGAGCGGCACCGGGAGCGAACCCGCGCGCAACACGAGCGCAAGATCCTGCGCTTCCTGGAGGCTCCGGCCCTGGCCCATCGTGATCTGGCCGCGCGCGCCGATCGCCTGGATGATGACGGGCGGGCGGCCCATCACCTTGTCGTCGAGCACGATCGCCATGTAGTCCTGCACATGCTTGCCCGTCTCCGACCGGAAGCGCCGCCCGCCTTCGTTGTTGAAGCGGAACTCGACGATGGTGCCTTCGATCGGCGACTGGTTCGGCTTGGCGTCTTCGAGATACTCGCCGGTGATGATCGGGCGGGCATCGACGACATAGAGCGTCCGGTACGGTGCACCGCCGACGGAGAGCGTATCACTCCCCCACAGCAGCTCGCGGCCAGGTGGCAGCGCCGCCTGGATCTCCGGCATCGCGAGATACGTCTCGAGCGCGGGTGCGTTGGACTGCGCCACGTAGTACTCGCCGTTGATGCTTCCGCGCTCCAGCAACCGGGAGAACGGTCCGGCGCTCGCATTCAGTCCGGGGACGGCTGCGGTGTCGCGCCTGGTCGTGTCTCCGGGCGCCGCGGAATCCTTCTTCGTGAACAGATCGAGGCCCTTCTGTACCGGCTGGTCGCCCGTGGTGCTCGTGGTCGCGACCGCAGCGCTCCCCTTGTCTCGCACGATCTGGTCGAGTCGCGAAAGCGCCTTGTCGAGCGAGCCCGTCTCGTCGGTGATCTGGAACTGCAGGAAGGCCTGCGCCTTCACGACGTCTTCAGCGCGCTTGGGATCGTCGATGCCCGGAAGCTCCACGATGATGCGGTCCGTGCCCACCTTCTGGACGACGGGTTCCGAGACACCAAACTGGTCGATGCGGCTCCGCACGACCTTGAGGGCCCGATCGAGCGCATCGCTCTTGTCGGCGACGGCCTGCTTGCTGTCGTCGACTTCGAGGGACAGGTGCATGCCACCCTGCAGGTCGAGCCCACGCTTGAGCGGCACACGGCGGACGGTGTCGTAGACGAAGGCGCCATCGCGCTTCACGCGCTCGACCACAGTCCGCGGGAACAGGGCCCAGACGGACGCGATCACGAGCGCCGCGATCAAACCCAGTCGGTACTTCAGGTTGGACATGCGGTGAAACTCGACCTGAGGGGTGGTTGGGGAAGCTTTGAAGGTTAGGGGTGCGTGTCAGGGGAGTCAACCAACGCGCACGGTCCGTCGGGTCGATCTGCAACCCGTTCGGGTGACAGCATTTCCCACGGTGCAGCGCCCGTCACCACCGCCCGCCCTCACGATTCCCGGGACCTGCAGCCCCTGCCCCTTTCTCCCCGGCTGCGCCCTCGGGCGTTTACGTCCGGCCCGCGAGAGCGCGGCGGGCGTTCACCTCGTCCTGGCGCAGCTGCGCCACGAGCGCGTCCACGCCGTCGAACCGGGCCGTGTCTCGAAGGTGCGCCACGAAATCGACCCGGACGCGGAGGCCATAGAAGTCGGCCGACACATCGAAGAGATGGACCTCCAGGGACGTGGCCGCGTCGCCAAACGTGGGGCGCGGCCCCAGGTTCATCATGCCGCCAAAGGTGCCCCGCGCGGATTGCACCCGAACCGCGTATACCCCCTGCGGCGGTATGAGCTTGCGCGAGGACTCGATCGGCACATTGATCGTGGGAAACCCGAGCAAGCGCCCGCGCGCCTCGCCGTGGCTGACGCGACCACCGATCGCGTAAGGACGCCCGAGGCCTTCCTCGGCGCGAAGCAGGTCGCCCCCGGCGACCGCACGTCGAATGAAGGTCGACGAGACCGGCTGTCCGCTCAGCGCGGTGACGGGCGCCAGGACCTCGACCGAGAAGCCTCGCGACCTGCCGAGCGCTCTGAGCACGTCCGGGTTTCCGGAGCGATTCTTTCCGAACGCGTGGTCGTGCCCCATGAGCAAGTGCGCCACGCGGAACCGGCCAACCAGCACCTGGTCGACGAACTGCGCCGCGTCGAGAGCGGCCAGGGACCGCGTGAAGGGAAGCAGCGCGACGTAGTCGACTCCGCTCTCCGCGATCACCTCCAGCTTCTCGTCACCCACGGTGAGCAGGTGCGGCGCGACGCTCGGATTCACGACTTCGAGCGGATGAGGATCGAACGTCACCAGTACCGAACGCGTGTGTCGCTCCGCGGCCCGCTGCACGAGCTGGCCGAGCACGAGCTGATGTCCACGGTGAACGCCGTCGAAGGATCCGACGGTGATCACGGTGTCGCGGACGTCAGGCGGAAGCCCGCTCGCGTCGAGGAGGTCACGCATGGGAAAGCACCACCTCGGGCTGCCAGCGGTCTGCCTCGCGCCGCGCGATGGCGAGCAGCTGTCCCTCGGCGTCCACGAGGACGGCTCGAGGTCCGTCCGTCCGCGCGAGCACGGTCATGCCGTGACCCACCCGTGCGACATCGTCTGATTCCAGCTGTTCACGGATGGTGTCGCCAAGCGCGTCGCCAAGCGGCCGAGGACGTGCGTCACCGGCCTTGAGGGCCTCCCACGGGACGGCGTCCTCCACATGGAAGGCTCCGCAGCGTTCCCGACGCAGCGACTCCAGGTACGCGGCGCTACCAACGGCGCGACCGAGGTCACGCGCCAGGGCGCGAATGTAGGTGCCACCGCCACAGGTGATCCGCGCGACCAGTGTGTCCGCCTGCACGTGCAGCGGTTCCCACCGGTCGACGCGAACGTCGACCGGTGGCAAGGTGGGTGCATCACCCCGGCGGGCGAGGGCGTAGGCGCGGCGGCCATCGATCTTCTTGGCTGAATACGCCGGCGGCACCTGGGCGATGATTCCCTCGAAACGAGGGAGCGTCTCCAGGACGTCCTGCGTCGACGGGAGGGCCGCCTGACGCGTCACGTCGCCGGTGCGATCGTCGGTGTCGCGCTCCTCGCCGAACCGGATGGTCGCGAGGTAGACCTTGGGCTCGCCATTCACGAAGCGCAGGAGTCGCGTACCGCGGCCAGTCAGGATGATGAGGAGACCGGTCGCAAACGGGTCGAGCGTGCCGGCGTGGCCAGCCTTGCGAGTCCCGATGGCCCGTGTGACTGCGCGGACCGCATCGAACGAAGTGATCCCGACCGGCTTGTCGACGAGGACGAGCGCGTCAGTCGAGATCGTCGGCATCACGCGTGTCCACGTTGCCCTCGCGGATCTGCGCCAGCAGCGATTCAATGCGCGCGGCGTGGGCGACGGAATGGTCGAGGCGGAACTCGATCTCCGGAGCGGCGTGGATACGCAGCGAGCGCCCGAGTTTGCTGCGCAGGTGTCCGGCGAGCGAGGTCAGTCCCTCGACGGTCGATGCGCGCTGGGTGTCGTCGCCCATGATGCTGACGAAGACCTTGGCGTGCCGGAGGTCGCGCGTGACTTCGACCGCCGTCACGGTGACGATCCCGGTGATGCGCGGATCCTTGACGCCCTCAGCGAGAAAGCGGGCGACCTGCTCGCGGATGGCCTCCGCGACGCGGTCCGGGCGTCGGCGGTCAACGGGCATGTGACGCGAGGCGATGGGTGGATGCGTGGAGTGACGCGGCCCGTAGCGACCGGCGCCGCGGCGTCAGTTGGCCGCGGCCTCCGGCTGCAGGGTACGCGCGACTTCTTCCTTGCGGTAGCACTCGATCACGTCGCCGACCTTGATGTCGTTGAAGTTCTCGATGCCGATGCCGCACTCGTACCCTTCCTTCACTTCCTTCACATCGTCCTTGAAGCGACGGAGCGAGGCGATCCCGCCCTCGAAGATCTCGGAGCCATCGCGCACGAGACGCACGCGGCCGGCGCGATTGATGACGCCGCTCCGGACGGAGCACCCGGCGATGGTGCCGATGCGGGAGACCTTGAAGACCTCGCGTACCTCGGCTTCGCCGAGCACCACCTCGCGCTCTTCGGGTCGCAGCATGCCTTCGAGGGCGGCGCGGACGTCGGCGACGGCCTCGTAGATGATGCGATAGAGCTTGATCTCGACGCCTTCCTTTTCCGCGGCGGCACGAGCGTTGTTGTCTGGCCGCACGTGGAAGCCGATGATGACCGCCCTCGAGGCGCGCGCCAGGAGAATGTCGCCCTCGGTGATGGCGCCGACGCCGCGATGGACCACCTCGACCTGCACTTCGTTGTTGGACAACTGCTGCAGCGCGTCGGCGAGCGCTTCGGCCGGTCCACCCTGGTCGGCCTTGATCACGATGCGCAGGTTCCGCTTCTGGCCCGCGGACGCCTGCGACATGAAGTCCTGGAGCGAGACGGCGCTCTTGCTGGTGCGACGGCTCTTGGCCTCGCGATCGAGGCGCTCGCGTCGCTGCGCAATCTCGCGCGCCTGCGTGGCGTCCTCGACGACGAGGAACTGATCGCCGGCCATCGGGACGCCTGCGAGGCCGAGCACCTGCACCGGAATGGCCGGCCCGGCCTGCTTGACCTGCTTGCCGCGTTCGTCGAGCAGCGCACGCACACGGCCCGAGAACAGGCCGCAGATGAAATTGTCGCCCACACGCAGCGTACCGCCCTGCACCAGCACGGTCGCGACCGGTCCCTTCCCTGCGTCGAGCTGCGCTTCGACGACGGAGCCGGTGGCGGCCTTGTCGGGGTTCGACTTGAGATCGAGGACCTCGGCCTGCAGGAGGATCTGGTCGAGCAACTCGGCGACACCGGTGCCCTTCTTTGCGGAGATGGGCGTGGAAAGCGTCTGGCCACCGAACTGCTCGAGCACGACCCCGTGTTGCAGGAGGTCTTGCGACACCCGCATCGGGTTGGCTTCGGGCAGGTCGACCTTGTTGATGGCGACGATGAGCGGCACGCCCGCGTTCTTTGCGTGCGAGATGGCCTCGATCGTTTGCGGCATCACGGAGTCGTTCGCCGCAACGACCAGCACGACGATGTCCGTGACCTGGGCACCACGCGCACGCATCGCGGTGAAGGCCTGGTGGCCCGGCGTGTCGAGGAACGTGATCGCGCGATCGCCCGGCAGCGACACGTGGTACGCGCCGATGTGCTGCGTGATGCCGCCGGCTTCGCCCGCCACCACGTTTGCCTTGCGGATGTAGTCGAGCAGCGACGTCTTGCCGTGGTCGACGTGACCCATGATGGTGACGACCGGCGGACGCGCCCTGAGATCCTCGGCCTTGTCCTTTTCCACCGCGCCGATGTCGGCCTTGTACTCCTCCTCGCGCGCCGCTTCGAAGCCGAACTCCGTCGCGATCAGTTCGATCTGGTCAAAATCCAGGCGCTGATTGATCGTGACCATCAGGCCGAGGTTCTTGAACGCAAAGCCAACGATCTGCGTCGCGGGCACCTTCAGAATGTCCGCGAGCTCGGCGACCGTGATGAACTCGTTGACGCGGACGGTCTTTCTCTCGCGTTCCACTTCTTCGCGGCGCTGGGCTTCGAGATCGGCCCGCGACTCATCCGGCCGACGCGTGCCGCGCTTGGCGACACCGCCGCGCATGTTCTGCATGACGCGCGTGATGTTTGCCGACACTTCTTCCTGGTCGACGCGGTCGCGTTTGCCCTTCTTCTTGCCCCGGGTGCCAGCGCTCGATGAGTCCGCGGGCTTGCGATCATCCCGCGCCGGAATGCTGACGCCACCACTCGGCGTCCCTGACGCAACGGGCCGAGGCGGCGGGTACGCCCCACCGGCCGCACCTGGCCGCTGCGCGCGCGGCGGAGCCGGCACGATCGGGCGCGGGCGCTGGCGGTTGAGCGCCGGAGGGGAAGCGCTCGCGACGGGGACGGAACGCGGCGGCACACTGGCCACGGGTACCGGAGTCGGCGCGGGAACAGGCGCGCGCTCGGGGGGCGCGTCTGCCTGGACCGGCTCAGCGTGAGGCTCCGGCGTTGCTACGGGTGCCGTGACGACTTCGGCCGGCGGCGGTGCGACGGCCTCCACGGTGACGCGCTCAGGCGCTTCCTCCGTCGGGGCGTCAAACGGTGCGGGCACGTCATCATCGGCGACGACGACTTCCGCTTCTGCCGGCGGGAGGTCGGCGGCCTTTCGGCGCCTCACACTCCCGCGCGCCGCGGCGGGCGCTTCGGCAGCCGCAGCCGGCTCGACAGCAGGCGTACCGCGCCGGCGACCGGTGCGCGTGGGCGGCGCGCTCGCCGGCTTCTCCTGGCGCGCGCGCTTTTCCCGCTCCCATCGCGCGCGAACCCGCGCGACCTGGTCGTCGGTCAGCAGACTCAAATGACTGCGAACCGGCACATCCATCGCCTTGAGGAGTTGCATCACATCCTCGGCGGAGATGCCGAACTCACCAGCCATGTCGTGTACGCGCAGCTTGCTCAAACGAAGCCTCCTAACGAGTCCTTCGCGGACCCGGTGTCCGTCCTGCCCGTGCGGTAGGGTCCACCAACCTGCGGACCCCGGCCGCCAGCGATGCGTCGGTGATCCCGACGACCGCGGTCGACGCCTTGCCCACCGCCCCACCCAGCGCGTCTGCGGTCGACCCTTCGACCGTCCGAACCCGCCGCGCCTGCAGGAGCGGCAGCACCTTCTCCCGGCTGTGTCGCGATGCGTCTGGTGCAACGATCGCGAGGATCACCTTGTTGCGCCGCACCGCGTCCCGCACGCGATCGACGCCCACCACCACGTTCCGCGCCCTCGCCCCGAGTCCCAGGAGGCCGAGCACCTGACGCTCGACCGCGGGGTCGAGCGCAATCGGTGCGCGCTCAGCCCTCTCCACCACCCTCGTCGCCATCCTCCGTAGTCAGCTCCGAGAGCATGACCATGATGCGATCGGCCTCTTCCGGCGCAATGCCCGGGAGCTTGAGGAAGTCCTCGCGCTCCAGGTCGATGATGTCGTTGAGCGTGCGATAGCCAGCGTCCTCGAGTACCGCCACAGTGGCGGGCGAGAGCCCCTGGATTTCGGAAAGCTTCACGTCGGCACCGCCATCCTGTTCCTCGGGCAGCGGAGCGAAGTTCGGCCCGTCGGCCCGCTCCATCCACTCGCGGCTGGAGTACAGGTCGATCTTCCAGCCCGTGAGCTCCGAGGCAAGCCGCACGTTCTGGCCATTGCGGCCGATCGCCAGCGACAACTGGTCCTCGTCGACGACGGCCTGGATCGTCCGGTTCTCCGGATCCGAAAAGACGCGGGCCACGCGGGCCGGCGCCAGCGCCAGGCGGGCGAACCGCTCCGGATCGTTGGACCAGGGCACGATGTCGATGCGCTCGCCATTCAGCTCGTTGACCACCGCCTGCACACGGGCGCCCTTGAGTCCCACGCAGGCGCCCACGGGATCGATCGATTCGTCGCGCGACCACACAGCGATCTTGGTGCGACTGCCAACCTCCCGGGCCGAGGCACGAATCTCGACGATGCCCTGCTGGATCTCGGGCACCTCGAGCTTGAACAGGGCCTGCACAAAGACCGGATCCCCACGGGTGAGGATCAGGCGCGGGCCCTTGGGCGTCTCCTCGACGCGCTTGAGCACGGCCCGGATCGGATCGCCCTGGTGGAAATGCTCGCGGTGGTTCTGCTCGCGGTAGGGCATGATCGCCTCCGCCTCGCGGAACTTGCTGAGCATGAGCACGAGCTTCCCGCGCTCGATCTGCTGGACCTCGCCGGACAGCAACTCGCCCACGCGCGAGGAGAACTCGTCGCGAATGCGCGTGCGTTCACCCTCGCGCACGCGCTGGATGATGCGCTGCTTGGCCGCCTGCACCGCGCTGCGCCCGAACTCCGAGTAGTCGACGGGAATCTCCATCACGTCGCCCGGCTGGAACTCGGGATCCTCGTATTGCGCCTCCTCCACGGAGACCTCGGCGCCCGGGTCCACGACCTCGGCCACCACGGTCTTGAGGAGCACGATCCGGATCTCGCCGCGGACTTCGTCGATCTCGATCTCGGCCTTGACGTTGGGGCCGTGCTTCTTTGCCAGGGCGGCATGAATGCCGTCCTGGAGGAGTCCGTGCAGTTCCGTGCGGTCGAGCTGCTTGAGGTGCGACAGCTCGCGAATGGCACTCAGGATTTCAGCGGTACCGGTCATGCCAGCATCCTCATGTATTCCACACGAACACGAGCCGCGCCTCCTTGATGTCGGAGAGCGCCACCCGGTGTTCTGTCCCTTTGAGATCGCGAACCACCGCGACCTCGGAGCCTTCTGAACTCTCGATCCCCACCACTTCGACGTCGATCCGTCCGCCCAGCGCAGGACTCAGCACCCGCGCCCGTCGACCTGCGAACCGCCGCCAGTCCGCCGCGTGGCGCAACGGACGCTCCACGCCCGGCGATGACACTTCGAGCACATACGACTCACCCACGAGCCTCGAGCTCTCGAGCCGGGGTTCGAGGGCACGCGACACGTGGGCGCAATCGTCCACCGTGACCTTGGTTCCGTCCCGGCGGTCGATCCGGACGTCGAGCACCGGCCGCCGTGACGTGCCCCCGCGCCTCAGCTCCACGAGATCGAATCCCATCGCGTCAAGCTCTTGTTGGACAAGATCTTCAAGCGCCGGGTTCATATCCCTTCGAGCCCCCCTTAGAACAAAAAAATGCGGGGGAACCTCCCCCACATTTCAACACCCGGTGGCATTCCGGGCGACGCAGCAATGTAGATCACGCGAGACATCCGTGCAAGCCGACGAATCCGCCGCCCCGGACGCGACTGCGCCTCCTAGCGCGTGCGAAGCACGCCGAGCTGGCGCCCGAGGTCACCGCACCGATGCGAGTAGAACCGATCGTTGTCGCACCGGGTGCAGCTCGTGCTCACGCTCACCGCCCTGACGCCCGCGGCGCGCGCGCAGTCGGCAATCAATGCGCGGAGGTCGACGGGCGTTGGCTGCTCAGCTCGGCGACCGGTGAGCCTACTATATACCTCAGGCCCCACCTCGTAGCAGCGCCCGCAGATGCCCGGGCCCGCGTGCACGCGCAGGTCCGCCGCGCGGTACCCCACCGCGTCCAGCGCTGTGATGGCGACCTGAGTTATGCCGGCCGCGGTTCCCTTCCATCCGGAGTGGACGATCGCGCCGACCCCGGCCGGGTGGCCGATGAACACCGGGATGCAGTCCGCCAGCGTGACGGCCATGGCGGTCGAACCGGACCACGCCATGTGGCCGTCGGCCTCGCTCGCGCGCAGGATCCCGGACCACTCGCCGGTGTGGCTCAGCACCTTGACGCCGTGCACCTGGTGCGCCGAAATCAGGCGCTCCGCGCCGAGCGCCTGGGCAAGCGCGATCCAGCGATCCCACACGACCGCGCTTGGCTCGTCGCCGTGCAGCGCGAAACTGCCCGCCTGGCGCTGGGTGGTAAAGGCGACGAGCCCGAGCGCCTCGAAGTCCGGGACGGTCTCGGCGACGGGCAGTGGCGGTCGCGTCACTCAGCGCGCGGGCACTCGCGTGATGCGGGCGCCTAACGCGTTCAGGCGCTCATCCACGCGTTCGTAGCCGCGCTCGATCTGCCCGGCGTTGTTGATGGTGCTGTTTCCGTCGGCGCACAACGCGGCCAGCAGCATGGCCATGCCCGCGCGAATGTCCGGCGACTCCACTTTGGCACCCCGCAGCCTCGACGGCCCGGAGACGATCACGCGGTGCGGATCGCACAGCACGATCCGCGCGCCCATCGAGATGAGCTTGTCGACGAAGAACATCCGCGACTCGAACATCTTCTCGAACATGAGGATCAGGCCCTCGCACTGCGTGGCGGTGACGATGGCGATCGACATGACATCGGCCGGGAACGCGGGCCAGGGCTGGTCCTCGAGCTTGGGGACGTGGCCCCCCAGATCTTCGCGGATGCGGCGACTCTGCTCGGCCGGGACGACCAAGTCCTCGCCATCGATCCGACAGGTGATGCCGAGCCGCTCGAACCCCATGAGAATACTGCGCAGGTGTTCCACGCCCGCCCGCGTGATCCTCAGTTCGGAGCGTGTGACGGCCGCCAGCCCGATGAACGAGCCGACCTCGATGTGGTCAGGCCCGATGCGGTGGGTCGCGGCGCCAAGCGCGGCACCGCCGTGGATGGTGAGCGTGTTGGTGCCGATGCCGTCGATCCGGGCGCCCAGGGCGACGAGGAAGTTGGCGAGATCCTGCACATGCGGTTCACTCGCCGCATTGCGCAGCAGGGTGGTCCCCTCGGCGGCCACGGCCGCCATCAGGGCGTTTTCGGTGGCCGTCACGCTGGGCTCATCGAGAAAGACGTCCGCACCTCGCAGTTTGGGCGCGCGAAACTCGTATCGGTCACCGGCGGAAACCGTGGCGCCGAGCTGTTCGAAGGCAAGGAAGTGCGTGTCGACGCGACGGCGGCCGATCACGTCGCCGCCAGGCGGTGGCAGCACGGCGTGTCCTCGGCGGGCGAGCAGCGGGCCGGCAAGAAGGATCGACGCGCGGATCTTTGCGCAGATCTCCGGATCGAGGTCATCGGAGGTGAGTCGCCGTGCCGCGACGTGCAGCTCGTTGTGGCCCGTCCAGTCGGCCTCGGCGCCGACGCTCCGCACCAGGTCGACGAGCGTTTCGGTGTCGCGAATGCGCGGCACGTTGCGCAGGATCACCGGATGTTCGGTAAGCAGGCACGCCGCAATGATGGGGAGCGCGGCGTTCTTGTTGCCCGCCGGCTCGATGGAGCCCGAGAGCGTGTGGCCGCCTTCGACGATGTATTGAACGGGTGCCATGCGATGCGTGGGAGGTTCGCGAATAATGCCCGGAGGCAGGGGCCGATCTCAAGCGTCTTCCCCGCGTCTCTGCGACCGGCGGCTTCCGGGATATAGATTGCTCGCGTCGTCCGGGAACCTTCCCCACCTCACCTTCGATGCTCCACTCTTTCGACCTGCCCTTCGCCCTCCAGGTGGCCCCCACGGTCCAGCACGTGATCATTGAGCGCACGTGGCTCGACCAGGTGGCTACTGTGGGCCAGAGCCTCGTGTCCCTGCTGGTGCTGTTCATGCTCGTGGCGGCGACGTTCACGCTGTTCGCATTGCGTCGCGCCCTCGACGAGTTGTCGCGACTGGTCAAGTCGACCTCGGCGGACATCACCGGTGCGGTCCACGATGCGCGCGTGGTGGTGGAAGAGATCCGCAACCTGTCGGGCCGCGTGCGCGGCACCGCGGACGTGGTGCGCGCCGGCGTGCGGCGGGCGCGCGGTTTCGTCGAGAAGAAGGTGCGCGAAGACGCGGACGACCCGGACCAGCCGCGCGAGAGAGTGGAGCGTCGCGAACGCGAAGACAGACCGCCACGCGTGTACGAGGAGCAGTCGATGGCGGAGATGAATCGCGACGAGCGCGCGCTCCGCAAGCGACGGCGGCGCCGCCGTGGTGGCGAACGGGGCGAACGGGGCGAGCGGGGTGAGCGCTCGCGCCCGCCTGGCGAGGGCGGGGGCAGCGAGCGTGGCGGTGGAGATGGCGGATCAGGCGAGGGTGGCGAGTAGCGCGTGCGGCTGCTCCTTGCCGCGGTAGCGCTGATCTGCCTGACGCCAGACATCGCCTGGGCGTGGACGCCGGGCACACACGTGTACCTCGGTGACGCGGTTCTCCGCTCGCTCCACCTCCTGCCGGGATCCGTGGCCGAGCTGCTGAACGCGTTTCCGTTCGACTTCCTCTACGGATCGATCGCGGCCGACACCAGCATCGCCAAGAAGTACGCTGCCGCCGGGCGGCACTGTCATTCCTGGAGCGTGGGGATGGAGATTCTCGATCGGGCGCGCGACGAGGCGATGCGCGCCTTCGCGTTCGGATATCTCGCCCACCTGGCGGCCGACGCCATTGCCCACAACTACTTCGTTCCACGACAGCTCGCGGTGACCTCGGCGACCGCCGCCCTGGGGCACAGCTACTGGGAGATCCGCTTCGAGACGCATCTCGGTGACAGCTCCGCGCACCGGGCAAGGGAGCTGATCCTGCTCGATCACTCGCGGGCCGATGGGCACCTCGATCGCATCCTGAGCCCGACGATCTTTTCCACGCCAACCAACCGCCGGATCTTTCGGGGCATGGTGCGCGTGACGGACATGGAGTCGTGGCAACGCGCGTTCCGGCTCGCCAAGGTCCATTCGCGCTTCGACCTGCCGGGGGCGCAGGTGGGGACCTACCTCGACCGTGCCTTCGACTTCATCGTGGACCTGTACCAGCGCATGGACGCCTCCGACCCATGGCAGCTGGACCCGTCCGGAGAAGACCAGCTCCGGCTCGCAAAACGCGTCCGGCGCGAGACGCTGCGGGTTGGGGGCGAAGACGCGCTGCTGGCCGAGGCCGACCGACGGTTCGGCCTGCCGCAGACGCGACTGGCCTTTGCCGGCCACCTGACGCCCCCGCTCTTCCTCGGCGCTGCGGGCCGTTAGGCAGTCTCAGCGCGCCGCACGCTCGCTGACAAGCGCGCTCACGCGACGCGGGTCCGCGCGGCCTCCCGAGGCCTTCATGACGGCACCCACGAGCGGGCCGAGGAGCTTCTTCTCCCCTGCGACAAGGCGACGGACCTCGTCGGGGTGGGCAGCGATCACCGCGTCGACCCACGAAACGAGGGCGCCGTCGTCGCTCACCTGGACGAGTCCCTCGCGCTCGGCCACCATGCGCGAGGAAGCGCCGGGCTCGCGCAGCAGTACGTCAAAGACCTTCCGCGCCGCAGTCCGGCTGAGCGTGCCCGTCTTCACGAGTTCCAGCAGCGAGGCCAGCTCCCCCGGCGGTATCGGGAAGTCGGCGATGAACGCCCGGGACGTGTTGAGCCACGCCAGCACCTCGCCCATGACCCATGTCGCCACAGCCTTGCCGTCGCCGAGCTGCCCCGCGGCGGCCTCGTAGTAGTCGGCCAGCGCCCGGCTCGCCGTCAGCACACCAGCATCGTATTCACTGATGCCAAACGCGCGCTGCAGCCGCTCACGTCGCGCCAGTGGCAGCTCCGGGAGGTCCGACCGTCGCGCCTCGATCCATGCGGCCTCGAGAACCAGCGGGGGCAGGTCCGGCTCCGGAAAGTACCGGTAGTCGTGGCTCTCCTCCTTGGACCTCTGCGGCCGCACCTCGTTGCGCGCCGCGTCCCACAGGAGCGTCTCCGACACCACGCGCTCCCCACGTTCGAGCGTCGCCACCTGGCGCTCGAACTCCACCTCGATCGCCCGCTCGACGGCGGAGAACGAGTTCATGTTCTTGATCTCGGCCTTCATGCCAAGCGTCGCGGCGCCGCGCGGGCGCACACTCACGTTGGCGTCGACCCGAAGGCTTCCCTCCTCCATGTTGGCATCGCTCACCTCGGTGTACTCGAGGATGGCCTTGAGGCGCAGGAGGTATTCGCGTGCGTCAGAGGCGCTGCGAAGGTCGGGGTCGCTTACGATCTCGACGAGGGGAGTGCCGGCGCGATTGAGGTCGATGGCGGAGGCTCCGGGGAAGCGGTCATGGATCGACTTGCCCGCGTCCTCCTCCATGTGAACGCGCGTGATGCCCACCGCCCCACCACCGGGCAGGGGAATGGCGCCACCGGTGGCCAGCGGACGATCGAACTGCGAGATCTGGTAGCCCTTGGGCAGGTCGGGATAGAAGTAATTCTTGCGCGCGAAGAGGGAGACTGGATGCACCGTGCAACCCAGGGCGAGCGACGTCCGCGTCGCCAGTTCCACCGCGCGCTCATTGAGCACCGGCAGCGCTCCCGGGAGCCCGAGGCACACCGGGCACGTGTTGCGATTCGGTGCGTCCCCAAACGACGTGGAGCAACCGCAGAAGATCTTGGTCTGCGTCTTGAGCTGCACGTGCACCTCGAGCCCGACGACGAGCTCCCATCGATCATGCGCGCTCATGCTGCCTCGAGGCGCGCGCGCTCGATGGTGTACCCGGCGGCGAGCATACGCACCTCGTCGAACGGTGCGGCCATCAGCTGCACTCCGATCGGCAAGCCGTCGACGTGCCCCGCCGGCACCGACATGGCCGGCAGGCCGGCGAGGTTCGCGGTGACCGTGAAGATGTCGCTCAGGTACATCTCGTAGGGGTCGCTCATCGCGCCGAGGGCAAACGCCGGCGATGGCGTGGTGGGTGTGAGCAGGACGTGGACCCCTTCGGCAAACACACGCGCGAAGTCGTCAGCGATGAGACGGCGCACCTGCATGGCCTTTCCATAGTACGCGTCGTAGTAGCCGGCAGAGAGCGCGTAGGTGCCGAGCAGGATCCGACGCGTGACTTCGGGCCCGAAGCCGACGGATCGTGTGCCCTCGTACATGCCGCGCAGCCCGCCCGGGCCTTCCACCCGCGCGCCGTACCGCACCCCATCGAACCGCGACAGGTTGGACGATGCCTCGGCGGGGGCGAGCACGTAGTACGCGGGGATGGCGAGGTCCGTGTGCGGGAGCGACACCTCGCGCACCTGCGCACCTTGTTCGCGGAGGTGGTCGAGTGCAACCTCGCATGCTTCGGCGATGCGCGGGTCCAGCGACGCGGGGAAGTACTCGCGTGGCCGTCCAACGACAACGCCAAGGAGCGGCGCGTCCCCGGCCGCACGCAACGACGGTACCGGATGCACGGCGGACGTCGCATCGCGCAGGTCGTGGCCAGCGATCACCTGCAGCCCAAGCGCCGCGTCATCGACCGAGGCGCCGAACACGCCCACCTGATCGAGCGACGAGGCGAATGCCACGAGTCCGTACCGAGAGACGCGTCCGTACGTCGGTTTCACCCCGACCACGCCGCAGAACGCCGCGGGCTGACGTACCGAGCCTCCCGTTTCCGAGCCAAGCGCAATGCGACACAAACCGGCGGCGACAGCCGCGGCGCTCCCGCCTGACGAGCCTCCGGGTACCCGCGTGGGGTCGACAGGGTTGCGCGTGGGTCCGAATGCGCTGTGTTCGGTGGACGAACCCATCGCGAACTCGTCGAGGTTTGTCTTGCCGAGAATCACGGCGCCCTGCGCTCGGAGGCGTCGCACGGCCGTGGCCTCGAACGGACTGACGTAACCCTCGAGCACCCGCGATGCGCAGGTCGTGGGCAGGTGCTCGGTCACCAGGTTGTCCTTGATCGCGACCGGCACGCCGGCCAACGCGCCAGCGACGCCACGCGCGGCATCAGCATCCACCGCCTCAGCCTGCGCCCGCGTCCACGCGCGATCGCAGCCGAGCAGGATGTTGAGTCCGTCGCGGTCGTTCGCGCCGATCATGTCGGCAAGGGCAAACGCTTCATTGGCGGCGACGAGTGCGCTCACCTCGCCGGCCGCGACGCGCTCGCGCTGCGACGCCGCCGATCCCTGTGCCCGATCCGGTGTCACGCGTCCGTGCCCTCATGCGCGGCGAGGCGCGGCACGAGGAAGAACCCGTCGCGCGAGGACGGCGCAAATGCGTCCAGCGGGCAGCGCAATGGATCGGCCGAAGGCTCGTCACTGCGCAGCAGGCGGCTCGCCCCCGGAGGGCCGGCCATGGGCGCGATGCCGGTGGTGTCCACGGCGCGCAGCACCTCCATGTGCGCCAGGATCCCATTGAGCTCCTGCGCGAGGGCCGCGGTGCGCGACGGGTCGAGCCCAAGTCGCGCCAGCGCCGCCACGTGGCGCACGTCACGTTCGTCGACCGACATTCAGTCCATTCCTCGCGTGAGGCTGGCGTGTGCGACGACGAGGCGCTTGCGCCCGACCTCCTCGTCATCGAAATCGATGGTGACCTTGGCATCGCGGCCGTGGCCGGACACTTCGGCGATCGCGCCACCGCCGAACTTTGCATGCTGCACACGCTCGCCAACGACATAGCGCGGCGCGTCCTGCGACTCGTCCTCGATCGTGGGGACGCTGGCCACGCGGACCGGTGACCCCTGCCGTCTCGGTGTGGGAGCGGCTGGCGCGAAGTCGTCATCGAACCAGGGTCGCGCCGCGCGTCCCCAGGAGGCCTCGCCGTCACCAGCGGGCGCCGACGAGCGCAAGCGCGGTGTGGAGCGTGCCACCAGGAGCGCCGGTGGAATCTCCCGGAGAAAACTGGACGGCATTGATGGCATGAACTCGCCGTTTCGCCGGCGCCCACGGGCGTGCGTGATGAACAGCGTATCCTCGGCGCGGGTGATGCCCACATAGAACAAGCGTCGCTCTTCCTCGAGAGCCGAGAGCTGCTCGCGCGAGCGAGCGAGCGGGAAGAGTCCTTCTTCGACGCCGGTCACGTAGACGACGGGGAACTCCAGTCCCTTCGCGTTATGCATCGTCATGAGGGTCACGGCATCGGCACCGGCGGCCAGGCCATCGAGGCCGGTGACGAGCGACGCGCGCTGAAGGAAGAGGTCGAGTGGCGTGAGTCCGACTTCCCCTCCCTCATCCACCACGGTCTCCGCGGCGCCCGCCACCAGTTCGCGGACGTTCTCAACGCGTTCGACGCCCTCCGGGCCTTCGGCACGCAGGTGATCCAGGTATCCGACGCTTTCGATGACCTCTCGCAGGACCGCATCGACGGACGCATCCTTTGCCAATTCGCGCACGCGAAGGATGAGGCGGGCAAAGGCCTCGAGTGCGTTGCGCGCGGCCGGGCGAAACGGCGTGACGGCGAACGGATCGAGCGCCATTTCCAGCAGCGGACGTTTGGCGTCGAAAGCCGCGGTGGCCAGGGCTTCGATGGTCGTATCGCCAACCCCCCGTCGGGGCACGGTGACCGCGCGACGAAACGCCTCATCGTCGGCGGGATTCGCGATGAGCTTGAGGTACGCCATCAGGTCGCGGATCTCGCGCCGATCGTAGAAGCGCACGGCGCCAACGAGCCGGTACGGCATGCCCTGACGCCGCAGCGACTCTTCCATCGCGCGGCTCTGCGCATTGGTGCGGTAGAGGATCGCAAAGTCGCGGAGCGGCCGACTTCGTGAGGCGTAGCGACGCGCCTGAATGTCGCCCATCACGAAGTCGGCCTCGTCGCGCTCGTCGAGGCACGCCACCGTGACGACCGCGTCGCCGGCGGCCCGCGTGGTGCGCAGCGTCTTGCCGCGTCGTTCGGTGTTCGCCAGGATGGCGCAATTCGCCACGGCGAGAATCTGCGGCGTCGAGCGGTAGTTCTCCTCGAGGCGCACGACGTGGGCGCCGGGGAAGTCGTGCTCGAAGTCCAGGATGTTCCGCACGTCGGCACCGCGCCATCCGTAGATCGACTGATCGTCGTCACCGACCACCACCAGATTGCCTCGCGGTCCGGCCACCTGCACGGCGAACTGATACTGCGCCGAGTTTGTGTCCTGGTATTCGTCGATGAGGATGTAGCGGAAGCGCTCACGAATCGCGTGGAGCACGTGGTCGTGCCGCGTCAGCAGTTCGACCGGCAAGGTCAGCAGGTGGTCGAATGTGACGGCGTTGGCCTGGCGCATCGCCGGTTCCAACTCGCGGTAGACGGCGGCGACATCCCTGGAGAACGGGTCCGCGGCTGACGTGGCAAACGCCTCCGGCGAGACGAGCCGGTTCATCGCATCGGACATCGCGTGGGCGATGGCCTGCGGGGGGCGCTCCTTTGGCGCGATGCGCAGACGCTCCATGATGCGCTTGATCGCTCCAAGCGTATCGTCTTCGTCGTAGATCGTGAAGCTGGACGTGCGCCCCACGAGACTGGCGTAGTTGCGCACGAGCCGTGCGCCCACCGAGTGAAAGGTGCCGCACCACATGCCGACCGGATCGCGACCGAGGAGGCGCCCGATCCTGCCCTTCATCTCGTTGGCCGCCTTGTTGGTGAACGTGACCGCGAGAACGGACCCCGGATGCACGCCCCGCTGGCGGATGAGATGCGCGATCCGCGTGGTGAGCACTCGTGTCTTGCCCGAGCCGGCGCCGGCGAGCACGAGGAGCGCGCCGTCACCGTACAGCACCGCCTCGCGCTGCGCCGGATTCAATCCATCGAGGTACGACGTCTCGCGGGGTGGGGCAACCGTCATCCGGGAAAGGTAATCTGGAACGTCGCGCCGCGATCCGTGGGCAGCAGCACGATGGTGCCGCGATGCGACTCCTGCACGATGCGACGCGTGAGTGCGAGTCCGAGCCCCCACCCGTTCTGCTTCGTGGAGAACCCGGCGTCGAAGATGCGACGTCGGAGTTCACGCGGCACGCCCGGCCCATCGTCGGCCACGACCAGCCGCACGGCCTCGGGCGTGCGCTCGACGGTGACCTGCACGCGCCCGCCTCGCCCGGCAAGCGCGTCGATCGCGTTCTTGAGCAGCGACTCGAGCGCCCACTCGAGCAACACGCTGTCGCCCTGGATCGTCGCGCCGCCGGCGTCCAGCTTGGTCTCGATCGAGACGGAGTGCGCAAGCGACGGGACCCGCGCGCGAAAGTAGTTGGCGACCTGCTCGGCGATGTGCGCCAGGTCCACCGTCTCCGAGCGCGGCGGCCGCCCGATGCGTTCGAAGCGATGGGCCACGCGCTCGAGGCGCACGAGGTCGCCCTCCATGTGCTCCAGCGCGCGCCCGGTCATCGCATCACCGTCGCGCTCGCGGAGCAGCTCGATCCAGCCGGCGAGCGAGGAGAGCGGCGTCCCGAGCTGGTGCGCCGACTCACGCGCCATGCCCGCCCAGACCCGCTCGCGATCGGCGTGGGCGCGCGTGCGGAATGCGTACACGGCGGCGAGCAGAATCAGCGCGAGAAACGCGGCCTGCAGGATCGGCACCACGCGCAGTTCCTTCACGAGCGGCGTGACGCCGAAATGCAGCAGGCCGACGCCGGGCAGGATGATGGGTTCGTTCTCCAGGTCGAGTGCCGCGGCAAACTCGATCAGGCGTGCGTCGTTGGGCTCGCGGTCGAATGGCGTGTTGACACTGGCCGTTGGCCGGCCGCGCACGTCGGTGATGACCACGGGCACGCCGGCCTCGCGGATGTGCTCCAGGATGTCGAAGAGCGCCGGCGTCGGATCGGCAGCCGTGTCCGAGATGGCCCGGTACACGCGCGCATAGATGCGCCCCTCACGCTCGGCCTCCCGGCGCAGGCTGGACACGACGCGCTGCGTGTAGAGCACGTACGATCCCAGCACGAGCGCCACCACGACGGCGATCACCACCGTGGCGCGCTGACGCATGGCTACTTCAGCACGTCCGTCCCGAGGTACGGGCGCAGCACCTCCGGGACCGTCACGCTGCCATCCGGCTGCTGGTACACCTCCAGGAGGCACGCGATGACGCGTGGAAAGGCGAGGCCGGAGCCATTCAGCGTGTGAATGAAGCGCGGCTTTTCGCCCGGCGCGGGACGGAAGCGGATGTTTGCGCGCCGGGCCTGATAGTCCGTGAAGGTGCTGCACGACGACACCTCGAGCCACTTGCCGACGCCGGGCGCCCACGCCTCGAGGTCCCAGGTCTTGGCGCTGCTCTGCCCCGTGTCTCCGGCGGCGAGGAGTACGCGCCGATACGCGAGGCCGAGCCGCTCGAGCAGCGTTTCCGCGTGTCGCGTGAGCTGCTCGTGTTCGTGCGGTGACTGTTCCGGCGTCGTGTAGCGCACGATCTCGACCTTGTCGAACTCGTGCAGCCGGAGGAGCCCGCGCGTGTCCTTCCCCGCCGATCCAGCCTCGCGACGAAAGCACGGCGTGTACGCCACGAACCCGCGCGGCAGCTGCGCCGCGTCGAGCATCTCGTCGCGATACAGGTTCGTCACCGGCACTTCGGCGGTCGGCACGAGGTACATCCCTTCCTCGCGGAGCGCGTACATGTCCTCCTCGAACTTCGGGAGTTGCCCGGTGCCGATCATCGTCTGCCGGTTCACGACCACGGGCACCCACACCTCTTCGTAGCCGTGCTCGCGGGTGTGCACATCGATGAAGAAGTTCATCAGCGCGCGCACCAGGCGGGCGCCCTGCCCGCGGAGCACGACGAAACCGGAGCCCGAGATCTTGGCGCCGCGCTCGAGGTCGAGGATGCCGAGGGCGGACGCGAGATCCCAATGCGGCTTGCAGCCCGCGGCGTCACGGGGAGTCCCCCACGACTTCTCCGTGCGGTTCGCCGTCTCGTCCCCGGCGGGCACTTCGTCGAGCGTAACGTTGGGCAGCTCGAGCAGTATCTCGTGCAGCTCCGTCTCCGACGCGGCCAGCTCGGACTCGAGTCGCGCGATCTCTTCGCCCAGCGCACGACCGGCGCCAATGAGCGCCTCGGCGTCTTCCTTGTTCTTCTTGCGGCGGGCGACTTCCTGGCTGTTCTGATTGCGTGACGCCTTGCGCTCTTCCACCGCCTGGATCATGGCGCGACGTTCGACGTCCAGCTCGACCCCACGATCGATCAGCGACGCGAGGGAATCGAGCTTGCCACGGCGCTGCATCGCGCTCCGCAACAGGTCGACCTGGTCGCGGAGCACGCGGAAGTCATGCATGGGTTCAGTCCTTGGGGACGCCTGGTTGGAAGGAGCGAAAACCGCAGTTCGGGTTCCGGGTCGCCCGGAAGAAGATCTGACGCGTCGTGGCGTTGACGGAGTCGACGACGACCTTCGCGTAGAGGAGCGAGGCCAGCGAGAACTGGCACGCGTCGCTGTTGGTCTGTATCACCACCGGTTGGCCCACACCCACCACGACCACGGAGTCCTGCTTGTAGCCATTGTTCGGCGCCTTGGTCACTGCATCGAAGGCGCCCGACGGCGACTGCAACCCCACCGCCTGCGTCGGAACGACCGACCCGAAGGTTGACCGGACAGCGCTGATCAGCCGGGCGGGAATGAGCCGAACCTTGTTATCCGGCGTCAGGTCAAAGGCCACGTCGAACGCGAGGTCTGGCGCCACGCGGATGACGGCCCCCGTGGCAGCGTTGAAGCCCGAGGGAAAGGCTGCCGTCGTGCCGGTCATGGCAAAGGCGACCGAGGTGTCCGTGGCGACGGCCACCGTTGCCTTGAGTCCGAATGGATCGTCGCAACCCGAGGCTCCGCCCACGGCGGCGGCCGTGAGCACGATGGCGAGGGCGCGACGCCGTTTGTGCTGTGCTGACAACGAGTTCCTGTGCGTCATGGGCGTGCGTGGAAGGTTACCGACCGCGTGTTTCCAGTTCAAGCGAGCCTCCAGAATCTCCCCTCCCTTCGACACCTCGAGACCGTTATGCTTGGTCCCACCATGGCCAATGGCCGGTTGCCCACCATTCGAGAACTCGTCGCCACGCTGGCCCAGCGCGATGGCGTGGATGCAGTCGTACTCCTCGGCCGCGACGGGATGGTGATCGACGGCCGGGCACACGGCGGCGCCGACCTGGATCCGCTCGCCGCGCACGTACCACCCCTGGTGGCCACAGCGGCGGACCTCAGTGCCACGAGCGGTCGCGGCGGACTGGTGACCGCCGTGCTCGAGTATGAGCGCGGATACGCGGTGGTGACCACGCTCGCGGCCGACACGATGCTGCTGGTGCTGGTGCATCCGATGGCCAACCTCGGTGCGCTCATCGCCGACCTGCGGCGGCACCGCGGAAACATCGCGTCCATCATCTGATCGTGGCGGCGTGGCCGCCCCCGGTGACGCGCGCGTCCCCGGTCACGAAGGAAGCCTCATGAGTCGTTGGGTCGTCGTTCTCGCTGGCGGGGTCGGTTCGCGTTTCTGGCCCCTGAGCACACCGGCGCGCCCCAAACAGCTGTTGCCGCTCGTCACCGCGACGCCGTTGCTGCGCGAGACCCTCGATCGACTCCGCGAGGTCGCCGACGCGGCGCACACACTGATCCTCACCAACGCGTCGCTCGTGCCCGCGATCCGGGAACTCGCCAGCGAGATTCCCACCGACAACATCATCGCCGAGCCGCGACCGGCCGGTACCGCGGGCGCGCTGACGTGGGCAGCGAACCACATCGCCCGTCGCGATCCGGACGGAACGATGATCAGCGTGCATGCCGACTGGTCGGTCGGCGATCCCGCGAGCTTTTGTCGCGCGCTTCAGCGCGCCGCCGACCTGGCCGAGCAGCAGGGAGCGCTCATCACCGTAGGTATCGTCCCGTCGCGGCCCGAGACCGGCTTCGGCTACATCGCACCGGGCGCTGTGGTCGAAGGCGACGCTCGTCGCGTCGATCGCTTCGTCGAGAAACCGGACGCGGCTACGGCCGAGCTCATGGTCGCGAAGGGCTACCTGTGGAACTCGGGCATTTTCGTCTGGCGGGTCGGCGACTTTCTGGATGAAGTCAGGGCGCTCACGCCGGAAGTCGCCCCCGCGCTCGCGGCGCATCCGAACGACATCGGCACGTTCTTTGGCGCCGTGCAGTCCATCGCGGTGGACGTGGGGGTGCTCGAGCGCAGCAGACGCGTGCTGGTGATTCCCGGTGAGTTCGGGTGGGACGACGTGGGCACGTGGGCCGCCCTGCGGCGCGTCCGCGCGCTCGATGCGCACGGCAATGCGGCGGTAGGGCCCGCATTCGCTGTCGACGCCGCCGGCAACGTGGTGCACGCCGAAGGCGGTGATGTCGTACTGTTCGGGGTGAGCAACCTGATCGTTGTTTCACGACCCGGACTGACACTGGTCACCACCATGGAAGACGCGGCCAATCTGAAGACCCTGATCGAGCGCCTGCCGGCTGAGGTTCGGGAGCGAGCGTGACGGACCTGGTCCTGTGGGACGACGCGCAGGCGCGCCGCTTCGAACCGTTCAGCCTGACGCGCCCCGTTGCCGCGATTCGGGCCGGCGCGCTCATGATGCACGAGCGCTGGGCGCGGGCCCTCGGCGCTCACGTGACCGGGACCGTGACGTCCGCGCACCTGCAGGACTTCGGCGAGTTTGACGCGCCGCCCTGCCTGACGAGTGGAACCCTCGCGGCGGGTACCATCCTCGCCAATTCGCGGTTTGCTCCGGCGGTGTCAGCCTACCCCGCCGGAGATGCGTGGCAGTGCGAGGGTCGCCTCGTCGCAGTCCGTCTCTCCGCGCCGATCGACGTGTCTGCGTTGCATGCGGGTGACCTGCGGCTCGAATCCCTGGCCTCTGCCGGATCGACCACCGACGTCGCCGGGTGGTGGCTCGAACGTCCGTGGGATCTCATCCGCCATCTCCCGGTCATGCTGGCGAGCGACATCGCAGCGTTGGCCCCGACGATCGAACCGGCGCCCGCCAGCACGCTGACCCTGCTTGGCGACCATCTGGTCACCCTCGAGGCCGGGTGCCGGGTCGAGCCGATGGTGGTGTTGGACGCGAGCGCGGGGCCCATTCTCATTCATCGCGGCGCAACCATCTCGGCCTTCACCAGACTGGTGGGCCCGTGCGTGATCGGGCGCGATTCGCAGGTGCTCGGCGGTCGCGTGGCGACGTCGTCGATCGGTGAAACCTGTCGCGTCCATGGCGAAGTGAGCTCGACCATCTTCATCGGGCACGCCAACAAGGGCCATGACGGTTTTGTCGGCCACAGCGTGCTTGGCCGCTGGACCAACCTCGGCGCAGCGACGGTGACGAGCAACCTGAAGAACACGTACGGCATGGTCCACGCGTGGGCGCCCGACGGCGAGCAGAACACGGGGCTGCAGTTCCTCGGGACGCTGCTCGGTGATCACGCCAGGACCGGTATTGGCACCCGCCTGACGACCGGGAGTGTGGTCGGCGCCGGCGCCAACGTCGTGAACGACGGCATGCCCCCGCGGGTGATCGCACCCTTCGCGTTTGGCGGCGGCACGTATCGCCTGGAGAAGTTCCTCGAGGTCGCGGCGCGCGTGATGTCGCGTCGACAGGTTACCCTCGGTGATCGTGAGCGTTTGCATCTTGCCCGCGCGCACGGCGCTCGCTGGAGCGTCGGGTGAACGTCACCATCCTCGGAACCGGGAGCCGAGGCAACGCGATCGTGGTCGAGTGTGATGGCGACCGCGTCCTCGTGGACGCCGGGTTCCCGGCGCGCACCCTGGCCCAACGCCTGCGGGCGACGGGCCACCCGCCCGAATCGATCTCGGCGCTGATCCTCACGCACGCGCACGGCGATCACGCGTGTGGCGCGCGCGTCGCGGCCCGACGCTATGGCTGGACCGTGTACGCGACGCCCGGGACCATCCACGAGCTGCCGGAACTCGCGGTGACGAAGCCTGTCCCGATCTCTCCGCGCGAGACGCTGCTGCTGGATACGATGGTCGTGTCGAGCGTTCGCATTCCGCACGACTGTCTCGAGCCCGTGGCGGTGGCGATCGAGAGCCGCCGCACGGGCGCACGGTGCGGAATCGCGTATGACCTGGGGCACGCCCCGGCCTCGGTGGAGCGCGCGCTCTCGCAGGTCGATGCACTGGTCCTGGAGAGCAACCACGACGAGGACATGCTGCGCAACGGCCCGTATCCGAGGTCGGTGCAGCGACGCATCAGCGGGGGACGCGGCCATCTGAGCAACCGGGCCGCGGCGCGGATGGCGCGCAACCTCGCGCACCACGGGCTGCGCCACGTGGTGCTGGCCCACGTGAGTGCGCAGAACAACACCGCCGCAGCGGCTCACGGGGCCGTGTCGGCCGCGCTCCATCGCACGCCGTTCCGTGGCGACCTCACGGTGGCCGGTCAGGATGCGGCCACGTCCTTCACCGTGGAGCGGGCACGACGCGCGGAACAGATGAACCTCTTCGGGCGGTAAGCCGAGCGCAGCAGACGGCACCCGGGCTTCGGCGTTAGGCATCCCGGCGGTGCGAGAGCGCAAGAAATCTCGATGCGACGGCAAGGAAATTGTTGGTTGTCGTTCGATACCGACGACCCTAGCATTGGTCCCCGTCGCTCCTGCGCCATCCTTCCACCCGCCCGCATGTCTCCGACTCCCCACGTGACGCTGGACGAACGCAGCGCCAACTGGACGCCACGCTTTCGCGATTCATGGCGCTCGGACGTCGGGGCGTCGGTCGTCGTGCTTCTCGTCGCCCTTCCCCTCTGCCTCGGCATCGCGCTGGCGTCCGGGGCCCCGCTCTTCGCTGGCATCGTGACCGGCGTGGTCGGGGGCCTGGTCGTCGGCTTCGCCTCGGGTTCACACCTGATGGTCAGTGGGCCGGCCGCGGGCCTCACCGCCATCGTGCTGGGGGCGATCAGCACGCTCGGTTCGTTCCAGGCCTTTCTCACCGCGGTGGTCATCGCCGGCGTCCTGCAGATCGCGCTTGGCCTGCTGCGCGCCGGGGTCATCGGCTACTACTTCCCGAATGCCGTGATCCGCGGAATGCTCTGCGGCATCGGCGTCATCATCATCCTCAAGCAGCTGCCACACGCCGTCGGCTACGACGCAGACTTCGAGGGCGACCAGGCGTTCCAGCAGGCCAACAACGAGAACACGTTCTCCGCAATCGGCCATGCGCTCAGTCGCATCGAGACCGGGGCCCTGCTGCTGAGCCTCCTCGCCCTGGGCATCCTGATCGTGTGGGATCGCCCCTTCATGAAGCGGTTCGCCCTCGTCCCGGGTGCGCTGGTCGCGGTGATCCTTGGCGTGGTCATCAACGCGGTCTTCATCGCCAACGGCTCGGACATGGCGCTGGGCGCCGAGCGCCTGGTGACGCTCCCGGTGATCTCGTCGATGGCCGACCTGCGCGCCGCGCTGAGCGCGCCGGACTGGTCGATTCTTGGCTCGGCGGCCGTGTGGACGGCCGGCGGCACCATCGCGGTGATCGCTTCACTGGAAACGCTGCTCAGCCTCGAGGCGACGGACCGCATGGACCCGCTCAAGCGCGAAGCGCCGGCGAACCGGGAACTCGTGGCTCAGGGTATCGGCAACACCATCTGCGGCCTCGTAGGTGGGATCCCGATGACCGGAGTCATCGTGCGCAGTTCGGCTAACGTGTACGCCGGCGCGAAGACGCGCGCCTCGGCGATCCTCCACGGTGGGCTGTTGGTCATCGCGGTCCTCGCGATTCCCATGGTCCTGAATCGGATCCCGCTGGCCGTGCTTGCAGCGATCCTCGTGCACACGGGCGTCAAGCTGGCGCACCCTCGACAGCTCAGGTACTTCCTCTCGAAGGGATTTCATCAGTGGCTGCCGTTCCTTGCCACGACCATTGGCATCCTGCTCACCGACCTGCTGGTCGGCATCTCCATCGGCCTTGCCACGAGCCTGGTGTTCATCCTGCTCGAGCACCTGCAATCGCCGAGTTTTGCCGTGGTCGCCGAAGAGGGAACGGTCACGCGACTGCGCCTGAATGAGCACCTGACGTTCCTGTCGAAGGCGAATCTCTCGACCCGCCTGCAGCAGGTTCCGCCAGGGAGCACGCTCGAGATCGACGGAAGCGGCGTGAAGCGACTGGACCACGACGCCGCCGAAGTGCTCCGCGAGTTCCACGCGTCGGCAAAGGAACGACGCATCGACGTCCGGCTCATCGGGCTGGACGGAGCCCTCAGCACCGGTGGCCTGGCGCACTAGAGTCGCACCACCCCGCGCAGGTTCCCGCCGCGCCGAGCGATGCCACGCTCGAACCGGCGCGAGGTATTCTGCCGGATCAGGGACCGCCCGGTACTCCGGTCAGGCTCGCCGCGCCCAACCTGCCGCCGAGCGAACGCTGGACCGTGTCTCGCGCTCCTCGCTCGGCTTCTCGTGGTGGTACTTCTGCCCATCCCCTCGTCGGAGCGTCGAGCGCACTCTTCAGCCCCCGGGCTTCCGAGCAGCGAGCGGGTTTTCCCAGCCCCGACGCCCGAGCAGGAACGGCACGCGGGCGTCATAGGTGTGATGGGCGCGTACGAACGCCTCTCCTGAGGCACGAATGGCCGCGCGACGCTCGATGTCTGGCAGGAGGCGACCCATGCGCGCAATGCAGTCGTCGATGTCGTCGTACCAGACGCAGTGCTCCTCGTCGAGCAAAAACGCATCCAACCCGGGTGTGCGTGGACCGAGGTAGAGGCCGCCGGCGAGCATCACCATCCACATCCGGTCCGACGCATACGTCGTGGTTCCTGCGGCGATCTTTGGCAGGATGCCAAGGGAGAACGCCGCGCTGGTGCACGCGCGGGAGAACGCGTCGCCCGCCACTTCTCCCCCATTCCACGCCAGCTGGTCGCGCCACGGTTCCCACCCCGGACCGTACACGCGCACACCGTGGACCTTGGCAAGGCGCATGAGGAACTCCGCGCGGGAAGTGTCATACCCCGCGCCAATGAACGATGCGTCCGTGCGCCACGCCGGATCCGCCGGCACCGGAGTGATCTCGAGTGCGCCTGCCGAGGGAAGAAAGGCCGCAGGAAGCCCGTGTGCGCGCCATTCCTCGACGAAGCCTGTCACGAAAAACACCTCGGACAAGCGACCGACAGCGGCATAGTGCGCGATCTCCGGACGGTGCAGCTCGGTGTGGTACGGCGCGTCGTGGAACCACATTGCGTTCGGGACCCCGGCAATGATCGCCGCCACCGTCTCCAGCGCGAGCCGATGGCACTTGGAGAGGAAGACGAAATCCGGGCGGAACCGCTTGGCGGCCCGCAGGGCGCGGCGCTGCGTGAGCCGGTGACCGACCATCCGCGCAGATCGCCGGTCATCGAAGACCTCCACCTGATGACCGGCACGAACGAGTGCGTGCTGGACGGCCACTTCCATGCGCCACGGATGGCGGGATCCCAGAATCAGGACGCGCAAACCCCCTCCTGTCGGAGCGCATCGTCGCTCCGGTACGGGTCGCGCGAACGCTAGCACGGCCGGGCACCGACCGGCAGGACCACACCCGGTGCTCAACCACCTCGGGCGCGTGCGCTCGTCCGCAGGTAGGGACTCGGGGAGACGCCAGCCGGGGCGCCCTGCTCGGCGATCCGGCGACCGAGGCGTACGCGTCCACCCGCACATGCAGGCCGATGCGATCGAATCCCTGGTTGGTCGTCGGGGCGCCGCCGCGTGCTGCGCCCCCAGGTTCTGTGCACCGTGCCGTCGACCGGTGAGAAAGAGCGGCACCTCTCTCCGTTGATATCGGTGATGCGCGCCACACTCGCTGCCCAGTCCCTGTCGACCCCCCGGCCCATGTCAGTGCGGCGGGCCGCCGTTCGCGTTCGTGGGAGGGCGCAAGCCGGCTCCCCGGTCGCGGTTGTGGGGCCTAACTTTGTGGGCATGTCCCTGCCCGGCGGGCGCCCCGCCACCGCTCCAACAGACAGTCCGGCTCGCGCCCTCTCCGAACGCATCGAGGCCCTCGTCGTTCGGTGGGGTGGTGTCATTCAGCGCGCCGCTCGCCAGTACGGCCTCTCGGCCCACGACCTGGACGAGGTGACGCAGGATGTGCGCGTGCGCCTGTGGAACCTGATCGAGCGCGACGGCATGGGCGCGGATGTCAACGCGACCTACGCCTGGCGGGCCGCCTCGTCGGCGGCGATCGATCTCGTCAGGCGGGATCGACTCTCGAGATCCGCGGCGACCGTCGCGATCGACGAAACCGTGCTGCCGCACGCGCCTGACGACAGCGACCTGCTCGAGCGCCTCGACATCGCCATCGCTTCGCTGCCACGGTCGCGCCGGGTAGCCGTGCGCCTGCACCTGGACGGCGCCTCGCTGGCCGAGGTGGCGGTAACACTCGGTTGGACCAGCGCCCAGGCGCGCAATCAGGTGTACCGCGGCCTCGCGGACCTCAAGCGCATCCTCACCTCCGACGGGAGCCCGTGATGAAGTGGGATGATGTCACCTTGGCAGATCTGTACACCCGGCGGCGTGCGCAGCGCCGCGCCAGCGCCGGCGCGGCGACGGTCCCCGTCGACACGGTTCATGCGCTGGCCACCGGCAGTTATGTCGGTTCGGACCGCGAAGCGCTGGTGGACGCGGTCCTCGCCGACGAAGGAATGCGCGCGGAGTTTCTGTTCTTTCGCGACACGTCGCGTGGGCGACCCGCGCGGGGGCACTCCGTGTTTCGGCTCGGGGTGCCCCTCGCGCTCGCCGCGTCGGTCGTGGTGGCGATCGCCCTGAGCACCCGCACGGGCGGCGAGGACGCCGGACCACTCCGGGGCGGAGACACCGCCATCGTGGCCCTCACACCTGGCGTCAGCGCACCGGCCGGACCGATCACGTTTGCGTGGCGTCCCGTTGCGGGTGCCGTTGGTTACGAGCTCGAAGTCACGCGCGACGACGGGACGTCCGTCGTCAGTGAGCGCGTGGCCGATACGACCGTCACCGCGATGATTCCGGCGAGCGCGGGCTCGTTGCAGTGGTGGATTACCGTGCGATACGACGACGGTCGACGGCAGCGGAGCGAAGTCCATCGGCTGACGCCGCGGACGCCCTGACGAGCGGTCGCAGGGTCCCGTCGCCAACGAGACTCACGGACGCCCACACCGTCGGCGAATCCCCGCGCCGCATCGACGACCGCTTGGCCCGCGCCAGGGCCTCGCTCGTGGTCATGCCGGCGGCGAGTCCTCGGTACAGATCCTCCATGAGGGCGATCAACGAGCGGTCGCGGATGTCCCAGTGCGTCACGACGACGGCGCCGACGCCGGCCTCCAGCAACGGCGCCACGAGTCCCTGAACGCCTTCACCGGTGGCCACGAGTCCGCCGACGGTTCGACAGCCGCTGAGCACGACGAGTCCCACGCCGAGGGACATCGAGGCCAGATCGTCGGCGCCGATCCGCCCGTCGTCGTCCGACGTGGCGCCCAGAAACACCGCGTTGTCGATCAGCCCCCAGTCCTGCACTCGCGCATGGGTCGCGAGATGCAGCACCCCGACGCCGTCGAAGCGGTCCTCGCGAAAGGCGGGCGCCCGTGCGTCGAGGCGAAGTCGTGCTTCACCGCGGCCGCCGCCGGCGCGGACGACGGCGCGCGCCTCGTCGGCCGATCCCGGAAGGCGAGCAAGGTGATAGCGCGAATCGAAGATCGGGTCGCCATAGGCCACGATACGCCCTCCGGCCACCGGGCGCGACGGCGCGACGGCCAGTCGTGCGGACGGCGAGCGGCTGATCGCCACGTGATCGAGGAGCCTCGACCCATCGGCCAGCATGAGGGCGTCAAACGGCAGGTGGTGGAGCGGCCCGTCGGGCACGAGCCGGAGTTCGCGCACGCCGGCGGGCAAGGCGCGCATCACGGAATCGAGCAGGCGCTTGCCGAGTGACCGCGCGAGTGCGGTGGCGGGACTGCCGCCTTCGAGCAATGCGACGAAGCGCTCGACATCGGAGGTCATCGAGTCGATGGGCGGCAGCACGACGGCACGCAGCTGCGTCGCCGAGATCACGAAGGCGGTCGTTGGCTCGCCACCACGCCCGGTCACGTATGACACGACCACGGTCCGCGGTTCCAGCGCGGCCTGCACGTCGCGTGCATCGATCATCCGGTCGTCCAGGGGTCCGCGATCCGGTTTCGTGCGGGCCATGGCGTCGCGTCGCGCGCGCTGCGTCCACAGCCAGCGCGCGCGCTCCGATTCGGCGATTCTGAAGGCGGCCTCGAGCCGGCCAACACGAACGAACTCGGCGACCGTGGTCGCGATGCCGAGGTCCGTGTCGGTGTCGTAGCGCTGGCCGGTGAGGAGTCGAAGGACGTCGCCCCGGGAGGCGGCGCGGCCCCGCATGCGGTCCAGTGATGCGCTGCCGCGCGTAAACACCGATTCCGCGGCCTCGAAACGTCCAGAGCGGGCAAAGGCCTCGGCGATGCGGAGGTCAGCATCGAGGTTCAGGTGGGACGCCTGCGGCCCGACGCCGCGCTTGAACTGCAGGAAGCGCTCGATGGCGGCATCGTAGCGCCCGCGACGTGACTCGATCAGCCCGCGCCAGTAATGCTGGGAACTCACGACGATCCCCTGCACGCCGGTCGACGTGGCCAGCGCCACCGACGAATCGACCAGGCGCTCTGCTCGCGACAGGTTGCCGAGTTCGATGTGGCCCGCCGCCTGCCGCAGAAGGTTAGGGCTCAGCGCGTTGGTCCCACCCATCTGCGCGATCTGGCGCGCCACGGCTTCGTAGGTTGCCAGCGCGGCCGGCACGTCGCCCGCGAGCATGAGGGCATCCGCGAGGATGCCTCGCGAAGCCAGTTCTCCCTGGCGATCACCCAGGCGGCCGAACGCCGCCTGAGCGTCGAGCGCGGCACGACGGGCAGCGACCGCGTCCCCCACACGGAGCGCCACCTGCGCGAGGTTGAGACCCGCCCAGGCCACCACGAGCGGCGCCTGGGCCTGCCGGCCGTTGGCGATGGCCTGCTCCGCCAGGCGGCGGCCCGATCCGAACTCCTGGGCGTATTGAATGAGCGTGTAGGCCATCCATTGCTGCGCGGAACCCAGGCCCTCGAGGTCCTTCGAGGCACGCAGCAGGGCGATGGCCTCGCCGATCGGGCCACTGCTGCGCGTGATGGATCCCTGCGCCTCGTCCAGCGTGCCGCGGACCAGCAGGCAGCGCGCGAGCACGAGCGTGTCGCCGAGGGATCGCGCGAGCGCGGTTCCCTCGGTGACGAGTGTGTCAGCCGTCCGCAGGGCTTCCCCGCGCAGGAACGAGGCTTCGGTGCACTTGAAGAGCGCGGCCTGTGAGGAGCCGGCCGACACGCGTGCGACGGCGTCGCGCATCAGACGACGCACCGAATCGCGATGGCCGGAACGGGCGGCGAACGTGGCCATGATCGCCAGCACTTCGCCTTCGGTCACGGAATCGCCGATCTGGATCGCGCCCCGTCGCGTGGCCTCGAGCGCCGCCCCCGCCTCGACAGGCCGCCAGCGCGTAACGAGAGATGCGGCCCGCGCAAGCGACGCCTGCACGCCGATGGCGTCGAGCGTCGCACCACGCGGGAGCAGCGAGGCCAGGAGCGCGTCGGACTCCGGGTAGCGATACGTGCGCCGTGCGAGCGTGGCAACGCCCAACGTCGCGAGTCTTGCGACGACGGGGTCGGCCGACCGCATCTCGCGCCGCCAGGCGCGTTCACGAATCGCGCTCGAGTCATGACGCACCGCGTCGACGGCCGCCTGTACCCGAGCTCGCGCCAACACGGTGAGCGGCTGCGCCGCGAGCCGCCGTGACCCGGCGGCGAGGCCCACGACCACCAGGAGCCACACCATAACTCGCATGCGCACAATGGAGCACGCGCGCCGAATCGGGTCAACCGTTCAATGGCGTGCCGTTGCCGCGGCGGACCATCGAAGGGGCGGCGTGCCCCAATGCGAGAGCGGGGCCCGGGCACATGCCCGGACCCCGCTCAGCCTTCGAAAACCGGTAACGAGCGCCGGGTCTAGTACATCCCGCCCATGCCGCCCGGCGCCGCAGGCGCCGCCGGCTTGTCTTCCTTCTTCTCGACGATCAGCGCTTCGGTCGTGAGGAGGAGGCCCGCGATCGACGCCGCGTTCTGCAGCGCGTAGCGGGTGACCTTGGTGGGATCGATGACGCCCGACTGCACGAGGTTCTCGTACGTGTCGGTGAGGGCGTTGTAGCCGAACGCGTCATCCTTCGAGCTGCGAACCTTCTCGACGACGATCGAGCCTTCGCCACCGGCGTTGGCGACGATCATGCGAATCGGCTCCTCGATGGCGCGCTTGATGATGTCCACGCCGATCTGCTCGTCGTGCTCTTCGAGCTTGAGGCCCTTGAGCGCACGCTGCGCACGAATGAGGGCAACGCCACCACCCGGGACGATGCCTTCTTCGACGGCCGCACGGGTCGCGTGCAGCGCATCCTCGACGCGCGCCTTCTTTTCCTTCATCTCGGCTTCGGTCGCGGCGCCGACGTTGATCACGGCAACACCACCGGCGAGCTTGGCCAGACGCTCCTGGAGCTTCTCGCGATCGTAGTCGGACGTGCTCTTGTCGATCGCCGAGCGGATCTCCTTCACGCGACCCTGGATCTTCTCGCTCTCGCCGTTGCCGTCGATGATCGTCGTGTTGTCCTTGTCGATCACGATGCGCTTGGCGCGGCCAAGGTCGGTGACGACGGTGTTCTCGAGCTTGAAGCCCACTTCGTCGGACACGACCTGACCATTGGTGAGCACCGCGATGTCCTGCAGCATCGCCTTGCGCCGATCACCAAAGCCCGGCGCCTTGACGGCGGCGACCTTGAGCGTGCCGCGGAGCTTGTTCACGACGAGCGTGGCCAGCGCCTCACCCTCGACGTCCTCGGCGATGATGAGGAGCGGGCGGCCCTGCTGGGCGACCTTCTCGAGGACCGGAAGCAGGTCCTTCATCGCGGAGATCTTCTTGTCGTGGATCAGGATGACGGCGTCTTCGAGAACGGCCTCCATCTTGTCCGGGTCGGTCACGAAGTACGGCGAGATGTAGCCGCGGTCGAACTGCATGCCGTCGACCGTCTCGAGCGTCGTCTCGATGCCGCGGGCTTCTTCGACCGTGATCACGCCATCCTTGCCGACCTTCTCCATCGCGTCGGCGATGAGGTCACCGATCTCCTTGTCGTTGTTCGCGGAGATGGACGCGACCTGGGCGATCTCCTTCTTGCCGGCGGTCGGGACCGAGATCTTCTTGAGTTCCTCGACGACCGCGTTGGTGGCCTTCTCGATACCGCGCTTGAGCGACATCGGGTTGGAGCCGGCCGTCACGTTCTTGAGGCCCTCACGATAGATCGCCTGGGCGAGCACCGTGGCGGTGGTGGTGCCGTCACCCGCGACGTCGGACGTCTTGGTGGCGACTTCCTTCACCATCTGGGCGCCCATGTTCTCGATCGGGTTCGCCAGCTCGACTTCCTTGGCGACGGTCACGCCGTCCTTGGTGATGGTCGGGGCGCCGAACTTCTTGTCGATGACGACGTTCCGGCCCTTGGGGCCGAGCGTGACCTTGACCGCATCGGCCAGCTGGTCGACGCCGCGCTTGAGGGCCGCGCGCGCGTCCGTGTTGAAGTGCAGATCCTTGGCAGCCATTGGATGTTATCCCTGATTGGTCAGTTGATCACCGCGAGCACGTCGCTCTCGCGGAGGATGAGGTACTGTTCGCCTTCGACCGCGACTTCGGTGCCGGAGTACTTCCCGTACAGCACCTTGTCCCCGACCTTGCAATCGAGCGGCACACGCTTGCCGTCTTCGAAGCGGCCCGGCCCGACGGCCACGATCTCACCCTGCTGCGGCTTCTCCTTGGCGGTGTCCGGGATGTACAAGCCACCCCGCATCGTCTCGGTCTCCTCCAGTGCCCTCACCACCACGCGGTCAGCGAGCGGCGCAATCTTCGTCGCTGCGGCGTTCTTCGTCGCCATAGACGTCGTTCCTCCTGCCTGTGCGAAAGGTTGTGCTGAATGGTCCTCCATTGGCACTCAATCACCATGAGTGCTAACAAACCCAAAGCTAGCCGACGATCGCCACGGAGTCAATCGAACCATGACACGCGCTAACCCATTCGCACACCAGCGGTTAGCCGGTTGGACCTGCGCCGTCATCCCGACCTCTGCGATCAACCCGGCCGGTGGGGATTCAGCCCCCTGACCCCGACAGCAGCTCGAACGCGAGCGACAGTCCCTGAAGCGTCAGGAACGGCTCGACCCGATCCACCGTGCGACAGATCGGGGCGATCATCGGCGCGAGCCCGCCCGTCGCGACCACCAGCGGCTCCCGGCCCGTTGGCCACTCGGCCCTGATCCGGTCGACGATCCCATCCAGCGCGGCGGCGGCGCCGAACACCACCCCCGAGCGGATGCAGTCTTCGGTGCGGCGCCCGATGACCCGCTCGGGGGACAGGAGTTCCGTGGCCGGCAGCTTCGACGTGCGGCGAAACAGCGTTTCCGCCGACGTCCGGATCCCCGGCGCGATCACGCCGCCAAGAAACACCCCATCGCGCGTGATGCAGTCGTACGTGGTGGCCGTGCCGAGATCGACCACGATCGTGTCGGCCGCAAACAAACGCGACGCAGCAAGCGTGTTGATCAGGCGATCGGCGCCGACGGTCATGGGCTCGAGCACGTCGAGCGTGATCGGGAGCGGCGACCGTGCATCCACCATGAGTGGCTTCCGCCCGAACAGGTCCGTGCATCCGGCGATCAGTGACTCGTTCATGCCAGGCACCACGGACCCGATCGCCACGCCGTGCACATCCGGCACCGCAACCCCTCGGGCCGCCAGCAGACCTCGCAGGACGAGGCCAACTTCGTCCGGCGTCCGCGCGGTATCCGTCACGATGCGCCAGTGTGCGCGCAGGTTCGACGCGTCGAACAGTCCCAGGGTGCTCTCGGTATTCCCCACGTCAAACACGAGCAGCATGTACTCACTCCTCCATGAAAACGAGGGATCCGGTCGCGCACGACACGAGGCCATCGACCGTCTCCACGAGCAACGCGCCGCCCGCCGACACACCGTGCGCGATTCCGCGCGCCGGCTCGACGATGCGGCGACCCCGCGCGCGGTCCCGGCGCGCGAACGCCGCCACCTCATCCGGAGCCAGGCCGCCCGTGCGCGCGACGGCCTCGCGCACCGCAGTCACCAGGGCGGGGAGAATCTCCAGACGCGACACCCCGGGCGCGAGCCCCGCGCTACCCGCGAGCGTCGGACGCACCACGTTGATGCCCAGTCCGATGGCCACCCACTCCGGTCGCTGGTTTCGCCACCGCGCCTCGACCAGAATGCCTCCGAGCTTGCCGTCGCCCACGAACACGTCGTTCGGCCATTTGAGTCGCACGGGACCGTCCGTCCACTGCTCGAGCGCAGGGGCCACGGCAAGCCCGAGGCGGAGCGACAGCACGGCGATGGCGGCGTCGTCGATCGGGCGCTCGATCAGCGTCATCGTGAGACTCCCGCCAGCGGCCGACTGCCAGCTCTTCCCTCCCCGCCCCCGTCCCTCGGTCTGGCGATCGGTCAGCACCAGCGTCCCGGGCGGGGCGCCGGCTTCGCCCTCCGCATGTGCGATGTCCATGGTGCTGGGGACGGCCTCGAGCAGGACGACGCGCGGGACGCCACATCGCCGCGCCAGTCCGTCCGCCGTTTCGCCGTCGTAGCGTCCCGCGGTCACGCGCCTAACGCCTCGCGTACCACAGCGCGAGGATGCCGAGCCCGGCGATCACGCGGTAGAGGGCGAAGATGCCGTAGCTGCGCCGACTCACGTACCGCAACAGGATCGCGATGGCGGCCCCGGAACTCAACGCCGCCGCGACGATCCCCGCGACCAATGGCGCCGAGAGCCCGCCGGTTCGCAGGGCGTCTGGCACCTTGACCACGACCGCTGCGGCCGTGATCGGAAAGCTGAGCAGGAACGAGAAGCGGGCCGCCGATGCGCGATCGAACCCGAGCGCGCGTCCCGCGGTTATCGTGGCCCCGCTCCGCGATACTCCCGGGATCAGCGCAAAGGCCTGGGCCACGCCGATCATCGCGGCGTCCAGCCAGCGCATCTGCCCGAGCGAGCGATCACGGGGACCGGCGCGGTCGGCCTGCCACAGCAGGATGCCCATCACGATCAGCGTCGTGGCGATGAGTCGAGGCGCACGAAGCGTGCTCTCGGCGGCATCCGCCAGCACCACGCCGGTGATCGCGGCCGGAATTGTCCCGAGCGCGATGAAGATCACGCGCCGTGCCTCTTCGCCTTCCACACGACGCGTGCGGAGCACGCCCCACCCGGAACGCGCCAACGCGATCCAGTCGTGGCGAAAGAACCAGAGGAGCGCGAGCAGCGTGCCAAGGTGGAGCGCGACGTCGAAGGCGAGACCAGGATCCTCCCAGCCGAGCACCCACGGGGCCAGCGCCAGGTGGGCGCTGGAACTGATCGGCAGAAACTCTGCGAGGCCCTGAACCAGGCCGAGGACGATGGCTTCGAAGACCGTCATGCCCCACCGGTGATGGAGCGACGCGGCTCGCGCGCCAGGGCGCGCGCGTAGAGATCCTCGTATTGCGTGACGATCGCGTCCCGGGAAAAGCGCTCGCGGGCATCCCGTGCGGCGAGGGCCGACGCGGCGCCCCACGTGGCGTCGTCCTGGAGAAAGGCGAGTCCGCCGGCCGCCATGTCCTCGATGTCGCCAACATCGCGCAACGCACCCGTCTCGCCGTCGCGCACGACCTCGGGCAGGCCGCCGGTGCGACACCCGACCACGGGAACGCCGGTGGCGAGCGCCTCCAGCGCACTCAGTCCAAAGGACTCCTTCTCCGACGGCAGCAGGAAGAGATCGGCGCTGGCGAGCAGCGGGGCGACGGAATCGATCTTCCCGAGGAACTGCACGTGCTCCGCGACGCCCTGGATGCGCGCTTCGTCCTCGGCCTCGGTGCGCTCCGGACCGTCACCGACCATGACGAGCACGGAGGGCACCGTGCGATTGATCGCCGAAAAGACACGCACGACGTCCCGCACGCGCTTCACCGGCCGGAAGTTGGAGATGTGCATCAGGATCCGTCGCCCGGCGAGACGATCGCGAAGGAGCGGCGTGTAGCGCGCTCGATCGTAGATGCGTGGATCCACGAAGTTGTGGATCACCTCCACCTCGCACCCGGCGCACCCGAAGGCGTGGAACGTTTCGTCGCGGAGATAGCGGGACACCGCGGTGATGCGATCCGACTTCTCGATCGAGAACTTGGTGATCGCGTGGAACGAGCGGTCCTGCCCGACGATCGTGATGTCCGTGCCGTGGAGCGTGGTGATCACCGTAACGTCGTGGCCGTTCTCGCGCAGCATCTCGCGCGCAATCCAGGCACTGGTGGCGTGCGGGATCGCGTAGTGCACGTGCAGCAGGTCGAGTTCGTGGGACCGCACCACCTCGTGCATGCGTACGGCGAGCGCGAGGTCATAGGGCGGGTACTCAAACAGCGGATAGCGGCCCACGTCCACCTCGTGGAAGTACACGCCGGGCAGGAACGACGGCAGCCGGAACGGCTGCTGATAGGTGATGAAATGGACCTCGTGGCCGCGCTGGGCGAGCGCGATGCCGAGCTCCGTGGCCATGGCGCCGGAGCCTCCGTACGTCGGGTAGCAGGTGATGCCGATTCTCACGTGGACTCCTGCGCACGCCACCATCGGCGCACGTGTTCGGACGCATCGTCGTGTTCGAGGTCGACCGCCGTCACCGCGTCCGGCGGCAGCTGGTGCCGGAACCAGGTGCGCTGCCGCTTCGCGTACTGCCGCGTACGAACGACGATCTCGTGGCGCGCCGCGGCAAGGGTCGTCTCGCCCCGGACGACCTGACGAACCGCATCATAGCCGGTTGCGTTCCACGCGGGGGCCCCTTCGGGCACCGACGAGACGAGATGCCGAACCTCCTCGATCCACCCGGCGTCGAACATCGCCGCGGTGCGCGCAACCAACCGTGCGCCGAGCGCCACACCACGCTCCACTACCAGGTAGGCGGGCGCAAAGCGGGCCTGACCAGGCGACTCACGGTGCCACGCGGAAATGGGGCGGCCGGTCAGGCGCGCGATCTCGATCGCGCGCAACAGCTGCGTGCGGCCGAGGTGTGCGCGCTCCGGATCCAGGGCGGCCACTTCACGGCGGAGGTCTTCGGTGGATCGGAGGGCGAGTTCGCCTTCGAGCTGGGCGCGCGCCGCGGGCTCGAGCGCCGGCTCCCGGAACAGGGGCTCGAAGAGCGCCCGCAGGTAGAGTCCCGTGCCCCCAACCACGAGCGGCGTGCGGCCCGCGCGCCGGGCCGCGTCGATGGCTTCCGTGGCCGCGGCGACCCATCGCGCCGCGCTGATCCGCTCGTCGGCATCGGCCATGTCGATGCACGCATGCGGCACGGCCGCGCGCTCGGCGGCGCTCGGCTTGGCGGTACCAATGTCGAAGCCACGGTAGACCTGGCGCGAATCGGCGCTCACGACCGTGACGGGCCCTTGCGCTGCCAGGGTCATCGCGACGGCGGACTTTCCCGCGCCGGTCGGGCCGGTGATCACCGCCAGCCTAACGACGGCCAAACCGGCGCTCCAGTTCGTCCCATGACAGCCGCACGATCGTCGAGCGCCCGTGGACATCGTGCGCCGGGAGCGCCACGCCCGCGAGCGCCCTGAAGAGGGCCTGCATCTCGGCCTGGGACAGCGCGTCCCCGGCCTTGATCGCCGCCTTGCACGCGACCGTGGCCGCCAGCTGCTCGTGTCGCGCATGCGTCGCGGCCTCGCGTCCACCACTCAGCGCGGCCAGCGATTCGCGAAGGCATCGGATCGCATCAAACCGCGGATGCGGCACCGGGACGGCGTGAACGATCAGCGTGTGACCGCCAAAACTCTCGACCTCATACCCGACCCGCCGCAGCAGCTCCGCATTCTCCTCGAACACGTCGGCGTCTTCGGGGGCGAGGTGCACCGTCTCCGGAAACAGCAGGCGCTGCGACGGCGCCAAACCGTCCCGGATCGCGCCGAGAAAGCGCTCGTACAGCACACGCTCGTGCGCGGAGTGCTGGTCGACGAGGATCACGCCCTCTTCGTGTTCGTAGAGCATCCACGTGCGGCGGAGCTGCACCAGGTCGGGAACGTCGAGGCGATCATTCGTGGCCGCATGGTCCGAGGCGTTGGCGGGCGACGCCGCGACGTCGTGCTCCCGCTCAACCGCAAACAGGCCATCGGCATCCCCGGTGCGCGACGGCATGGGCAGTGATGAAGGGGGCGGCAACATGGCACCCTGGCCGGGCGCCCATGGCCGCCCAACCCATGGCGCGGCGTCCGACGTGCCCAGCGCCCGCTGCACGACGTGTTCGATGGCCCGTTCGATCGCCCATCGGTTGTGAAAGCGCACCTCCGCCTTCGCCGGGTGCACGTTGACGTCGACCTCCTGCGCCGGCACGGTGAGTTCGAGGATGAACGACGGTCGCAGGCCGGCCGGCAAGGTGGAGCGATAGGCGCCCTCGACCGCACGCGCCACGCCGGTGTCGCGTACCGGCCGGCCGTTGACGATGACGAACGCCCGCCTGGACGCCATGCCCGCGTCGGCCGGTCGTTCCACGAGGCCCCGCACGTGCACCGTCCCCGACACGCCGTCCACGTCGACGAACCGCTCTACGTACGGCGCCCCCCAGATCGAACCGACGCGCGCACGCAGACTCGGGGCCGGCGCCAGCGTGAGCGCGTCACGACCGTCAGACCGCACGCGAAAGCGCACGTCGCGTCGCACGAGCGCCATGGTCACGATGGTATCGGCGATCGCGCGCCACTCCGAGCGCGCACTGCGCAAGAACTTCTGCCGGGCCGGTGTGTTGAAGAAGAGCTGCGAGACGCTCACCGTCGTGCCACGCCTCCGAGCCGCCTGCGTGACCGCGTCGATCACTCCGCCTGACGAGCGCACGGTCGTTCCTTCGCCATCCGCCGTGGCCGTGGACAGCTCGAGACGGGACACCGAGGCGATCGCTGGCAGGGCCTCGCCGCGAAAGCCGTACGACGCCACGCCAACCAGGTCGCTCGCTTGCACGATTTTCGAGGTCGCATGACGCGACAACGCCAGCACGGCATCGCCGTCATCCATCCCGATGCCGTCATCACTGACGCGGATCAGCGCGCGCCCGCCATCCTCGACATCGATATCGACGTCGGTGGCCCCGGCGTCCAGCGCATTCTCCACAAGT
This sequence comes from Gemmatimonadaceae bacterium, assembly GCA_020846935.1. Taxonomy (NCBI): domain Bacteria; kingdom Pseudomonadati; phylum Gemmatimonadota; class Gemmatimonadia; order Gemmatimonadales; family Gemmatimonadaceae; species Gemmatimonadaceae bacterium. The sequence goes on from JADLCY010000013.1 coordinate 55,765, forward strand.
TCCTTCACCGCCGAGGCTGGACGCTCGACGACTTCACCCGCCGCGATCTGGTCGGCGACGGTGCTGGCGAGAACGGCGATGCGGGGCACGAAGGGCGGCGCAGGTCCGGAGTGGTCTCCCGCCGGCGTGGCGCGCAGCGGACGCGCCGGAATCTAGGGCGTCGACGGTACTTCCAGCGATTCCACGCGCCGCGCGTCGAGCCACCCGATGCGATCGTCGCCAAACCGCACGCGCGTCCATGCCCCCTGCGTGGCCACGACGCGACCGGTTTCGCCGGGATCGAGCGATGCCCCGCGTCGCGCGGACATGGCCGGCGCGTCGCGGAGCACGTCCGGACTGACCACGACGACCTGCCGTCTCCCGCGCTGCACGTCGGCCGCCCAGACCGTCGCCAGTCCCAGCAGGATCCCGCTCGTGATGAGCCCATGCGCGAACGACCAGGCCCGCGTTCGTCGTGACCGGGCCAGCAGCAGCCAGCCCGCCACCCAGCACAGCGCGCCTAACGCCGCGGTGGCATTCACCGGGACGGGCGGCACGTCGCCGTCGAGGCCGCCGCGGAACGACGGGGTGCCGCCGAGTCGCTTCCGCACGTCTTCGGCCAGCGGTTGCAGCCGAAGCGCGCGCTGCCACCCGATCGCGGCGCCGGCCGTGTCGCCCAGCTCCCACGATGCGGTGCCCAGGTTGGCCCACACGTCAGGGGCACGCGGCCGCTGGAGCGCGAGCGCGTGGAAGCCCTGTCGCGCCAACGACACGTCGCCCTCGTCATAGGCCGACACCGCGACCTGGAACGCGTCGCGTGCTCCCGCGCCCTGCGCGCTCAGGGCAACCCCGACGCCGGCTCCGACGATGAGCAGGCCGATGGCCGGCCAGTGATGGGCAGGGGTCGAAGGCCGATCGACGGGCACGGCCTCTTCGTCGATCCGATCGAGCAGCGATGTCGCGCGCGCGGCGAGGTCGGCGTCGACCGCAGGCGGGCGTCCCGCCCATGACGCCTCGTCGAGCATCGAGAGCAAGCGCCGCGCATCCCTGGCGGTGGCCACGCTGACGCCGGCGCGCCGCAGGATCCGTTCGACGCGGCTCACGTCACCACCGGGTGCTCGCAGCGTTGGTATGCGCGCGGAGAGTGCATCATGCACAACCCGTCGGACGTGACGGACATCGACGCTCCCCGCACGCGCCAGCGCATCGAGCGCGTGGCGGGGCGTGGGCCGCGGCGTCTCGTGGACCCGTCGGCGACGCCAGCGAGCGACGGCCGCCGGAATCGGTGCGAACGCCACGCCCACCCAAAAAAGCGGATGCGCTGGCCACGGGAGGGCGACGTCGCCTCGATCCACGCGTCGCAGGCCCAGTCGCGATTCGCCGCCTCCGCTGCCGCCCGCGTCCGGCGCCGCCAGTGTCCCCGTCCGCACCACGATGCCTAACGGCGGCGTGATCGCCACCTCGTACCGTTCGGTGTAGGGGTTGAAGTAAGGATAACGGATCCCCGGGATCGACTGCGCGCCCGCCACGCGCGGCGTCAGTACCCATTCGAACTCCTTGTCACCGGCGATGAGCGTGGCGGACGAGTCGACGCGGACCCGCTCGGTCCCGGCGACGACGTGGCCCCAGGGCAACACGAGCGCCGGTCGCGGAAAGAGCCCCACATTGCCGATGCCGGACACCGTGAGCGTGAGCAGCACGGGATCGCCGACGCGCGTGTATGGCGTGTCCACACGCGCGCGCACCGCGAGTCGACCCACCGCGCCAAGGTAGCCGGCCGGGCGATCGGCCACCGGTGGTTCGAGTACCGTCAGGGTCTGGGGCGCCGAACGCGCCGAATGGCTCTCCTCGCGCGAGAAGATGGAGTTCGAGAGGGGCACCGAATACGTCAGCCGAGCCGGAGGGACGACCTGCGTCCCGGGCGACAGGGGAAAGAGCGCGCGGGAGAACACGTGCACATCCCACGTGCGATCCGCCTCGCGACGCTGGAAGAGCCGCGCCGGGACCGGCAGGTCGTAGGCGATCATCGATCGCACGTCGGGAGGCACAAACTGCGGGTTGCTCCTCAGGCGGCTGCGCATCGCCTCGCTGAGGAAGATCCCGATCTGGTACGTGGCCTGCTGACCCACGTAGAGCCGCGCGGGCCAGACCCCCGACGCGAAGTTGATCTCGCGCGACGGATCGAGCCGCGCCGCCTCGACGATCTCGGGCGGCGTGCCCGACGAACGGCCCTGCGCGCCAACGCTCACGGCCATCGCCGCCAGCGCGCCAGCCACCACGACGCAGCCCCTCACCAGTCCTTGCCCCCGGGCGGTGGCTTGGGACGCGCGTCCTTCTGCTTGCGCCCCTGCACGCCCCGCTCCTCGCGGGCTGCCGCGTTCAGCAATTGCTCCGCCTGTTGCTGACCCAGTCCACCGGCCGGCTGCTGCGACTGCGGCGTGTCGGGCTCGGATTCGCTCTGGTCCGCGTCGCTGTTGCCGCCTCCACCACCGCCGCCGCCTCCGCCACCTCCACCGGCCTGATCCTCCTTGCGCAGGGCCAGTTCGTAGTTCCACTTGGCGTCGACATCCGACGACCGAAGGAGCAACGCCTCCTTGTAGGTCGCCACGGCGGCCGAAAATGATGCTCGCGCCGACGAATCCTGCAGGGCCTCCGCGGCCAGCCCGCGCTTGAGGTGTGCGAGCCCACTGTTGAACAAGGCCCGAAAGCGCAGCTCCGCGTTGTCGCTGGTTCGCACGCGCTCCAGCGCTTCGATGCCGTTGAGGGTCGAATCCGCGGCCACGAGGGCCGTGCCAAAGTTGTAGGCCATCGACGGCCTCGCGTCGCCCCGCGCAATGGCCCGGCGGTACAGCGCGCTGGAGGCTGCGTACCGCCCGGCGTTGAATTCGCGCGCGGCGTCACGCGGCACGTTGCTCGCGAGTGAACACGACGCCGTCACGAGCGCCCCGGCCGCGACCCCCGTGAGCGCGGCCGCTCGCCGCCGGCGCCTCACCTGCATCCACGAGTCCAGCCCAAGCAGCAACAAGGCCGGCCACAGGAACCACTGGAAGCGCGGCGTGCGACTCGTGCCACCGGCCAGCGAACGCTGGGACGTTCGGAGGCCCTGCAAAGCGCCGCGAATGCGCGCGGCCTTGTCCGTCGCTCCCGCATCAATGAAGGTGCCCTGCGCTCCCTCGGCCACCGCGCGCAGCGTTTCGGGATGATAGCGCGAGATGACGACGTCGCCGTTCTCGTCGCGCTTCACCTCGCCACGATCGCCAGCCAGCGGAATCGTGCTGCCCTCGGTCGTGCCGAAGCCCACCGTCACGACGTACACGCCGTTGTCCTTCGCGCGCTGCGCCGCCTGGGCAATATCCTCGGCGGGCTCGAAGGCCTCGCCATCGCTCAGGATCACGAGCGCGCGATCCGATGCCGTGCGCGTGGCCAGCAACAGGTCCGTGCCCTGTGCGATCGTGCGCGCGAGCGAGCTCCCGGCCTGTCCCACGACCGAGGGGTCGAGGTTGTCCAGGAACAGCTCGATGGCACCCTCATCCACGGTCAGCGGGGTCAGGATGTAGCTCCGTCCGGCGAAGGCGAGGAGCGCGACACGATCGCCGCGCGAGAGGTCGCGGTAGCGGCGCACCTCCTGCTTCATACGCTCCAGACGATTGGGGCGCTCGTCGGTCGCCATCATGGACAGCGACGCGTCGAGCGCCAGGACCACGTCGACCCCTTCTCCTCGCATGGCGGTGGGCTCCTCGCCCCAGCGCGGGCCGGCGAGCGCGAGCCCGCCGAACACGGCCACGAGACCGAGCCGAATCGCACGCGCACCGGCGCGACCGGCATCCAGGGGAACGAGTCGGGGAAGCAGGTGCGCCTCGGCGAGTGCCAGCAATCGACGCCGGCGGCGTGCGTGTCCACCGATCACCAGCCAGCCCGTCAACGCGCCAAGGAATACGGCCACGGCAACCAGCAGCAGCGAGTCGAAGACGCGTGTGGTCATGCCGCCTTCGCCGCCGTCGCTGCCTGCCGGGCCTCGTGCACCGACGTGACGATGGCCCGGCACTCACCCGCGAGTTCGACCGCCCGTGCCTCGGTGACCGGCAGTCGGGCAAACTTCACGAGGTCGATGTCGTGCAGCACCCGCGCGAGTCGGGGCAACGAGACCCGCGACTCGCCACGAAGCGCCCACGCGACCTCCGAGGTCGTCAACGAGACCCTGGCGACCGGGACGACGCGCGCGAGATACCCGCGAACGACCTCGGCGTTGAGCGCCAGGTAGTGGCCGGTCTCACCGGCCGCAACGAGGCCTAACGATTCGACGTGCGCAAAGGCAGCGAGGGCGTCGTCGTAGGGGTCGCGCGCGATCGAGGGGGCCCGCTTTCGTCGTCGCCACCACCACCACAGGAGACCGACGAGGGCCAGCCCGATCAGGGCAACGACTACCCAGTACCACCATGGCGGGCCAAACTCGAACACCGGCCGCACGGGCTTCGGCACGCGCAGCGCGCTGTCCGCGGGCAGCACGCTCGTGACCACGATGGCAAGGTCACGACCGACGGCGATGCGACGCTCCTGTCCGTCGAGGCGCAGGAGCACGTCGGCGAAACGGAGCGGCAGCCGGCCCACGTCCCAGGCAACCAACCGGTAGGTCGCGGTGTGATCGACCACTGTCGTGTCGGCCCCCGGTGTCACGCTGACCCGATCGAGCGCCTCCACCCCGCCCGCGGAGTCGGGCATGTCGGGAAACTCGAGCACGGCGCCCCTGGGTGCCCGGATCCGGATCGTGACGTGGAATGGGTCGCCCACCGTGACCGATTCCGGCTGCACGGCCACCCCGCGCTGGATCGACACGTCCTGGGCCGCGGCAACAACAGGCGCGAGGAGCGCGCACATCAGAACCGCGGGCCTCATCCGCGCGCCACCCGCCGCTCGCGGGCCCTGAAGAAGCGCAGCAGCGGCTCGATGAAGCTCTCGCGCGTCGATATCGGAATCTCGTCGATGGCCAGTCGGCGGAGCATCTGACGCACCGCCGCGCGATCGGCGACCATGGCCGACTCAAAGGCGCGGCGTACCTTCGGATCGCTTGTGTCGACGTCCACCAGGTCACCCGTCTCCGGGTCCACAAACCGCGCGAGCCCGAGATCGGGCAGGGAGGACTCCGTGGGATCTTCGATACGCACCACGACCACATCGTGTCGCTGGGCCAGCAGCTTGAGCGGCCGTTCGATCGCCTCGTCGGCAAGGTCTGAGATCAGGAACACGATCGTGTGCTGCCGGAGCAGCTGGCGCAGAAAGTCGAGCGCGGCCCCGATGTCGGTCCCGGTTCCCCTCGGTTGATGCACGAGCACGTCGCGGAGGATTCGCAGCGCGTGCCGCCGGCCCTTGCGCGGCGGCACGAAGTGCTCAACGCGATCGGTGAACAACAACGCGCCCACGCGGTCGTTGTTGCGCACCGCGCTCATCGTGAGGACCGCGGCCAGTTCGGTGGCCATCTCCGCCTTGAAACGCGACACGGTGCCAAACTGCTCCGAGCCGGAGACGTCCAGCGCCACGACCAGCGTGAGTTCGCGCTCCTCGATGTAGCGCTTCACGAACGGCCGCCGCATCCGCGCGGTGACGTTCCAGTCGATTGACCGCACTTCGTCGCCGGGCTGATACTCGCGCACCTCGGCGAACTCCATGCCCTGCCCCTTGAAGATCGAGCGGTACTCCCCGGAGAACAGCGAGTTCACGAGCCGGCGCGTGCGGAGCTCGATGCGCTTCACCTGACGCAGCACATCCGGCGAGATCCCCAGCGCCGATGACGAGCGACCCGCGGGCGTGAACGACTCGTGCGAAAACGCGTTCGGCGAGGTGCCCGAGCCGGCACGGCCAGGCGTCTTCGCCGTCGCCGCCCGCCGCCAGAACCGCACCTACGGCGCCTCGACCGTGTCCAGGATGCGCTTCACGATCTCATCGCTCGTGACCTCTTCGGCTTCGGCCTCATAGGTCGTCAGCACCCGGTGCCGTAGCACATCGGGCGCGATGGCCTTCACGTCGTCAGGCGTCACGTACGTCCGCCCGCGCAGGAACGCATGGGCCCGCGACGCCTGCGCGAGCGCGATCGTCGCGCGGGGCGAGGCACCAAACTCGATCAACCCAGTCAGGTCCTTCAGGCCCGCTTCCGCCGGCACGCGCGTGGCGTGGACGATGTCGACCACGTAGTCGACGATGCGGTCGTCCATGTACAGCTCGGTGATCCGCTTGCGCGCCTCGAGGATCGCCGCTGGATGCGCCACGGGCGTGATGGGGATGGGTTCGCCACCTGCCATGCGCCGCATGATCTCCTTCTCTTCATCGCGCGACGGATAGCCCACCCGCAGCTTGAGCATGAAGCGGTCCACCTGCGCCTCGGGGAGTGGGTAGGTCCCCTCCTGCTCGATCGGGTTCTGTGTCGCGAGCACGAGGAACGGTTCTTCGAGGACGAACGTCTGGCCGCCAAGCGTGACCTGCTTCTCCTGCATCGCCTCGAGCAGCGCGGCCTGCACCTTGGCCGGCGCGCGATTGATTTCGTCGGCGAGCACGATGTTGGCGAAGATCGGGCCGTGCTTGACGCTGAACGACCCGGTGGACTGATCGAAGATCTGCGTGCCAAGCACGTCGGCCGGGAGCAGATCCGGCGTGAACTGGATGCGTTGGAACGCCGTGTGGATCGTCTCGGCCAGCGTGCGCACCGTCAGGGTCTTGGCGAGCCCCGGCACACCTTCGAGGAGCACATGTCCGCCGGTGAGAAGCGAGATGAGCAGCCGCTCGACCATGTACTCCTGACCCACCACGCGTTTTCCGACTTCGCGTGTCACCCCCTGCACGAGGGCCATGTCTGTACTGCTGGCTACCGCTGTCGTCACGAAGCGCTCCGTCGCACGTAGTCGTCGAGTCCCTGGCCCCGGGGCCGAGGGCCACGCATCACGCTACCGCCCTACCCCCTCGCGAAGGTCGCGGTTCCCCGCTCACCCTTCGTCGAACGCGTCCCCGAGGGCCAGAATCTCGCGACGTGTCAGCGGACGTGACACCCCCGACGCCAGCTTCCCGAGCTTGACCGGCCCGAACTGCGTGCGCACGAGCTGCTCCACCTCGAGGCCTAACGCGGCGCAGATGCGACGCACTTCGCGATTGCGGCCTTCGCGCAGCGCAATCTCGAACGCCCAGCGCCGCTGGCCGAGCGGCCGCACCTGGACCCACGCCGGCCTGACCGGGCCGTCGTCGAGATCGAGCCCGGCGCGTGCCTGCTCCATCGCGGCCTTCGCATTCCCGCGGACCGTGGCCACGTACACCCGCTCGACGCGCGCACTCGGGTGTGTCAGGCGGTGCGCTGCCTCGCCATCGGTGGTCAGCAGCACCACACCTTCCGTGAGGTAGTCGAGCCGACCGACGTAGGTGAGCCCCGGGACCTTCGGCACCAGATCGAACACCGTGCGGCGCCCCTCGGGATCGCGCCGTGTCGTGACCACGCCCGCCGGCTTGTGCAGCACGAACCAGCTCGCCTCCGATGGCGCCGGTTCGATCGGCGCGCCGTCGACGACGATGCGATCCCGCGAGGGATCGACGGACTGGCCGGTCCGCGCGACTGCTCCGTTGACCATCACGCGTCCGGCGGCGACGAGTTCCTCGGCGCCGCGTCGGGATGCGACTCCAGCGCGCGCGAGGGCGCGTTGGATCCGCATGGTCTCGCCCATCAGAGCGCCCGGGGCTCGGCGCGCAGGGCCACGGCGAGCTCGTCGGCCCGTGGCAACTCCTCGAGGTGACGGAGGGCGAACTGTTCGAGGAACAGTGGCGTGGTGCCGTAAAGGAGCGGGCGACCGAGCCCTTCACCGCGACCGATCACGTCGATCAGGCCGCGCTCGTGCAGGGACTTGAGCACGCCTCCGACGTTCACGCCCCGGATCTCCTCGATCTCGGCGCGGCCGATCGGCTGACGGTAGGCGATGATCGCCAGGGTCTCGAGCGACGCGGCTGAGAGTCGGTGCGGGCGCGCCGCGAGCTGGGCGCGCTCGATGGCCTCGGTGTACTCCGGACGTGTGAGCACCTGATAGCCCTCGCCCAGCTCCACCAGCTCGATGCCGTGGCCGTTGACGTCGTACGCTTCACGCAATTCGTCGAGCGCGGCGCGCACGGCGGCAGGCGACGCCTCGGGGTCGAGGGAGGCCAGCTCTTCGACCGGAACGGGCCGCGCGCTGGAGAACAGCGCGGCCTCAAGCAGCTTCGCTAGGGGACTCACGACGGATGTGGACGTTGGCAAAGGGCGACGCCTGCGCGAGCCGAAGCTCCCCGCGGCGTGCCAGTTCGAGAAGGGCGAGCAGCGCCGAGAGAATCTCCCACCGCTCGGCGCCGGACCGGACGACGTCACGCCAGCGAAACTGTGCCTTGAGTTCGAGCACACCGCGTATCGTGGCGATCGCGCCGTCCACGTCCAGCGCGCGCGGAATGACGTCGTGCATCGCCGGATCGCGCACCACCCGCAACACCCGATCGACGGCGGTCAGCAGCTCAACGAGGGAGAGCGCCAGCGGGGCCGGCGCCGGCTCCACCGAGGATGGCGGAAAGTAGGAGCGAGAAAAGCGCGAACGACGATCCTCGGCCAGGCGCTCGAGGACGTCGACCACTTCGCGCATCTGCTGGTACTCGAGCAGGCGCCGGACGAGGTCCGCACGGGGATCCTCCCACGCGTCGTCACCATCCTTGCGCGGCAACAGCAACTGCGCCTTGATGCGCACCAGGCGCGCGGCCATCTCGAGGTAGTCGGCGGCCTGGTCGAGCTCGAGCGACGCGATACGGGCCAGGAACTGATCGGCGATGCGGGAGACCGGGATGTCGTAGATGTCGACGCGCTCGTCGCGGATCAGCGAAAGCAGCAGGTCGAGCGGCCCCGAGAACTGCGTGAGCTCGACGACGAAAGGCGCGGCCTCGTCGGCCCAGGGCGGCGTCATCGCAGGAGAGACTCGGTGAACGGGCTCGTGAGGAAGAAGCGGCTCACCAGGCGCATGGCGTTCACCTCCATCGCAAAGGCGGGCGCCATCCAGGCGCTGAGGAGCCCGCGACCGACGCCGGTCGCCATGAAGAACACGAGGATGAGGATCCCGTACATCCCCAACTGCTGGTAGCGGAGCGCCCAGGCCGGCGGCAGGATGTACTTCATCACGTGCGATCCGTCGAGCGGCGGAATGGGCAGCAGGTTGAACATGGCCAGCATCAGGTTGAACCGGATGCCGAACACGGTCATGACCTGCAGGATGGCGAGCGTGTCGTTGGCCGCGGGCAGGGCCCGGCCGAGGAGTCCCAGGACGGCGAACAGGCCCACGAGGACGACGAACAGGATCAGGTTTGTGACGATCCCGGCCATCGATACGATGATGTCGCCCTTGCGGTAGTTGCGATAGTTGCGCGGGACGACCGGGACCGGCTTGGCGCCGCCAAAGAGGAACCCTCCCCCGAAGAACGTGAGAATGGGGAGGAGGATGGTCATGAAGGGATCGATGTGCTTGACCGGATTCCAGGTCAGGCGTCCGAGCTGGTACGCCGTGGGATCGCCTTGCCTGAGGGCGGCGTATCCGTGGGCGTATTCGTGCGCTACCATGGAAAACAGCAGCGCCGGCGCGATGAGGAGGAACAGTTCGACTCGACCCAACCGGACCTTGCCTCTGGGGAGTGATGATCGCACCCGGCGTGCGAACCGGCGGCAAGCTAGCAGGCCCCGAAACCGGAGTCAAAACCGTGTCATTGCTTGACATGGACGATTTCGGCCGGTAGTATTTTTCCTCTGATCCGCACTTCCCAAACGACCAGCCTTTCAGTTCCGTGCCAAATATCGCGTCGGGCAAAAAGAACATGCGCAAGTCGCGGGCGGCTAACGCCCGCAATCGGGCGCAGCGCTCTTCCCTCAGGACCGCGCTCAAGAAGGCCAGCACCACCGCCGCCACACCGGCCGACAAGCTCGCGGCCGTCAAGTTGCTTGATCGTGCGGCTCGCAAGGGACTGATCCATCGCAACAACGCGGCTCGACAGAAGAGCCGGCTTGCCACGGCTGGAAACTAACTCCTCCCAGTTTTTCCAGCACACGTCGGGCGGACCGCTTCGGTGGCTCCGCCCTTCGCGTTTCACGGGAGTGCATGGCGTTCCACCCGGTGCCCCGATCGAAGGGTGAGAGGTACGGGTGCGCCTCCTGTTGCACATCCGCGCGGACGTCATCCACGCCGAGGACAAACGCAGAGGGCGAGCCACTTCGGCTCGCCCTTGTGTTTCCCCGATCCTGACGGCGCGTTACATCGCCGCCAACTCGCCACCGCAGCGCTCGCAGTACCACTCGGTCGGGAAGTTCATCGTGCCGCACTCCTGGCACTTGAGCGTCTTGACCTGTTCGGTGGGCATGTCCTTGAGGAACGACGGCATGTTCGTCGGCGTGATCGATCCGTCACCCTGCACCGCGCGAAGCGGGTCACGAAGGCCCGACAGGGTGCCGCTGCTCATGGGCGTCGCGCCGCGCCTCGGAGCGGTCAGGACCGGAGGCGGAACCAACTCGCTCCCTGCCTCGGCCGCGGCAACCCCCGCGTCCTGCGTCGACACCACGGACCGAAGGAACTCGAGCTCGGCCACCGCTGACGCGTTGGTCGGTTGCGCGACGGCAGGCACCTCCATCGGCGCCTCTGGTACCACATCGGGCGCGAGCGCCGTGATGGACTCGAGTACCGATGCGGTGTCGCGCGACGGCTCAACGTCGGGAGCCGGTGCAGCGACCGGCTCCGGCATGGGCGCGGGCGCCTGCACCACGAGGACGAGCACCTGTTGGAGCTTTGCGAGCTCGCCACCCAGGGCATCGCGCTGGGCCGCGAGGCTCGCGATTGCCGCGTCACATTGCTCGATCGTGGTGCGCGCCTGGTCAGGTGGAAACTCGCCGACCGACGCACGTAGCTCGGTCTCGGCGCGCTCGTCGCGCCGCGCCTCTTCTTCACTGGCCAGCGCGGACAGCCGCGAGCGGAGCGAAGCGACGCTCGCCTCGAGGTCCACCGCGCGACCGCGCAGCTGCGTCGTCACGTGATCCAGGCGCGCGGTGTAGTCCGCGCGAACCCGTTCGAGCACGTGCAGCGGGGTCGTGGCCCGACGCTCTTCGAGCTGATGCAGCCAGCCCTCGTAGCGACCGCGCTCCGCGAGGAGCTCGTGCAGGCCCTCCATGGATCCTTCGGTGGGATTCGTCATGCGTCACTCCGCCCGCGGGCGCGTGGGGGACAACCGGAAAAAGGACTGTCAGGGAGGGCACGGCGCCGTGCGTCAATCAGCGCTTCGACCTGTGGCCCCGACAGGGTGTTGACGCGGCCAAGCATCCGCGCGGTGAGCAGGATCCTGGCGCTGTGCTCCAGGCTTTCCATGCGCTGGTGGGCCATCATCAAGGTCGGACCCACGGTCGTGGCCCCATGGTTGGCCATGAGAAACGCGTCATGGCTCGCCAGGTAAGGCTCGAATGCATCCGCAAGTTGGGGTGTGCCGGGAGTCTCATAGGGAACGAGGGGTACCCATCCCACCTGAAAGATCATTTCCGGCAGTACGCAGGTGTCGAACGATTCGCCGGCGACTGCGAACCCCGTAGCCAGCGGGGGGTGGGCGTGGACAACGGCATGGACATCGGGGCGCCGCTGGTAAATCCGCAAATGCATCTGCACTTCCGACGAGGCCCTCCGCGATCCCCGAACATGTGTTCCGCTGAGCGAAAGTTCGACCAGGTCCTCACCGGTGATGTCCACCTTCGACATCCCGGCCGGCGTGACCAGGATGCGATCCGCCGCCACCCGTACCGACACATTGCCGTCGGGCCCGGCGATCAGCCCGCGATCGTACAGGCGCTTGCACACCTGGACGATCTCGCGCCGAAGAGCGGGCCCGCCGCGCAACATCCTGCCTACTCGCTCTGCCGGTAGACGATCCGGCCACCGACAATGGTACACGCCGCGCGACCGGTCAGCTGCATCCCGGCATAGGGGCTGTTGCGGCCCTTGGTGAGGAATGCCGAGGGCTCGACGGTCCAGCGCCTCAGCGGGTCGAACACTGTGACGTCCGCCACACTTCCCTTTCGGAGCGTCCCCCCCGGGAGGTTGAACGTGCGCGCGGGGGTGCACGACATGCGATCCACGAGCGTCCCGTAGCCGATGATCCCGGGCTCGACGAGGTGTGTGACGAGCACGGCGAGCGCTGTTTCCAGACCAACGATCCCGTTCGGGGCATCGGCGAACTCGCGCTCCTTTTCGTCGTAGTGGTGCGGCGCGTGGTCGGTGGCCACCAGGTCGATCGTCCCGTCCTTCACGGCTTCCTGGAGCGCGGCGACGTCCTCCGCGGTCCGGAGTGGCGGGTTCATCTTCGCGTTGGTGTTGTACCCCTCGACCGCGTCTTCGGTCAGCGAAATGTGGTGCGGACAGACCTCGGCGGTGACCCGGATCCCACGATCCTTGCCCCACCGAATCAGCTCGACCGAGCCCTTGGTGGACATGTGACAGAGATGCACGTGACCACCGGTGCGACGGGCGAGCAGGATGTCGCGGATCGCCATGATCTCCTCGGCTTCGGCCGGAATCCCCTTGAGGCCGAGTCGCGCCGACACGAGACCTTCGTTCATCGCGCCACCGTGGGCGAGCGTCGGCTCTTCGCAGTGATCGGCCACCGGAATGTTGAAGGCGCGCGCGTACTCCAGCGCCGAGCGCATGAGCTGTGCACTCGCGACCGGCTTGCCGTCATCCGACACCGCCACGGCACCGGCGCCGATCATCTCGCCGAACTCGGCGAGGGCCTCTCCCTTTTGTCCGAGTGAAATGGCGCCGATTGGGTAGACGCGCGCCGCGTCGGCGCGTTGCGCCTGGCGGATGATGAAGCCGACCGCTGCCTGGTTGTCGGTCACGGGGTCGGTGTTGGGCATCGCGCACACCGCCGTGAACCCTCCGGCCGCGGCGGCGCGCGCCCCCGTGGCAATGGTTTCGACGTCTTCGCGGCCGGGTTCCCGCAAGTGGCAGTGCACATCCACGAACCCCGGTGAGACTACACGGCCGGTGCAGTCGATCTCGATCAGATCACCGTCCCGCCGCACCTCACCCAGCGAGGCCCCGGCGTGCTCGATACGCCCCTCGCGCAGGAGCACGTCGCCCACCTGATCGAGGTTGGTGGAGGGATCGAGCACGCGGCCGCCGCGCAGCAGGACAATGGGATCTGGCAAGGGTCGGAGAGAAATGAGAGTGAACGATCAGCCTTTGGCTGCCTCGGCGACTTCAGGCCGGCCACCGGCCAGGAGATACAGGACGGCCATGCGAACCGCGACGCCGTTGGTCACCTGATCAAGGATGACACTGTGCGGTCCGTCGGCAACGTCGGAATCGATCTCGACGCCACGGTTCATCGGGCCGGGGTGCATGATCACCAGGTCCCGGGGCGAGCGCTCGAGGCGTTCGCGGGTCACACCGAACACGCGATTGTACTCGCGCAGAGACGGGATGTAACCAGCCTGCATCCGCTCCAGCTGCAAACGGAGAATGTTGAGCGCCTCGGCCCATTCAATTGCTTCCTCGATGCGACCGAACACCGTCACGCCGAGTTCGTCGATGGCGTTCGGCAGCAGGGATCGCGGCCCGCAGACCGCGACCTCGGCGCCAAGTTTGCGCAGCCCCCAGATGTTTGACCGCGCGACGCGCGAATGCAGCACATCCCCGCAGATGCACACCCGGCGACCTTCGAGCGAGCCCCATCGATCGCGGAGCGTGAGGATGTCGAGCAGGCCCTGCGTCGGGTGTTCGTGTGTCCCGTCGCCGGCGTTGATGACGTTCGACCGGATGCGATCGGCCAGGAACTTCGCCGCGCCGGACGCGCCATGGCGCATCACCACCATGTCGATCTTCATCGCTTCGAGGTTGCGCGCCGTGTCCACAAGGGTCTCGCCCTTGGACACGCTCGAGCCCGATGATGCCACGTTCACCGTATCGGCCGACAGGCGCTTCTCGGCGAACTCGAAGGAGATGCGCGTGCGGGTGGAGGCCTCGAAGAACAGGTTGACGATCGTCATGCCGCGCAGCGTCGGCACCTTCTTGATCGCCCGGAGGCTGATCTCCTTGAAGGGTTCGGCCGTATCGAGAATGAGGCGAATCTGGTCGGCACTCAGGTGTTCGAGCCCGAGCAGATCCTTCCCGATCGGCGCGGCGCTCACCCCTTTCCGCCTCCGACGAGTTCCACCGCGTCGTGACCGTCCAGCTCCGTCACCATGACGTCGACGCGACTGCCCGGTGCCACGTCGAGACGCTTGCCCACGACATCGGCGTGAATCGGCAGCTCGCGCCCGCCGCGATCGACGAGTACCGCGAGCGCGATGCGTGCCGGGCGACCGAAATCGGCCAGTTCATCCAGGGCCGCCCGGATGGTGCGGCCGGTGTAGAGCACGTCGTCCACGATCACGAGTCGCTTGCCGTCGATCGCCCAGGGCAGGTGCGTCTTGCCCACGACCGGGCGCGGCCCCACCGTCTGCAGGTCGTCGCGATACAGCGTGATGTCGAGAGCGCCGCGCGGCACGCGCACCCCTTCGATGGATTCGATCACCGCGGCCAGACGGTCGGCGAGCTGTACGCCGCGGCGCTGGATGCCGACGAGGACCAGGTCGTCGGTGCCATCGAACAGTTCGACGACCTCTTCGGCCATGCGCCGAATGGTGCGCGCCACGGCCTGTGCGTTCAGGACGGTCGAGGAAGAGGTCATTCCGGGAGCAAAATATGGAGGCACGACCGCCCGAATTGAAGCGGTGCGCCCCTCAGGCGATCAGCCCTGCCGGCAGCCCCTTGTGCTTCTTCTGCTCGTAGAGCATCGCGTCGGCCGTCGAGAGCAGGTCCTCGATTGAGGGCGGCCTCGCGGGATCGAACGACGCGAGACCGACGCTGAAGGACAGGCGATAGGGGAACCCATCCCGGTCGTTCCGCTCACGCAATTCCGAGCGCAGGCGCTGAACGATCACGTCTTCGGTCCCGTGCACGATGTCGGCCGCGAGCACCACGAACTCGTCGCCACCGAGCCGCGCGATGATGTCGGAGTCCCGAAAGGTCTTCCGCAGGATCGACGCCGTGCGGCGCAGCGCCTCGTCGCCCTCGGCGTGGCCAAACGTGTCGTTGATCTCCTTGAAGTCATCCATGTCGACGAACAAGAGGAGCAGTTCGCGATGGCCGCGCCGCGCGAGCTTGAGTTGCTGCTGCGCCAGCGTGAGGAACCCTCGGCGATTGTAGAGCCCCGTGAGTTCGTCAATGAGCGACAGCGCCCGGAGGGCCTCCTCCTGCTGCTTGCGATCCGTCACATCGCGCGAGGTGATCGCCACGCCGTCGCGCAGCGGAACGACCTGGTGGTGAATCCAGGCCGCGCGCACGTCAGGGGTGGTGACCTCGAACTCCTCCTCCAGCACGGTGCCATGGGTCATGACACTCACGTACTTGTCGAGAAAGCCGTTCACCCGGTTGGAGGGGATCAACTCGCAGAGGCGTTGTCCCACCACCTCATCGCGCCGCTTGCCCAGCAGCGTCTCGGCGCGACGGTTGACGTCGACAAACTCGAAGTCGAGCACCTCGCCGCGCGCGTCATGCAGCGCGCGAAGCACGTAGAAGGCATCCAGGCTGCCGTCGGTGGCGGCGCGAAACTGCGCCTCGCTCTGCACCAGTGCGTCCTCCGCGGCGCGGTGACTGCTGAGCTCACGGTGCATGGTCAGGTACGCCACCGGGGCGAGGACGAGCAATACGCCGAGCGCGATGCGCAGCAGCAGGTCTCCGCTCCGGGCCGCGCCAGCCGCGTGCGAAGCGCGTGCGGTCAGATCCCGATCGTGGTGAGCGAGGACCTCGTCGGCGAGGGACAGGGTCGCGCGCACGCGTGGCGATGCCACGATGAGCGCCTCGCTGGCCGTCGATGTCGGTGTCCCAGCGATCTGATGGAGAGCCGCCGCCGACGAGTCGATGGACGCCACGAGCCTCCGCAGCTCGCCCCAGTCCTTCGCATAGTCCGAAAGCTGGCGCGCTGCCGTTTCCGCGATGGCAATGTTCTCGTACGCCTGGCCACGAAGCGTCGTGTCGGCGCGGGCCACCCAGGCCGCCCCGCCACGTTCGGCGCTCGACAGCGCCTGCACCGCCCGAGCAATCTGTGCGGCGACGCGGCGCCCATCGTTCAGGCTCGCTGTCGTCGCCGCCAACTCCCTGGTGTTCGCGTATGACAACAGCCCTGCCCCCACCAGCAGGGCCAGGGCAACGACGAACAACAGGCTGAGTTTTCGGCCGATCGTGACGCCCATGCGAGTCCCACGCGTCCGGAAGAAATTGCCGGTCCTTCCTTACGAGACGCTCGAGCCCGGCGGGTGTCACCTGGCCGGCCCGGTACAACCTGCCGACGCGCGACCTAGTCGACCCGACGGGACTGCGCGCCCAGTGGACGCGGCGGCGTAATCTCCTCGATCGGCAGGACGGTTCGGCGCCGGGTCCGCGCCGGCAGTTCGACCTCGGGTTCAAGCGGCGCCGCATCGGCGAGCATGACCTCGGCAGTGCCCACCCGATCCCACTCGGAGGCCACGAGCTCGGGAGTGTGTTCGATGCGAAGACGACGCAAGCGCCGCCGGGCCTCGGCGTTCGCCTGGAAGGCGCTTCCGATGGGGGCGTCGGCGGGTCGCTCCCTCGCCTGGGTAACGAGCACTGACGCGATCCGGAATCCCGTGCGCAGAATCATCGCGAGTCCTGCATACGCGGCGAGGTCGGCAACGTTGAACACGAGCCCGTGCGTCGCGCTCCAGTGCACAGCAATGAAGTCACCGACGCCGGCCGGCGGCGCGAGGAGCGAAACCAGATTACCCAGTGCGCCGCCGACGATCAGGCCGAGCGCGATCGGCGAGGCGGCATCAACACGCTCGAGATCCCGCGTGACGGGGATGACGAAGACGATCGCCGCCAGCGTGAGCGCCAGATTCAGCTGCCACGTGTAGGCACCGGCGGAGAGACCGAACGCGCCACCGTAGTTCTGCATCACGGCAAGCGACAGCCAGCTCGTGACGTTCAGCGCCTGTGACGACCAGAGCGCCGACGCGAGCGCCTTGGTCAGGAGATCTCCTGCCGCGACGAAGAGCGCGATACGCGAGAGACGAACGAGTGCCGGGTTCAGCGACGTGGGGCGAGGACGCGTCAAATCTGCTCTCACGGCGTAGAGAGTGGCGAGTGGGTTCGTGCGCCAGTCCGGCGAACCGGGCCTGGGAATTTCGGCGCGACGGGTGGCGCACGAGTCCCACTCGAGCACCTCAAGGAGCAGAGGTTGTGCCATGGATCACGTGCCCGAGATGCCCGTGGCGAGGTCGTTTGACGGCCTGATCGTGGCACCGTGTCAACAACGGGTCGCGATTCGCGTGCGCGCGCACGCAACGCTCCGGCGGTTCGTAACGGTCAGAATGCCGGAGGCAGCCGCTCGTACCCGGAATGCAAAGCGCCCCGGCATGCCGAGGCGCTCGAAACGACGGACAGGGCGGGATTCGAACCCGCGAGTGAGTTTCCCCACCACACGCTTTCCAGGCGTGCGCCTTAAGCCACTCGGCCACCTGTCCCTGGGTGTATTCACCGATGCTCCGACCACGGGAGGTTGACGCGACGTAAAGCGTCAGTGTCTACCGCCCCGGCGCCGCGACCTCGCCCACGTCCCCTATTGCCTGCTGGCGCTTTCCGTGCTGATCAAGCGGACAGGGTGGGATTCGAACCCACGATACCGTTACCGGTATACCGGTTTTCGAGACCGGCTCCTTCAACCACTCGGACACCTGTCCTTGAGAGCCGAGTAAGCTAACCGGGCAAACAGAGGCTGGTCAACGCGTTCGCGCTGATGGGCCCCGACCTGGCGTGGGCGAGCTCTCGTCGTCCCCGATGTGCGTGACCACAGCGCGCCAGTCGCCACTGAGCACGCGATGGGACGACGACGTGTGCACGCGGTTGCGACCGGCGCGCTTGGCCTCGAGGAGGCGCTTGTCGGCGGCGTGGACGATCTCCTTGTACGACGTCCCGTCGAGACGCGAAGCCGCGAGCCCGCCGGACACCGTCAACCGGATTTCGCCCCCGGTCGACAGGACGATCGTGTGTGACTCGATGTCGTGACGAAGTTGTTCGAGCTTGCCAAAGGCCTCCGCCAGCCGCGTTTCGGGGAACGCGATGGCGAACTCGTCGCCGCCGACGCGGCACACGAGATCGGTGCGCCGAACCGAGCGACGGAACACGCTGGCGACCACGCGCAGTGCGGCGTCGCCGCCCGCGTGTCCATGCGTGTCGTTGACGCTCTTGAACGCATCAACGTCGAGAACGGCCACGCAGACCGGAATCTCGTGCCGGCTCGCGCGTGAGAGTTCGTCGGTCAGGCGCTCCTCGAAGTATGCCCGGTTCATGAGTCGGGTGAGTGCGTCGTGCGTCGACGAAAATCGGAGTCGCCTCGATTGCTGGATGATCGCGAGGCACAGGATGGTGAACGCCGCCAGCAGGACGATCCGTCCCGCCTGCTGGCCGAGGACGAGTTGGCCGTGCGTCACCACGCTCTCCGCGGTGGGGTCCCAGGTGTAGAACGCGCCGCCGACGATGAGGCCGTACTGTGCCACGGCCAGCGCACCGGAGATCAGGCAGAGGCGCGGATCCCAGCGAAGGCAGGTGCTGCCGATCGCAACGAAGTACGCGGCGAACGTGGTGCGACTGTTGGCCGCAACCGAGGCGAGCCCCTGCGTGAGGTAGAGAAACTGCGTCAGCGAGACCAGCGACACGTCGAAGACGGTGGTCGCGACGGCGAGATGGCGGATGCGTTGCCCGAGCTGCAGCGCGCGAAGCGTGAGTCCTGCCACGATGAGGCCTGCGCCTGTAGCGACGAGCGCAATGACGTTTTCGCTCCGGGTCGGGGCCTGCAGGATCGTGATGACCGGCGACAGCAGCACGGCGAGCAGCGTCCAGAAGCGAACCCCGGCAACGAGCAGTTCGCCCCGATGCCCTGCGTCGATGAGGGCCGGGTCATCGGGGGCGAACATCAGGTCGCCCCACCATCCTCGCAGGCCGTTGATCGTTGGGGCGCTGGAGGGCGTCACGGACGGTGGGCTCTGCATCACGCCTGTAGGACGCCCGTTCGACCGCCCGCGTCACCCTATCAGGCCGGCCGTCGACGTTCCTCGAAGAAGGCTCGCAACAGCTCGGCGCACTCCGCCTCGCGGACTCCTCCGCGCACGCCGGGCCGGTGATTGAGACGCGGGTGCCTCACGACGTCTTCGACCGAGCCGACCATGCCCGCCTTTGGATCCCACGCACCGAAGACGAGGTGGTCGACGCGAGCGAGGAGCGTGGCTCCGGCGCACATCGCGCAGGGCTCGAGCGTCACCACCAGAGCGCAGCCGGTCAGCCGCCAGCGGGCCAGCGTGCGCGACGCAGCGCGCAAAGCCATGACCTCCGCGTGTGCCGTGGGGTCCTGGTCTCGCACAGTCCGGTTGCTTCCCCGCCCCACGATCACGCCGTCATGGACGACCACGGCGCCGACGGGCACGTCGCCGTGCTGCGCTGCCTCCCGCGCGAGATCGAGCGCCGCGTCCATCCACGCGTCGCACTCGTCTCCCCTCACGCGACGCACTCCGTCACGCCACGTCGGCTGCCGCGCCGCGCTCGACCCGTTCGAACTGCAGCACGTCGTCGCTGGCCACGGTGGCGAGCACGTGATCGCCGTCGGCGAACTTGCCCTCGAGGATCGCGAGCGCCAACGGGTTCTGGATCATGCGCTGGATGGCCCGCTTGAGGGGCCGAGCGCCGAATGCCGGGTCGAACCCGGCGTCGGCGACGGCGGTCCTGGCCTCGTCCGAGAGGTCGAGCGTCATGTGACGCTCGGCGAGGAGGGCGCGGAGCCTGGCCAGCTGCAGGTCGACGATGTGATCGATGTCAGCGCGACCTAACGGTCTGAAGATCACCACGTCGTCCACACGGTTGAGGAACTCCGGCTTGAAGTGCTGCCGCAAGGCCGACAGCACCTGCGTCTCGACGAGCCCCCAGTCGCCCTGGCCGTGTTCCAGGATGAAGCTCGATCCGAGGTTCGACGTCATGATGATCACGACGTTGCGGAAGTCGACGGTGCGGCCCTGCGAGTCGGTGAGCCGACCTTCGTCGAGGATCTGCAACAGCAGGTTGAACACGTCGGGATGGGCCTTCTCGACTTCATCGAACAGGACGACCTGGTACGGTCGGCGGCGGACGGCCTCGGTCAGCTGCCCACCCTCTTCGTAGCCTACATAGCCCGGCGGCGCGCCAATCAGGCGCGCGACGGCGTGCTTCTCCATGTACTCGGACATGTCGATGCGCACCATCGCGTGCTCGTCGTCAAACAGGAACTGCGCGAGGGCGCGGGCGGTTTCGGTCTTCCCCACTCCAGTGGGACCCAGGAAGATGAATGAGCCGATCGGACGGTTGGGATCCTGCAGTCCCGCGCGCGACCGCCGCACCGCGTTGGACACCGCCTCCACCGCCTCGCGCTGTCCGACGACGCGGCGCGCGAGTTCGTCCTCGAGTCTGGCGAGGCGTTCGCGCTCGCTCTCCAGCATGCGCGTGACAGGAATGCCGGTCCACCGCGACACCACTTCGGCGATGTCGTCGGCGGTGACCTCCTCCTTGAGGAACCGCCGGCCGCCATCCTGGCGCGACGCGAGGTGGCTCTCGGTTTCCCTGAGTTTGGCCTCGAGCTGCGGAATGGTGCCGTACTGGATCTCCGCCGCGCGACCCAGGTCCCCGCTCCGCGTGGCCTGCTCGGCGGCCACCCGCGCGTCCTCGACCTGCTGCTTGATGGTGCCCACCGCGCCCAGCGTCTCCTTCTCGCGTTGCCACTGGGCCTTCATGCCCGCCGAGCGTTCCTTCTCTTCGGCCAGCTCCCGCTCGAGCGCACTGCGTCGCTCGACCGCGGCGGCGTCCTTCTCCTTGGTCAGGGCCTGGCGCTCGATCTCCAGCTGCACGATGTGGCGCTCGACCTCGTCGATCTCCTGCGGCATGGAATCGATCTCGATGCGGAGACGCGAGGCCGCTTCATCGACGAGGTCGATGGCCTTGTCGGGAAGAAAGCGGTCGCCGATGTAGCGGTTCGACAGCGTGGCGGCCGCCACGATGGCTCCATCGGTGATGCGAACGCCGTGGTGCGCTTCATAGCGTTCCTTGAGCCCGCGCAGGATCGCGATGCTGTTTTCGACGGTCGGCTCTCCCACGAAGACGGGCTGGAAGCGTCGCTCGAGCGCCGGATCCTTCTCCACGTGCTTGCGGTACTCGTCGAGCGTGGTCGCCCCAACGACGCGCAGTTCCCCGCGGGCGAGCATCGGCTTCAGCATGTTCCCGGCGTCCATCGATCCCTCGGCCTTCCCCGCGCCGACCAGCGTGTGCATCTCGTCGATGAAGGTGATGAACAGGCCCTGCGAGTCGGTGATCTCCTTGAGCACGGCCTTGAGCCGCTCCTCGAACTCGCCGCGGAACTTGGCCCCGGCAATGAGGGCGCCGAGGTCCAGCGCGATCAGGCGCTTGTTCTTGAGGCTCTCAGGCACATCACCGTTGACGATGCGCTGCGCGAGCCCTTCGGCGATGGCGGTCTTGCCGACGCCGGGCTCACCGATGAGCACCGGGTTGTTCTTGGTGCGCCGCGAAAGCACCTGCATGACGCGACGGATCTCCTCGTCGCGACCGATGACCGGGTCCAGCTTGCCCTTACGCGCAGCCTCGGTGAGGTCGCGCGTGAAACGCTGCAGCGCCTGGTACTTGTCTTCCGGCGTGGTGTCGGTCACCCGGTGCGATCCGCGAACCGCCGTCAGCGCTTCGAGCAGTTCGGTCCGCGACGTGCCAAGAGACGCGAACAGCGCCTTGCTCTCCGTTCCTCGCGTGTCGGCCAGCGCGAGCAGAAGGTGTTCGGTCGAAATGAAGTCGTCACCGAGCTGCTTCGCCTCCTCCTCGGCGCGATCGACCACCTGATTCATCTCGCGCGACAGCGAAGGCGACGCTTCCGACTGTTTGGGATAGCGCGCCATCTCGCGCACCACGGCCTCGCGGAGTTGCGCGACGTTGACCCCGACCTTCTGCAGCACCGGCACCACGATGCCTTCGTCCTGGCCAAGCAGCGCGTGCAGCAGGTGCAGGTCGTAGACGAGCGGGTTGCCCTGCTTGCGTGCCAGAGCCAGCGCTTCGTTGAGCGCCTCGGTGGATTTGACGGTCAGGCGATCCGGATTGATCATCGCAAGTTGAGCGAAAGACGGCGGCTGGGTGGAGCGTGCGTGGTCGAGGGCCGACGGAAGCTGGTGGTGTCAGGAGTCAGGTCACCCCGGGGGCAGCGGTCCGCGTCCGAGCGCCGTGTGTCGAGTTACGCGGATCGTCCCCGTGCTCTCGCAGGTCCGATGCTTGACGTTCCTGCCGATCCGGCGCCGTCCGATCGCTCTCCACGCAGTCCGGTGATGTCGCGCTGACAGTCACGCCGTCCAAGGTGGCGGGATCATCGCGCAAACGAAAGCGCCCGGACACCAGGTGCCCGGGCGCGCCCGCCGATGATCGCTCAGCGGATCACCGTCATCTTGCCGATCATGACTCGACCGTCGACCTCGAGCCGGTACAGGTAGATCCCGGACGACGCATCGCGCCCCGAGTTTGCATGCTTGCCATCCCACACCGCGGTGTACTGACCACAACTGAGCGTCAGCTCCCGCACGGGCTCACCTCCTCCTGCACCCGACGACCCCGTCGCGAGGACTGCTGTCGCGATCTGCTGCGTGAGCATGTTGTACACCCGCAGCGTCACCCGGTATCGCCGGGAGGGGTCGGCACATTCAGGCGCCCCTCCAATCGCGAAGGGGATCGTGGTCTCCGTGCTGACCGGATTCGGATAGTTCTGTCCTAGCGACGACCCGGTAACCGCATCAGTTCGTGACCGCTGCCCAGCCTGTGCCTCGATGACTCGTGGAAGGAACCCGATGCAAGCAAGCACGACGATCCGTGCTGCCCACCGTGACTTCATGTGCTTCTCCAGTCTGACAAAGGATGCTGTTGCGTGCTAACTCCTGTTGCCGGTTGATGTTTGGGCCCGTGGCGCGAACATAGGATTTGGCCCAAAACGTGTCAAGCAATTGCACCGCCTACGCCTCGTCCCCACCACTCCCACCCACCAGCCATACCCTGCCATCTCCACGCCGTTCCGTGATACGACGCCGGTCACAGTACTCCAGCAACGGCATGAGAAACTTGCGCGACACCCCGAGCACCTCCCGCAGCATCGAAGGGGTGTACACCCCCCCATTGCGCATTGTCCGCGCCAGAACCTTCAGGCCGGCGGCCAGCGCCTGCGCCTCGTAGTACCGGTCCGGCTCTACGGCCACCACCGCGGATGCCTTTTCCAGAATCCTCAACAGGGGCAAGGGGTCACGGTTCCGTTCGGTTCGAAGTTCCGAGACCGATGGCGGTTCCATTCCCGCCGCACCCAGTCGCTCCACCAGCCAAGCCTTCTCCGCCTCAGCCGCTCCCGAGACCTCGGGGCTCCAGCCCCGCCGCTTCACCACTCCTGAGACAACCTGGACGCGCTTTCGGGTTGCCATCCGAGCAAGCAAGGCATCGACCATCGCGCCCTGCGATCCCAGATCCGCCCGAAGCTTCGCCACGGAGATTCCCTCGTCGGTCGGGCTCAGGTGGTGATGTGCAAGTACCTGCTGCTCAATACGTTCCTCAGCACTCGTGACAGACTCCTTGAGGTAGATCCTCCCATCGATCTTCACCACAGGGCTCACGGGGGATTCCAGCGCTTTTCTGCTCGGGGCGTCAGCGCCCACCCGGATGCTCACGGCCGGTTCCGCCAGTCCGCCAGGCCCAGCATCCCGAACCACGGCGGCGAGCCGCTCCATCGCATCGTCCCTCCAGCCCTGCGTCGGCCGCCGCGTCCTCATCGGAGCCGGGTCGATGACTCGACCCCCTCCGATCGTTCCCAGCTCCTGACTTCGACGAAGCACGAAGCGGTCTCCGGCGCGCAGGACCAAAGGCGACTCGGGAACGATGCGGGCCACCGCGCCTCCCCCACTCGCCACGACATCAGCAACCGGCACGACTCGGGCTGAGACTTCGGAGGTCGCGACGTGAAGGCGAAGCCATTCACGCGCGCGAAACGGCGTGGCGCCGGCCTCGAGGCTCACCTCGGCGAAGAAGCGGCTCGACGGCTGCCAGGCGTCGGAACCGACCAACACACTGCCGCGTGGAATCTCGTTGACGTCGACGGCGGCCAGCGCCACGGCTGTCCGCGCTCCTGGCGTTGACTGCTCAGCCACCTTGCCGTGTGACTGGATCCCGCGGACTCGGACCGCGCGTCCAGCCGGGAAGAGGTGCAACTCGTCGCCAACGGCGATCCGCCCGCTCCACACCGTGCCTGTGACGACGGTGCCGGTGCCCTTGACGGAGAACGCCCGATCCACCGGGAGGCGAAAGACGTCGTCATGGGCGCGCGTACTCACGCGAGCGAGCTGCCTCGCGATCGTCGCTTTCAGTTCGGGGATCCCCTGACCGGTGCGTGCAGAGGTCTCTTCGATCGGAGCGCCATCGAGCGGCGTGCCGGCCACGAGGTCTCGCAACTCCTCCCGGACGAGATCGATCCAGTCACGTTCGACGAGGTCGCACTTGGTGAGCACGACGACCCCGGTGCGCACATCGAGCAACGTGAGGATCCTGAGGTGCTCTCGGGTCTGCGGCATCACGCCCTCATCGGCGGCGACGATCAGCAGCCCCAGGTCCATGCCGGTAGCGCCGGCGACCATGGCGCGAACGAACGCCTCGTGCCCAGGCACATCAACGATGCCGACGGTGCCGATGCCGGGGAGTTCGAGCGGAGCGAAACCAAGTTCGATGGTGATGCCGCGCCGCTTCTCTTCGGGGAGTCGATCCGTGTCGACGCCCGTGAGCGCGTGGACGAGCGCCGTCTTGCCGTGGTCGATGTGCCCGGCGGTGCCGACGATCACGTGACGGGTTGCGCGCTCACGCGAACCGCGCCTCCCACGCGCGGAACGCCCGTAGCTCCGCCCCTTCTGCTACGTGGTGCATGACGAATTCGCGCAGCAACCGGACGTGGGCCCGGCGCGAGGCGTCGCTGCCAAGGGCAACCTCCCCTCCCACCAGCCATTGGCGCAGGGCACGTCGAGCGTCGCCGGGGAGTTGTCGGCCGAGACGAACCTGCGTCGCGCACGTCGCACAGGCGGCCCCGCCGACCGCGTGACTGAAAAGTGCCGCAGCCTCCGGATCGATTGCCTGATGACACCGGGCACATTGGTCGACCGCTGGTGCGAACCCGAGTGCAGCGGTCACACGCCACGCCGCGCCGAGGCCGGCCTCGCGTGCCCCGGAGCCCTCCGAGCGGGCCACAACATCCAGCGCATCCGAGAGGGCTTCGAAGAGGCCTCCCTGGTCATCGCCCGCGGAACATCGCAAGGCGAGTTCGCAGAGCATCGAGGCGCTGGTGAACCGATCGAGATCCAGCGACAAGGCGCTGCGCGCATTGGTGACATCGAACGCGGTGAGCTGCTGCAGGTCACGACCCTGACGAACCTGCAGCTCCGCGGTTCCACTGACGAACAGGTCGAGTGCGGCCCCAAAGCGGCGCACCGAGCGGCGCGCGCCACGGGCAAGCACTGATTGCACGCCGGACTCCCTCGTGACGAGGCGCAGGATGCGCGACGTCTCGAGGTAGTCGAATGCGTGAAGGACGATGGCGTCGGTGACCTGCGCGGGCATGCCTCAAGATAGTGCGCGCTCAGCGCCACTCGGCGCGGAGTCCAGCAAAGAGCACGCGGCGCGGTGCGTCAAAGTTCGCGACCTCCCGGTACGCCGTGCCGAACAGGTTGTCGGCCCTCACGATGAGCCGCAGGGTTGCCGGCGCCGTGAGTGGCGTGATTCGGACCTGCGCACCCAGGTCAACCCGCGTGTAGGCCGAAAGCTCCACCGGAACCGCGGGGAACCCGCTGAAGTCCCGGTCGTCGCGCGTACCCACGCGCACGACCTGCACGTCGAGGTCGGTCCGCGATCCGGCGCGCCCGGACGCCCCAAGGGTCACGGTCTGCGACGGGCGCCGCAGCAATCGAGCGCCATGCACGAACAAGGCACCGGCACCTTCGTCAAAGCCGGCGTCGTCGACGCGCGTCCTGAGGAACGTCGCTCCCGCGCGGACTCGCGCGGTGGCCGACACCTGGTACGAACCTTCGAGCTCCAGTCCGCTCGCGCTCGCCGCAGCCACGTTGAAGTACGAGGGGTCGGTTGATGACGTGAACGTGTACTGGATCAGGTCACGAAATCGCTGGGCGAAATACGTGGCGCCGACGCTGAGCCGCTCACCGCGGCGTTCGAGGCCGGCGTCCCAGCTGGTACTGCGTTCGGGCACCAACGCGGCGTTGCCGACGGAGAAGGCGGTGTTGAACTGCTCGAAGAAGGTTGGCGCCTTGAAGGCCGTTCCCGCGGCCACGCGCAACCGAGCGTGCGCAGGCAGCGCCAGCGCCGCGCTGGCGCGCAGCGTCCGAAAGGTTCCGTACACATCGTTCCGGTCGATGCGCCCGCCGAGCGTATACGAGCCACGCTCACCGTGACCCATGACCTGCGCGAATGCGGCGCGCGTGATCCGGTTGGCATCGAACCGTGACGCCTCGACCGCGTAGTTCGAGGAGTCGGACAGTCGCTGGTGCTCGGACGCCCATTCCGTGCCGAGAATAACGGCGTGCTGCGTGCGTGGTTCCCATTGCACGGTGGCGGCCACATGGCGACGGCGCATCGAGCCGTGGCTCTGGTAGGCGTGCAAACCAAGCGTATCGGCCGGTCCGTCCGCTGCGTCGTTGGTGCGACCGGCGTCGTCGAGCCAGCCGGCGGTCAGCCGCGCCGTCGTGCCCTGCCCCAGTGCACGCTCGGCGTCCACAGCGACGGACGTTCGACGATCGGCGCGCGACGCATTGCGATCCACCACGCGGCCCGCGCCGTCCGTGGGATACGCATAGCTGTTGTCCACATGACGCACGGCGATCGACGCGGGGATGGGCCCATCCAGCGTGACACGTCCACCGGCGACGGTGTTCCGGTAGGCGTTGTTGAGCGGCAGGATGCCATCGCTCGTGTGACGGGCGAGCGACGCGGCGCCCCCCACGAGACCAGCGGTTCCCGAGAGCGACGCATCCATCGTGCGGCCGCCGTAGCTCCCGCCGCCGGCCGCCACGTGCGCCGCGCGCCGCGCGCCGGCCCGCCGCGTGACAATCTGCACGACGCCGCTCACGGCATCACTTCCATGCACCACGCTTGCCGGTCCGCGCACGACTTCGATCCGTTCCACATCGTCGAGTGTGAGGGCACCAAGGTCCACGGCACCACCCGGGTCGTTCATGGGCACGCCGTCGACCAGAATCTTCGTGTAGTCGCTTTCGCCCCCCCTGGTAAAGAGGCTGGTCTGTGCCCCAAACGACCCACTGCGGGCGACAGCGACCCCCGGCACGCGACGCAATGCGTCGATCACGTGGGTGACGCCGGCGGCGCGGAGGGCGGCGCCATCCAGGACACTGACGGTGGCGGTGACCCGTGAGAGCGGGACAGGCACGCGGTCGGCGGTGATCACGAGGCGAGGCAGTGCGGTGGTGTCGCCGGTGGCCTGGGCCCCGACCGTGGTGGCGATGATGGCCAGCGGGGCAAGACGGAATGCGAGCGTTCGGAGCATGTCGGGAAAGAGTGGGAGACGTCAGCGATGCCGCCGAAGCGGCACGAGCATGGGAGAGCCAACCGCCGGGTCGCGACTCACGACCAGGGGCCACTGATAAACGCGTTCGAGCACTTCGCCCCGCATGACGTCGGAGGGATCACCGAATGCCGCGAGGGTGCCTGACGAGAGCAGGCCGACGCGGCGGGCAAAGCGCGCCACGAGATTGAGCTGGTGACTCACCACGAGCACGGTGCGGCCGCGCGCCGCGAGCGCGTCGAGCAACTCGAAGCAGGCCATCTCGTGGGCCACGTCGAGGAACGTCGTGGGCTCATCGAACACCACGACCGGCGTGTCCTGCGCCAGGGCGCGCGCCACGCGGACACGCTGCCACTCGCCGCCGGAGAGGGTGTCGGTCCGGCGGTCCCTCAGCGCGATGACATCGGCCTGCTCCATGGCCGCCAGCACCCAGGCGCCGTCCGCGGCATCGGCGCCCTGCCACGCATCGCGCCAGGGATGGCGGCCGAGGGCGACGTAGTCGTTCACGAGGAGCGGAAACGCCGGCTCCTCGCGCTGCACGACCACGGCCAGAAGCCGCGCGAGATCCCGGGCGGCACCACCGGCCACCCGCGTGCCGGCAACCCGCAGGTCTCCGGCCGCGAGCGGAACGCGCCCGAGCAGCGCACGCACCAACGTGCTCTTGCCGGACCCGTTAGGCCCCACGATCGCCGTGAGCACACCGGGTTCCGCGATCAGCGAGACGCCGTGCAACGCATCGGTGTCGCTGCCCGGGTATCGCACGCGGAGCTCGCGCGCCTCGATCATCGCGCGCTCCGCAGCTGACGCAGGAAGAACGGCACGCCGAGCAGCGCCGTGATCGCGCCCAGGGGCAACTCGGTGGGCGCACGTGCCGTGCGTGCGGCCAGGTCGGCCACGAGCACCAGCGCGCCGCCAGCGGCCGCGGCCACCACGATGGTCCGTCGGCTGCTTCCGACGCCCACAAGCCCGCGCGCCACGTGCGGAACGATCAGGCCGACAAAGCCGACCAGACCCGAGGCGGCGACCGTCGCCGCGGCCAGCAGTGAGGCAAGCACGAAGAACCGCACGGCCGCCCGCTCGGGCGTCACCCCAAGGGAGGCCGCCGTCTCCGGGCCCAGCGCGAGCACATCGAGCTCACGCGCGTAGTGCACGAGGCAGCCACCGAGCCCCACGACGGCTGCACCCAGCCACGCCACGTCGGCCCAACGCGCCGCAGCGATCGATCCCATCATCCACCACAGGGCGTTGCGCTGCGCGGTCGGTGTGCTCTGGGCGAGCACCACCATGATCACCGCGTTGGCGAACGCACCAGTGACCACGCCGGCCATGAGCAGCGTCGCCGGATGCCGCGCGCCGTACCGGTCGCGCCCGAGGCCGAGCACCACCACGATCGCTGCCAGCGCGCCGAGGAACGCGAAGGCGGCCAGTCCGCCCGTGCCTTGCACCCCAAGGCCCACGGCAAGCACCGCACCGACGGCGGCCCCCCCGGACACGCCGAGCAGATAGGGCTCGGCAAGTCCATTCCGGAGCGACGACTGCATGGCCGTGCCGCTGGCCCCGAGCGCGGCGCCGACCAGGATGCCTAACGCGGTTCGTGGCAGACGGAGGTCGCGGACAATGGTGAGCGTGGCCGCGGCGCCCTCGCCGCGCAGCGCCGCCCACACGTCGGCCGGAGCGATCGCCACGGCACCGAACGACACGCTCGCGAGCGCGGCGACGACCAGCACCACGATCAGGCCAACCAGCGATCCCGCGCGCATCTCAGCGCCTCACCTTCGCCAACAGGTCGGCCAGCGATGCGGCGGCGGCACCAAGCCTCGACGAGGGCTGCGAGACGAGCGTCGTATCAAAGCCGAGCACCCGTCCCTCGCGCACGGCGCGCAGGCCTTTCCACCCTGGCTCCGCGCGCCATCGCAACGCGCTCACCGGGCTGGCCAGCACGACGTCGGGGTCGCGCCGCACCACATCCTCGAACGACACGGTGAGCGACGGCGCCGGTGACTCGCCATAGACGTTTTCGCCGCCGGCGATGCGGACCAGCTCAGAGAGGTAGCTGCCGCCTCCAATGGTCATGAGCGGTTGGTCCCAGACGGGGATGAACACGCGCAGGGCCGGCGTGTGACGCGCGCGCTGGCGCACGGCATCGAGTTCGCGACGGATGGTGGCGGTCAGCGAATCGGCGCGGGAACGCGCACCCACCAGCACACCCAGCGAGTCGACCGCTCGCAGGTAGTCGTCGATGGTGTCGATGCGCAGCGCCACCACGTTGATGCCGGTGCGCTGCAGGCCGTCGATCGACGCGGCGTTGTCGCTCGCGGCATACAGCACCACGAGGTCCGGGCGAAGCGCGATGATGCGCTCCAGACTCGGTCGGATCGCGTCGCCGACGTCGGGCACCTGACGCACGGTCTCCGGCCACGTGTCCCACCTGGATCGGCCGACCAACCGATCGAGCGCACCGAGCGACGCGAGGATCTCCGTGCCGCTTGGCCCAAGCGAGACTATGCGCTGCGGGCTGCCGCTCGTCCGGCGATCCGTCTGAAGCGACTCCGCGCGCCCGCACGCGGCCGCGAGCAGCAGCAGCGCCGCGTACGTGACGGACAGGATCCGGAAAAACAGAACGGACATTGCAGCTCCCGAGTGGAGAGAATGTCCGCGGACGCGTCGTCGACGACCGGAAGGTCGCCACGCCCAGCGATCCTCCCCCGAAGATCGATCATGTGGCTCGGACGGAGGTCGTCTCCTGGCTTCGGGCACCGTGTTCGCCTTCCCGACCGCAGAGGCCAGTGGCGCGTGAACACGGCGAGATGCCCGTTACAGTGGCGGGGCCGCACCGGCATTGCACCGGTTTCCGTTTCCGCCGTCCGACGTTTCAGTTGTTGAGGGGAACCTATGGACGATCCTGATCGCCGGCAAGCGCCGCATCGAGTTCGGCCTGGAGCCCCGCTCGATAGTCACGGAGTGCGGCGTGCGACGCGACGGCGGTGGCGCTGTCGGCCAGCGTGGCATCGACGCCGGCGATCGCCCCCCGCAGTTCGTCGGTGCGCGACCGTGGAGGCGGCGCCGCAGCCACCACCACTGGCGCCGGACGCCGACGCAACGACCACCCGATCGCGCCTAACGCGGCGACTGAGAGGGCGGCCAGCCAGCCCCAGCGCGCAACGCCGCCCCCCGCGGCCGAGGGGACGAGCACCTCGAGACGGCGCCCCCGCGGCAGATCCCGCCCCAGAAAGCGCACGAACGAGCGGCCCTCACTGGAGACCGCACCGAGCGCGGCCAGGCTGTCCCCCTCGGCACGCGCGGCCGGCTCCTCCAGCAGTACCTCGACCACGGCGACCGTATCGTTGAGGGTGACGCCAAGCGGGAAGGCGCGAGGTGGAAGCAGGTAGCTCACGGCCAACTGCCGAATGCCGGGCGACATCGGCGCCACGACCCCCAGGCCGCCAGGCACCGCCACCACCGCGTCCCCCGTGAAGTCGCCCTGCGCGGCCCGCGCATCGCGTGCCAGCTCCGGCAGCTCGGCCACGAACGATGGCTGCGCCGGGGACCCGAGTCGCGTCAGCACGGTGTCGTTTGACAGTTCGTATACGTCGAGGATCGTCCGGTTGCCGTCCGCATCGGGCGCGGATACGACCAGATGCCGGCCGGTGACGCGAATGCGGACGGGCGCCGACGTGGTATCGAAGACCTCGATCTCCCCGTCGGCCGACGGATCACCCGCGCGAACGGGCGACGCGAAATAAGCGAGCCCGCCGTGGCGTGTGGTTGGCAGGTACATCGCCTGCGTGTCGGGCGACGCCACGCGGAAGCGATACCGGCCGAAGCGATCGGCGCGCGCGGAATCCACCGGCCCCGCGGACGATGCCCCGATGCGGTGCAGGGTGACCATGGTACCGGGGAGTGCGATCGGTCCCCGCGTCGTGACGCGCACCACGCGTCCCTGAACCACCGTGGGTGATTGTGCCCCCGCCGCGCTTCCGATCGCGAGGAGCATGGCGCACGCGCCACGGACCATGCTCACGGGTTGAACTTGCCGAAGTCCTCCGGTCTCAGACCGGCGAGGTACTGCTTGAGCTGCTCGGCGCTCATCTCCTCCGTGGACTGCGGCAACTCGGTCGGCGGGACCACGGTGTCGTCGTCATCGTCCGCTTCGTCAGGCGGGTCGAGGAGCAGCGACTCGGAGGCGTAGATGGGCGACGCGGTGCGCAGGGCGATGGCGATGCTGTCGGACGGGCGGGCATCGACCTGGTAGAGTTCGCCGTCGCGCGCGAGGTGCAACTCGGCGTAATACGTCCGGTGCTCGACGCGTGTGATATTCACGCGCTGCAGCGTCGCGCCGAGCCCGACGATGAGGCTCTTGCAGAGGTCATGCGTCAGCGGACGTTCCTTTCGCACGCTGTTGATCTCGAGCAGGATCGACTCCGCCTCGGGCTGGCCGATCCAGATGGGCAGGATGCGGTCGCCGTCCTTCTCGCGAAGGATGACCACGTAGGTGTTTGACGATCCGTCGAGCCCCAGTCGGGCGACGGCAACTTCAACCAGCGGATCCATGCCCCGGGCGTTGCTGCGGTCTCTGAACTATCGCACGGACCGCTTGAGTTCAGCAACCTTGTCCAGGCGCTCCCACGTGAAGGCGGTCGCGGTCACTTTGCGTGCCTTCTTGCCGTTCCCGTCCGCGGTGGTGTAGACGAGCTTCTCGGACGCACGCCCGAAGTGTCCGTACGCCGCCGTGGGAGAGTAGATCGGCTTGCGCAGGTCGAGCGCCTTCATGATGCCCTTGGGCGTGAGATCGAAGCAATCGCGGATGGCCCTGGCAATCACCGGATCGGGCAGCTCGCTCGTCCCGAAGGTATTCACCATCACGCTGACCGGTTCGGCCACACCGATCGCGTAGGCGACCTGCACCTCGCAGCGCCGCGCGAGTCCGGCGCCCACCACGTTCTTTGCCACCCATCGCGCCGCGTAGCACGCCGAGCGATCCACCTTTGATGGATCCTTGCCGCTGAACGCGCCACCGCCGTGGCGACCCATCCCGCCGTACGTGTCCACGATGATCTTGCGGCCCGTGAGGCCCGCGTCTCCCTGCGGTCCGCCCACGACGAAGCGGCCGGTCGGGTTGATGTGGTACGTTGGCTTCTGCTTGCGCCACTCCTTCGGGATGGCGGGTTCGATGATCTCGGCAATCACCGCGCGACGGATCTTTTCAGACGAGGCTCCCTCGTCGTGCTGCGTCG
Source organism: Gemmatimonadaceae bacterium (assembly GCA_020846935.1). Taxonomy (NCBI): domain Bacteria; kingdom Pseudomonadati; phylum Gemmatimonadota; class Gemmatimonadia; order Gemmatimonadales; family Gemmatimonadaceae; species Gemmatimonadaceae bacterium. The sequence goes on from JADLCY010000013.1 coordinate 88,716, forward strand.
ACACCACCACCGTGTCCACCGCGACCGGACGATCACCGTCGTAGGCCACGGTGACCTGCGCCTTGCCGTCCGGACGGAGCCACTTGAGGTGGCCCGCCTTCCGGTGATCTGCCAGCGCTCTGGTGAGGCGATGCGAAAGCAGGATCGCGGCGGGCATCATCTCTTCGGTCTCGTCGGTCGCGTAGCCGAACATCATGCCCTGATCGCCGGCACCTCCCGTGTCCACGCCCATGGCAATGTCGGGCGACTGCTTGTCGATCGTGCTCATGACCGCACACGTCTGCGAGTCGAAGCCGAACGAGGCGCTGGTGTACCCGATGCGTTCGATCGTGCCGCGCACGATCCGCGGGATGTCGACCCACGTGTCCGTCGTGATCTCTCCGGCCACGACCGCCAGTCCCGTCGTCACGAGGGTCTCGCACGCGACACGGGCCATGGGATCGTCGGCCAGGATGGCGTCGAGGACAGCGTCGGAAATGGCGTCAGCCACCTTGTCCGGATGACCCTCGGTCACCGATTCGGACGTGAAGAGCACGCGTTCAGTCACGGGGAGTGGGGGATGAGTCGGCTCGATCTGGGCGGGATTCGTGCCACGGAACGATACACCGACCCCAGCGGGTACGGCACTGCCGACGTCGGCGCGGGTTCTCCCCGACGCCTCAGAGCCCGCCCTCACGAATGAACGCGACGTTACCGAAGGCCGCCTTGAGTCGGAACTCCAGCTGAGCGCGCGCCTCGTTGGCCGTGCGCGCGCTCACCGCGGCCGCCGCGGCCTCGCGGGCAAATGACGCGCTGACGCCACGAATGATGCGTTTGACCAGCGGCACCGAGCGGGGATTCACGCTGAGCTGACGGATGCCGAGCCCGAGGAGCGCAAAGGCCATGAGCGGTTCCGACGCCATTTCTCCGCAGACACTGACTTCGAGACCGTGTGCCCCCGCGACCTCCGCGGTGCGCTGAATGAGGCGCAGGACCGCGGGATGCAGTGGGGTATAGCGCGAGGCCAGGTTGGCGTTGCCCCGATCGACGGCCAGCGTGTATTGCACCAGATCGTTGGTCCCGATCGAAAAGAACTGTGCGTCCTCGAGGAAGGCGTCGATGGCGACGGCAGCGGCCGGCGTTTCGATCATGACGCCGAGCGGAACGTCCCGTTTGAACGGCACACCCCGGGCTTCGAGCTCCTGCATGCACTCGCGCAGGAGCTGGCGCGTCGCCCGCACCTCGTCGAGGGTCACGACGAGCGGCAGCAGGATACGCACGTCGCCATGCACGGCGGCCCGCAGGAGCGCGCGCAGCTGCACCTTGAAGAGTTCGGTCTCGTCGAGGCACATGCGGATCGCCCGCCAGCCCAGGAACGGGTTGGGCTCGTGGGGAAATCCACCGACCGGCAGCTTGTCGCCGCCGATGTCGTAGGTGCGAATGACCACGGGGTGCCCGCCAAAGGGACGCAGCACCTTCACGTACTCCTCGTATTGCTCCTCTTCGTCGGGCAACGTGGTGCGGCCGAGCACGAGGAACTCGGTGCGCATGAGCCCCACGCCCTCGGCGCCGCTGCGCGCCGCCTGCTCGGCTTCATCGGGGAGATCGACGTTGGCGCGCACCGTGAGCAGCACGCCATCGGTCGTGACGGCTTCGGCGTCGACCAGCTTCTGCAGCTCCGCCTCATCCTGGGCTTCGAGCTGCGCACGATGCCGGAACGTGTCGACCTCGGCGTCGCTGGGATTGACGATCAGCATGCCGCTCGAGCCGTCGAGCACGAGCGTTTCGTCGCCGCGAAGCCGCGTGGTCGCGTCACGAAGGCCGACGACCGCCGGAATGCCGAGTGAGCGCGCGAGGATGGCCACGTGCGACGTGCGCGTGCCCGAATCGGTGGCGATGCCGGCGATCGACTCGCGATCGATCTGCATCGTCAGGCTCGGCGTGAGGTCGTGCGTGACGAGGATCGCGTTCGCTCCCGGGGCCAGTTCCACCGGATCGTGATCGCCGAGGCCGAGGAGGATGGAAAGCACGCGGATGTGCAGGTCGGTCAGATCACCGACGCGCTCGCGCATCATCGGGACGCTGCTGCGGGCGAAATGCTGCCGCCAGTCGAGCATCACCACGTCGAACGCCTTCTCGGCGCCGATGTTCTGGCGGATGTACGCCTCCACCCGCGAGGTGATGTCTCCATCGTCGAGCATGTGGAGCTGGACTTCGAAGATCGCGGCTTCTTCGGGACCGGCGCGTCGTTCGGCCCGCGCTTTCACCTGGACAAGGCGAGCCTTGGCCTTCGTCACCGCCTCGCGGTAGCGCGCCAGCTCCGAGGGAACGTCGTCGTCGGCGATGATGCGATGCGGCACGTCGGGCACTTCCCAGTGCAGGAGGTGCACGCGCCCGACCACGATACCGGGTGACGCCGGGATGCCGGTGAGGGCGCGCTCCATCAGGACTCCCCGAACCGCCCGGAGATGAGGGTCGTGAGCGCGGCCAGCGCATCGTCGGCGTCCGGGCCGTCGGCCCGGAGCGTCAGCGTGGCGCCACACTCGGCGGCCAGCATCATGACCCCCATGATGCTCTTGCCGTTCACCTCGAGGTCGTCGCGCAGCATGGTGATCTGGCTCCGGTAGCGGGCCGCCAGCTTGACGATCTCCGCCGCGGGCCGGGCGTGGATGCCGTTCTTGTTCGTGACCTGGACCGAGCGTTCGATCATGCGCGCACCATCGCGACGAGGGCGATCAGGGTCAGGATGCCTAACGACCACTTCCACAACTCGTACCGCCCCTTCAACCGGGACAGGCCCAACCCGATTGCCCCAACCGCGGCGAGCAGCCCGGCGAGCTGTGCCTGGGTCGGCGCTTCGCCGATCCCTCGCGAGATCGCCAGGGGAATGGCCACGCCGGCGAGGGCCGCTCCGGCCCGACTCACCCACTGCGCCCCCGAGCGCAGCACCGGCACCGCGAGGGCCCGGGCCACCTGCATCCCCAGGGCATACCCCTGCCGCAGCCCCCATATCCGTAACGCCAGGTGCCCCACGTTGTATGCGACGAGGAACGTCAGGACCACGGCCCCCGCTCCACCACCGAGTCCAAATGCGAGCAACCCCAGCAACACGCTGAAGGGAAGCCAGGCCGCCCACACCAACCGGTCGCCCGCCGCACCGAGCGGACCGCACAGCGCCGTGCGGAACCGCACGATCCTGGTCGGATCTTCCTGGTCGAGTTCCACTCGCGCCAGCGCGCCGACCGCGACGGATGCGAGGTACGGATGGGTGTTGAAGTACTGGCTCTGTCGCGCGAGCGCGGACTTGTAAGCTTCGCCCCCAACGCCCCCGGGCAACAGGCGGAGCGCGGGTTCCACCGAAAACCCGATGCCGTTTCCCACCAGCGTTTCGTAGTTCCAGGCCGACTGGATTGCCAGCAATCGAAGAAAGATTGCCAGTCGCGTTCCGACAGGAAGGACCGGGGCGGCGGACATCAGCGCAACACCAGGACGAGGAGCCCGAGCCCGAGTCCGAGCAGGAAGTACCATCCGGTGCGTGGCGTCGCGTGAAAGACCTTGTAGACGGCACCCACCGCCGCGACGCCAGCCAGCGAGATCAGGAGCAACCGCGTCGCGCCCAGGCCGATGCCCCACGTCTCCAGCGAGCGCGCATACAACGGCGCGAACACCAGGAGCCCGACCACGGTCATCACCGCGCCACGCAGCAGGTCGGCCGAAATGCCGTAGAGCTGCAAGCCAATCACATCACGACGCGATCCGGCGTTCACGAACGCCTGCCGCTGGTGGGCCCATCGCGCGTTGAGTCGACGGAGTTGCACCATCGACCAGCCGCCTAACCAGGCCATCAGGACGGTGGCCACGACCGCGGTGAGCATGGACCCGGCCGTGAACTGCGGCGACGTCGCCACGAGGGCGCCGCCCACGGCGGAAGACGAGCCCCATTCAGGGTAGCGCGCCGCACCGACGGGCAATGTCTCCAGCGCAAAGGCCTCGACGAGCGCGCCGAGGAGCAGGCCCGCGGGTGCCGCCCCGAGCAAGCCCGCGGTCACGGTGCACGCAACTATCGGCCTCGAGTACATGGCCTGCGGAAAGCTCACCGTGTCCAGCCCGAGTACGGCACCAAGCAGGGCGATGATGGCCATGTCGGCGAAGGTCATCGGTTGCCCTCGCCCGCGAGCACCTCAGCCAACGGCAACGGTCGCGCGGCGGGCACATCCTGTGCGGACACGCGCGTCCCGCGAGCCACCAGCGACAGGAGCACCTGCTCCTCGTCTTTCGAGAGGAACAAGTAGCGGAGGCGCTGTGTGCGCCCGGGCTTATGATGCACGCCGCCCAGGTTGATCGCACTGATGCCGCCCGATTCGAGCACGAGCCGACGCATGGTGTCGATGTCGCCCGTGAGCAGGATGCCGACTCGCGGATCGGCCTGGAACGCGGCCAGCCGGATGACCGCGCTCGCGACCGACTCGAAGTAGACCTCCATTTCGGGAGGAACACCCATGCGATACAGCTCCTGCTCCCACTCGCTGCCGGCGACCTCGTCATCCACGAGCACGAGGAACTGCACGTCGAGCGGCTGGCCCCACCCCACGACGACCTGTCCGTGGATGAGTCGGTCATCGATGCGGTAGAGCTCAAGACCCACGGGACACCCCCGCACCAAGGATCGCGATGGCGGCTCGCCCCTTCTCCGCCGCCTGGCGCGCCGCGACGGCGTCATCGGCATCGTCGAAGATGAAGTCGAGGAGCGTCGCGAGGTTCACCCCAACGACAACGAGCAGGTCGGCGCGCTCTCGCTGCAGACGGCGCGCGGCCATGGTGCAACTGCCTGCGGGAAGATCGGTGAAGACGACCCGAGCCCCTGTCTCGTCGAGGATGCGGGCCATCGCCGCCGCCACGTCCGCCGCGCTGAGGCCGCGGTTGCTCAGCGACACAAATACGTCGTCGCGACCGGTGATCTGGACCGCGGCCGACACGAGGCCGGTCGCAAAATCGCCATGCCCCGCAATGAGGGCGCGCACGCTACTCATCATCCTCCACAAGGTACCGACGGACGTCGGCTGCCTGTCGCATGTGGCCGAGCAGCCGCTGGTTGAACGCCTCGGCGGGATCGATGCCACTGTAGCGCAGCAGGTGATTCATCGCGATGACCTCGCTGATCACCGTGATGTTCTTGCCGGGATTCAGGAAGACGGTGATCAGCGGCAGTTCGACGCCAAGGATCGTGGTGACCTCGCCGTCGAGTCCGGTGCGATCGGCGGCGATGTTCTCCGACCATTCCTTGAGCTGCACCACGACCTCGATGCGCTTCTGCTGGCGCACGGCGCGAATGCCGAAGACAGCCGGGATGTCGATCAAGCCGACGCCGCGGATCTCCATGAAGTGGCGCTGCAGCTCGTGGCCGCGCCCGATGAGCACGTCGTTGCCGCGCCGCGAGACAATCACCACGTCGTCCGCCACGAGTCGATGCCCACGCTCCACCAGGTCGAGCACACACTCGGACTTGCCGATCCCGCTCGCGCCGGTGAACAGCAGCCCGACGCCGAAGACGTCGGCGAGTGAACCGTGCAGGGTGGTGGAAGGCGCGAACATGAGTTCGAGCACGGGCTTGACGTGCCGGTAGAACTCATTCGTCTTGAGTGACGTGCGGAACACGGGCACGCCGGCGCCAACGGCCAGGTCGAGCAGCGGAGGCGCCGGATCCATGCCCTTCGTGATGAACACGCATGGAAGCGGGAACGAGAAGAACAGGCCCAGGTTCCTGCGCCGCTCCTCATCGGTGAGCGACGCGAGGTACGTCATCTCGGTCTCCCCGATCACCTGGGAACGCTCGGACATGAAGCGCCCGACGAATCCGGCGAGCGCGAGCCCGGGGCTGGAGATGTCCGAGTTGCCGATTTCGCGGTCGTGCCCATAGTCCCCGGCCAGCTGTTCGAGCTGCAGGGTGCCGTGGAGACGTTCCAGCAACTTGCCGACGGTGTGTGTCTGGGTCACGCGCGCCCTGCCCGTGCCGTGCGTTCCCTGGCGGTGCGTCGCGCGCTCGTGACCTGTCGCGAGAGATGGGCCCCCGCGATGGCCAGCGCCGGTCCGTAATACCGGCCGTAGCCCTCCGCGACCATGACCTTGTGACGCGGAGCGCGGAGCACCAGTTCGACGCGGCAGCGCGTGCCCTCGCGTTCGAAGCGGATGTTCGCCGCGGCGGGACGGCCGAGACGCGCGGCGACCTTGGTCACCAACGCCTCGGCGCGGCCGCGCAGTCGATCTGAAATGACAGCGTTATGCGCCTGCCAGACGATTTCCATGGAATGCCCCCTCGGCAAGGATGGCGCGCAGATGGGCTTCGGTCTCGTCCGCGCTGCGTTCCCACGTGAAGGTTGCCGCAAACTCGCGACCCGCGCGACCCATCCGCGCGACCAGATCCGCGTCGCCGGCGATCCGGCGCATCGCGGCGGCGAGGGCATCGACGTCGCCGTGCGGCACGAGAAACCCCGTCTCCCCATCCCGCACGGATTCACGGATTCCGGGCGAGTCGGAGGCAACGACCGGCGTTCCGCTGGCGGCAGCTTCGAGATTGGTGATCCCCCACCCTTCCTTGGGCGAGGTAAAGGCCAACGCCCACGAGCGACGCAGCAACGAAACTTTCTCCGGCTCGCTGATTCGCCCAAGAAACCGCACCCGATCGCCAAGGTCAAGCGAACGCGCCAGGGCCTCGAGCGCCCCGCGATGATCGCCCGCCCCGGCGATCTCCAGCCGAGCCTCGGGGTGGTCGAGCCGGGCAAAGGCCCGAAGGATAAGGTCCACGCCCTTGTAGCGCTTGAGGCGCCCCAGATACGCAAAGACCGGCTGCGCGGCACGCGCCGCGGGCGCAGGCGTATACGCCGCACTGTCGATCCCGCAATAGATCACCGTGATCAGATCGCGCCGAATGCCGCGCGCGGCGAGATCGTCGGCGGTGCTGCGACTGATCACCTGGAAGGGCACGCCACGATACACCGCGGGGATTGGTCGCTCCATGGCCCACACCATGGCGGCAACGGGCGCCGGCACCTCCTGGAACGCGGTACCTCCGAAGAGGTGCGGCACGACACCGACGACGGGCGTGTCGGACCAGCGTGGCGTGAACAGCGGCACCTTGTTGATGTCTTCGACCACGAGATCCCACGCGTGCGACCGTTCGAGTGCATGAAAGGCACGCGCCGCGAGAAACGGAAACGTGTAGCGCGTGCCCACGCGATGGACGCGCATGCCGTCGAGCGTCGCCGTTGGCGGGCATCCCTTCCAGCCGCTGCACAGGAGCGTGACCTCGTGCCCGCGCGCGGCGAGACGACCAAAGATCTCGTGCAGGTGGATCTCGGCGCCGCCGGCCTGCGGGTTCTCGCGGTCCTGCCAGTTCACGACCAGCAGCCGCACGGCCTAGAGTCTCCCGAGGTGCCGTCCGAGCGCGTCGAGCACGCCATTCACGAACCGCGCGCTCGCGTCCGAGCCGAAACGCTCGGCCAGCACGACCATCTCCTGGATGATCACGCGCGGTGGCGTGGCTTCGCGCGCAGCGTCGGCGGGCGCGAGCAGTTCCGCAGCCCCGAGGCGCAGCACGGCACGCTCGATGGCCCCGATGCGTTCCGGGCGCCAGTTGTGGGCGTGCTCGGCGATGAGCCGGTCGGCGTCGCTCAGGTGCTGCGTCACCAGGCGCTGTAGCGGGGCGACGACGTCGCGTTCGTCGATGCCTAACGCGAGATCGTCCCACAGCCGCGTGGCGACGTCGTCGAATGCCGCCCGGTCGCGCACGGCATCCCAGGCGTAGAGCGCCTGCACCACCCGGGCCCGGGCGCGACGGCGCGCGCGTCGCCAGTTGCGCTGCTCGCGACTACCCTTCGTCTGTCGCATCCAACCGCGCGAAGAGGTCGGCCATCTCGAGCGCGGCGAGCGCCGCGTCCCACCCCTTGTTCCCGTGGCTGCCGCCGGCGCGCGCCTCCGCCTGCTCCATCGTGTCGCAGGTCAGCACGCCAAATCCGACCGGCAAGTCGTACTCCGCCGACGCCTGTCCAAGCCCCCGCGCCGCTTCACCGGCGACATAGTCGAAGTGCGGCGTGTCGCCCCGAATGACGGCACCGAGTGCCACCACCGCGTCGTACCGATCCGCGCCGAGCAGACGCCGCGCGGCGGCGGGCAACTCCCACGCGCCCGGAACCCACACGACGTCCACGTCGCCAAACGCCACACCGTGACGCGTGCAGGCGTCCACGGCCCCCTCCATCAGGCGGCGGGTGATCGTCTCGTTGAACCGTGAGACCACGATCCCGATGCGTCGGCCACTGCCGTCGGGCGTCCCGGAGAATTCGGCCATGCCGTCGGAGGTCGCTGGAGGAATGACAGGGAGGGTGCGCGAGTTGGCGCGAAGGTCCGCCACGTTCAGTGGCTCAGCAGGTGTCCAAGCTTGGTCCGCTTGGCCTCGAGGTAGCCCGCATTCTCCTCGGTCGTCGGCGCTGCGATCCGCACACGATCAACGATCTCGAGGCCATAGCCTCGGAGGCCGACCAGTTTCATCGGGTTGTTTGTCAGCACGCGCATCGATCGCACACCCAGGTCGAGCAGGATCTGCGCCCCGATCCCGTAGGTACGGAGATCGGCCTTGAAGCCGAGCTTCTCGTTGGCCTCGACGGTGTCGTGCCCGGCGTCCTGCAGTTCGTACGCCTTGAGCTTGTTGATCAATCCGATCCCGCGTCCTTCCTGGTCCAGGTACACGACGACGCCGCGGCCCTCGCGCGCAATCATCTCCATCGCGGTGTGCAGCTGCCACCCGCAGTCGCAGCGCTGTGAATGAAACACGTCACCGGTCAGGCAGCGGGAGTGCATGCGCACGAGAACATCGGCGCCGTCACCGAGGTCGCCGTACACGATCGCGACGTGCTCGCGATCGTCGACGTCGTTGCGATAGCCGACGATGCGCCATCCCTCGCCCCCAAGGTCGGACGGCAGCCGTGCTTCGGCCTCCCGATGTACCAGTCGCTCGTGCTGCAGCCGGTAGGCCACCAGATCGGCCACCGTGATGAACGTGTGCCCGTTGGCGATCGCGTACTGCTCGAGTTCGTCGCGCCGCATGGTCTGCCCGTCGTCGCCGAGGATCTCGCACAGCACGCCGGCCGGTGCGAGCCCGGCCAGCCGGCACAGATCGAGCGCCGCCTCCGTGTGGCCCACGCGCTGGAGCACGCCTCCCTCACGCGCCTTGAGTGGGTGGACGTGGCCCGGCCGACGCAGGTCACCGGGCCCGCGGGACGGATCGGCGAGCAGCTGAATGGTGCGGGCGCGGTCGGACGCGCTGATGCCGGTGGTGACCCCGAATTCGGCAGCCCCGTCGACGCTGACGGTGAACGCCGTTTTCATCGCTTCGGTGTTGAGGTCGCCCCCCTGCATGGGAAGCTCGAGGCGCGCGATGCGCTCCGCCGGCAGCGAGACGCAGATCATGCCCTTGGCCCGCAACATCACGTTGACCATGGCGGGCGTGATGAGCTGGGCGGCGCAGATCAGGTCGCCCTCGTTTTCGCGGTCCTCGTCGTCGGCCACGACCACGAACCGGCCGTTACGAATGTCCTCGATGGCCTGGGCGACGGTTCCGAATGGCATGCCGAATCCTAATCGCCCGGCGGGCGCTGCAGGAGGCGACGGACATACTTCCCGAGGACGTCGGCCTCGAGGTGCACGCGGTCCCCTGGCCGGCGCTCGCCGAGCGTCGTGTGGCGGCGGGTATGCTCGATGATCGAGACCTGCAGGACGCGGGGTGCCGGAAGGGCGTTGACCGTTAGGCTCACCCCATCCACCGTCACCGAGCCGTGCGGCACCAGCAGTTCGTCGACGTCGGTCGGTACGCGAATGTCGATCAGCAGCGCGTCTCCCTGCACCACCACCGCGGTGACCTCGCCAACCCCGTCGACGTGGCCCAGGACGAGGTGGCCGCCCAGGCGGTCGCCCACCGAGAGCGCGCGCTCGAGGTTGACCCGTGTGCCGACCCGCCACCCGTCGATCGCCGTGCGACCCCGGGTCGTGTCCACGGCCGCCACGCGGAACCACCCGGCGCCATGGTCCAGCACCGTGAGGCACGCGCCGCTGCAGGCAATGCTCTCGCCCATCGCCAGGTCGGCGTAGCGCGTCCGGATCACCAACTCGCGGCCCACCGCCGACGTGCGAACCTCGGTCACCTCGCCGACGTCGTCCACCAGACCAGTGAACACCTACGACTCCCGCACGGCGTAGGTGGTGGCGATGTCGTCACCGAGCGGCTCACGCGACACAACGCGCAGGCGATGCGCCGCTTCAGCACGTACGGCCGGCATCGCGGCAAAGGCGTTGAGCGCACCGCGACCAAACACGATCGGCGCCTGCACCAGGACGAGCCGGTCGACGAGCCCCGCCTCCCAGAGTGACGCCGCGATCCCTGTTCCGCCCTCGACCAGCACCGAACGCATACCCATCGCGCGCAACTGTCGCATGCCGGACGCCAGGTCCGGCGCGAGTACCACCTCCACGCCATGGCTGCGCAACGCCGATTCGTATTCGGCATCCACCTGCTCGGCCAGCACGATGACCGGCCCCTGTTTGAGCGAGTTGGCGAGCGTGGATGTGAGCGAGAGGCGGCCTGTGCGCGAAAAGATCACGCGCGCCGGCGCCACCCGCGGCGCCGGGGCCTCGCGCACCGTGAGCAGCGGATCGTCGATGCGCACCGTGTTCATGCCGACGGCGACGGCGTCGTGGCCCGCACGGAGGTGGTGCGCGTAACGACGGGCCTGCGGGCCCGTCACGCGGCTCGTCGTGCGGGTGCCGTCGGCGATGGCCCCATCGAGCGTGATCGCCAGCTTGAGCGTGACCCAGGGCCGCTCCGAGTGCCAGCCATGCAGGAACGCGGCATTCAGTTCACGCGCGTCGGCCTCCAGCGTGCCGATGCTGGTCTCGATGCCCGCGGCGGCCAGCGCGGCGAGACCGCCCGCAGCCTCCGGGTTGGGATCGCGCATCGCCACCACCACGCGGGCGACGCCAGCGGCACGGATCGCGTCGACACACGGCGGCGTCTTGCCGTGATGCGCACAGGGCTCGAGCGTCACGTAGAGCGTCGCACCACGCGCCGCCGGGCCGGCGGCGGCCAGCGCATTCACCTCGGCGTGCAGCCCCCCGAACCGCTCGTGCGCCCCTTCGCCGACGATCCTGCCGTCCTGCACGAGCACAGCACCGACCATCGGATTGGGCGCGACCTGGCCCCAGCCCTGTCGCGCCAGATCCAGCGCGCGGCGCATGAATGGCGCATCCGTGTCGTGACTGGCGGCGTTCACGACCCTAGAATCGAAAGCGGAACCCGGCGGAGCCGTACGTGAGCGGATCATCGGCGCGCTTGCCGGCAAACGTGTTGTAGGTGGCAACGCGCCCACCACTCGCGCGCCCGCCCTCGGCAACAAGAGCAAACGCGCCGAGGTCGAGCGCGACGGAACCGAAGGCGTTGTCGCGGCGCATCGTCTGCGTGGCCACGATCCGACTCGCCGATGTCGTGACTCCACCGCGCGTCACCCTGACCTGCGCGATGGTACTCGTCCGATACCGATCCTGGCCAAAGCCGCCGGTGAGCACCACGACGCCGAGGCTCTTGCCGATCACCCCGCGCCACGCCGAGGTCCTGACCTGGAAGTCATCGATCTCGATTTCGTCCGCCCCCGGTGAACCCTTCACCGCGAGGTGTGGCAGGTCGCGACGCAGGAAGCTGAACGAGATCCCCGGGGTCAGCACGCTCTCGCTGACGAGCGACACGCGTGCACCGATGCCCAGGCGCACGGGTCCGTCGGGGAGCGACACCTCGAAGTCCCCCGCGCTGAGCGACGGCACGACGGCAACGTTCAGCAGCCCGTCGAGGCCGAACGCGTACGAGCCGCCGATCGGAACGCCGCGGAAAATGCCGACCGCTGCATCGATGGTCGGGACTGGAATGACCTGCTCCTTGATTGCGTAGTCCGACGCGACCGCGCCCGTGATCGCCGGCGAAACATCGTCGACGAGCGGCAGCCGCGCGTTGACCACGTTGAAGCGGATGCCGACGGAGCTGTGCCCTCCTCGGCCAATGACCGAGTGCTCCCCGCTGATCGCGTTGCCTCCCGTGAGCGCGCCGCCGAGTTGCGGGGCCATGAAGAGGAACAGGTCGATCGCCTTCTGGCAGGCGTCCTGGGTGGTACGCTCCGCGACGGTCGTTGCGCGGCACTGCGAATCGATCGTGCCACCCTGCGCCGTCGCGTTACCGCGCGGCAGCAGCGCGGTGCCAATCAGAGCGGCTGCAATGTGTCGTCTCATATACTCCTCCCGGTGAACTGGACGACACCCGTGCCCGGTCGGACCCCGCCAAGGACCCACGCACCGACACCGGCGTCGCCCGCCGCAGCGATCATCGCGTCCGCATCGCCGCGGGCCACGATGGCCACCGCGCCGACGCCCATGTTGAACGCTCGGAACATCTCGTCGCGCGCCACCTGCCCGCCATCTTCCAGCACACGAAACACGTTAGGCAGCGCCCAGCTCGCTTCGTCCACGACGGCATCGAGATCGGGGGGCAGCGCGCGGTTCAGGTTGCCGGGAAGCCCGCCACCCGTGATGTGCGCCAGGGCATGCACGCGGTCCAGCATCGGCCGAACCGTGGCCAGGTACGAGCGGTGCACGCGGAGCAGAACCTGCGCGACCGTGGCGCCAGCCTCCCCCGGAAACGCGTCGCCAACAGAGAGACGCATGCGTTCGAACACGATCCGGCGGGCGAGCGAGTAGCCGTTGGTGTGCAGGCCGGAACTCTCGAACGCCACGAGAGCATCGCCATCGCGCACCCTCGCCGCGCCGATCGTCCGGTCCTCCTGCACGACGCCCACGATGAATCCGGCGAGGTCGTAGTCGGGCGGCGTGTACACACCGGGCATCTCGGCGGTTTCGCCACCGATCAGGGCGCAGCCGTTTTCGCGGCACCCTGCGGCCACGCCGGCGACGACGCCTTCGACCACGCTCGGCACGAGCGCGCCGAACGCCACGTAGTCGAGAAAGAAGAGCGGCGTGGCGCCGAGGGCGAGGATGTCGTTGGTGCAGTGATTCACCAGGCAGTGCCCGACCGTATCGTGCACGTTCGCGTCGATGGCCACCTTGATCTTGGTGCCCACCCCGTCGGCACTCGAGACCAGCACCGCACCCGCCTGCTGCGGAGCGCGGAAGAGTCCCCCGAACGTGCCGAAGTCCCCCACGCATCCCGCCGTCCGCGTCGATTCGACGAGGCGCCGGATGCGGCCTTTGGCGTCGTCCGCCGCTTCGATGTCGACGCCGGCTGCGCGGTAGTCGAGCCCCCGGGGCGTTCCGGTCACGTGGCCAGTACCTCCTCGAAAGCCACCAGGCGCCGGAAGTCGGCGAGACGTGCGTGGATCTCGCGATCTCCGATCTCCATGAGCCGCTGGATCGAGAACCGTTCGACCGCAAACGACCCCATGGCCGAGCCATGCACCACGGCGCGGCGCAGGTGCGCGTCGTCAACCTTGCCGGCTCGTGCGAGGTAGCCTATGAAGCCACCCGCGAAGGAATCGCCGGCGCCGGTCGGGTCGAAGACGTCTTCGAGCGGGAATGCCGGGGCGAAGAACACCGTCGACGACGTGAACATGAAGGCGCCGTGTTCCCCCTTCTTGATGATGACGTGCCGGGGCCCGCGTTCCAGGATCCAGCGTGCCGCCTTCACGAGGTTGTTGTGTTCGGTCAGCTGCCGGGCCTCGGCGTCGTTGAGGAGCAACACGTCGACGTGGCCAAGGAGTGTGATCAGGTCGCTGCGTCGGCTCTCGATCCAGAAGTTCATCGTGTCGCACGCCACGAACCGCGGCGTCTCGACCTGGCGGAGCACTTCGAGCTGCAGGCGGGGGTCGATATTGGCGAGAAAGACAAACGGCGAAGTGCGAAACGCGTCGGGAATCTTGGGCCGGAACTGCGAAAACACCCCGAGGCGCGTCTCCAGCGTCTCCGCGGCATTGAGGTCGTGCCGATAGCGGCCGCGCCACCGGAACGATTCGCCCTCGGCGTGCTCCAGGCCCGACAGGTCCACGTTGCGCGCCCGCAGCGGGTCGAGCTTGTGGACCGGATAGTCGTTGCCCACGACGCCGACAAGGCGCACCCGGGTGAAATGCGATGCCGACGCGGCGAAGAACGTGCCCGACCCCCCAACGACCTCATCGGCCTTGCCGAACGGGGTCTCCACGGAATCGAGCGCCACGGAACCAACCACGAGAACAGTCATGCCTGACGAGTGCGGGAGGGAGGCCGAGCGACGAGGCTTACAGGCGTTCCATGGCGGCGTCGAGCACCACGGAACCCATCGTGCGGGATGAACGCATCTGCTGAGCGCCCATGTCTACATGCGCTCCGGAGCGGAGATGCCCAGCGCACCGAGTCCGTTGCGGAGCACGATCTGCGCGGCGCGAGCCAGCGCCAGCCGTGCCGATCGGACGGGCTCGGGTTCTCCCAGCACGTGATGCTTGTGGTACCACGGGTGCACGAGGCCAGCGAGGTCAAGCAGGTAGCCGGCCACCAGGTGCGGCGCGCGCGTGCGCGTCGCGGCCGCGAGCAGCGCGGGATACCCCAGCAGGGCCTTGACCAGCTCGCGTTCGCGCTCGGACGCGAGGGCCGTCCAGTCGACCCCGTGGCCCGTCACCGACGCCGGGTCAATCTCGCCCACCCGGAAGATGCCGTGCAGCCGCGCATGCGCCATCTGGATGTAGTAGATCGGATTCTCGTCGCTCTGTGATCGCGCCACGTCCACGTCAAAGACGAGCGGTGAGTCCGCCTTGCGCATGAGCAGGAAATAGCGCACCGCATCGCGACCGACCTCGTCGATCAGGTCGCGCACCGTGACGTAGGAGCCGGCGCGCTTGGAGATCTTCACCTCCTCGCCCGCACGCATCACGGTCACCATCTGGTGCAGCTCGTACTCGGGGTACCCTTCCGGGATTCCCATCTCGAGCGCCTGCAGACCCGCGCGCACACGCGTCACCGTGCTGTGATGGTCAGCGCCCTGCACGTTGATGGCGCTCGCAAAGCCCCGTTGCCATTTCGTCACGTGATAGGCGACGTCCGGGAGGAAATACGTGTACGTCCCGTCGCGCTTGCGCATCACGCGATCCTTGTCGTCCCCGTAGTCCGTGGTACGCAGCCAGAGAGCGCCATCCTGTTCAAAGGTGTGGCCGCCGCGCTCCAGCATGCCGACGGTCTGCTCGACCTTGCCGTCGCTGTAGAGCGACGACTCCAGGTAGTACACGTCGAAGCGGACGCCGAACGCCTGCAGGTCGAGGTCCTGCTCTCGGCGGAGCGCAGCCACCGCGAACTCCCGGATCCGGTCGAGCGCCTCGCCCGCGGCATCGTCGGCGTTGGCCGCCACGTACTGGCGCGCGATGTCCCGGATGTATTCCCCGTGATACCCACCCTCGGGCAGCGGT
The DNA here is from genome assembly GCA_020846935.1 of Gemmatimonadaceae bacterium. Lineage (NCBI taxonomy): Bacteria > Pseudomonadati > Gemmatimonadota > Gemmatimonadia > Gemmatimonadales > Gemmatimonadaceae > Gemmatimonadaceae bacterium. The sequence goes on from JADLCY010000013.1 coordinate 104,168, forward strand.
GCGCTGACCCCCGCCATTTCGCGCACCCGCGCCTGCACACTCAGCGCCAGGTTCGCGATCTGCACGCCGGCGTCGTTGTAGTAGAACTCGCGCGTGACCTTCCAGCCACTGTACGTGAGCAGGGACGCAATGGCGTCGCCTAACGCCGCCTGGCGGCCGTGCCCGACATGCAGCGGGCCGGTGGGATTGGCCGAGACGAACTCGATGTTCACCGCCCGGCCGGCTCCGTCGCTGGTGCGACCGTAGTCGTCACCCGCCGCGATGATCGACGCCAACCGCGCCGCCTCGGCGCCAACCGCCATGCGGAAGTTGATGAAGCCCGGTGCGGCCGCGTAGGCCTCGCTCACGCCGGCCTTCGAGACGTCGAGGCGCGCCACCAGGTCGCTGGCGATATCCATCGGCTTGCGACGGAGCACCCGGGCAAGGTTCATCGCGGCGTTGGTCGACCAGTCGCCGAACGCGGCGTCCCGTGGCCGCTCCAGTTGCGGCTCGAACTCCGCCGGTGCCCCGAGATCACGCGCCGCGTCAGCGAGCGCGGCCTTGAGTACCACTTCGGCGCTCATGTGGCGCCCGACGCGCCGGATCCACCAGATGCACCAGATCCACCCGATCCACCCGATCCACCTGAGGGAGTACCGCCTGCCGACGATCCGCCGCCGCTGCTTTCGGCCTTTGGTGGCGAGGCGTTCGTCCCCTTCGACTCACCGGCCGCTTTGGGCTCTCCCTTCGACTCCGACTTGCCCTCCGCCCTGGTCGTGGCATCGCGCTGGTCCTTCTTGCCATCCTTCCCGTAGTCGGTGATGTAGAACCCGGACCCTTTGAAGATCAGTCCGGCTCCGCCCGAAATGATGCGGACCGCCTCCCCGCTGCCGTCCGGAGCCGGAACAGCTTCAGGAACCTCGCTGATCTTGAAGATGCGCTCGATGATCGTCCCGTCGGGACAACGAAACTGGTAGGTGGGCATCAGAACGTCGAAAACACGGTGCACCAGCAAAGCGCCGGGCTCCCACACTCCGGATGGGAACCCGCGGTGTCAGACCCGCAAGTGGTATTCAAGCAATAACTTAGCTGACCCAAGCCACGCGGACCAGTGCAGCCGTCACGGCAGCGCGGACCAGCGTCACGATCAGCCCGGCCGGTACTCCCCGAACCGCTCGCGCAGCACATCGCTGATTTCGCCGACCGTCGCGCGCGATCGGACGGCCTCGACCATCAACGGCATGAGCGGCTCTCTGCCGGCGGAGTCTGGTGCGTCGGCGTACGTCGTGGCTGCCGCACCGAGCGCCGACAGGGCGCGACCCACGGCCTGGGTGTCGCGCCGCGATCGCAGGTCGCGCACGCGGGACACCTGATCGCGTTCGAGCGCGGAGAAGTCGGGCGCGGGAATCTCCGGTGGCTCCACGCCGTCGCTGAACTTGTTCATGCCCACCACGACCGTTTCCCCGGACTCGATGCGCAACTGGTGCGCATACGCGCTTCGCCCGATCTCCTCCTGGAAGAACCCCGCGGCGATCGCCGGCGCGGCCCCACCGAGCTGCTCGACCTTCTCCATCAGCACCAGCACCTGGCGCTCCAGCTCATCGGTCAGCGCCTCAACGTAGTACGAACCGGCGAGCGGATCCACGGTGGACGCGGCGCCAGACTCGTAGCCAACGATCTGCTGCGTGCGCAGGGCAAGCGTGGCCGCTTCGGCCGTCGGCAGCGACAGCGCTTCGTCGTAGCCATTGGTGTGCAGGGACTGCGTACCACCAAGGGTAGCGGCCAACGTCTGCACCGCCACGCGCACCACGTTGTTCAACGGCTGCTGTGCGGTGAGCGTGACGCCGCCGGTCTGGGTGTGGAAGCGGAGTCGTGCGCTCGCGTCGCTCGCGTGGAATCGGTCGCGCATGAGGCGCGCGTAGATCCGGCGGGCAGCGCGGAACTTGGCCACCTCTTCGAACAGGTCGCTGTGCGCGGCAAAGAAGAACGAGAGTCGCGGTGCGAACACGTCGATCGCGAGCCCGGCCTCGAGGGCGCGCTCCACATATTCAACCGTGTTCGCGAAGGTGAATGCGAGTTCCTGCACGGCCGTCGCACCAGCTTCGCGAATGTGGTAGCCGGAGATCGAGATCGGGTTCCAGTTGGGGACATCCGAGGCGCAGTATCCGAAGATGTCGGCGATCATCCGCAGGCTGGGCCCTGGCGGATAGATGTAGGTGCCGCGCGCGATGTATTCCTTGAGCAGGTCGTTCTGGATGGTGCCGCTCAGCGCCGAGCGCGCGATGCCACGTTCTTCCGCGACCACGACGTACATGGCCAGGAGGATCCCCGCCGTCGCATTGATCGTCATCGACGTCGAGATGCGATCGAGGGGCAGTTGGTCGAGCAACAGATGCATGTCCTCGACCGAATCGATCGCCACACCCACGCGGCCCACTTCGCCGGCGGCGCGCGGCGAATCGGAATCGATGCCCATCTGCGTGGGGAGGTCGAAGGCGACCGAGAGCCCGGTCTGCCCCGCGGCGAGCAGGTGCCGGAAGCGCGCGTTGGTCTCGGGCGCCGTGCCGAATCCGGCGTACTGTCGCATCGTCCACAGCCGGCCGCGGTACATGGTGGGCTGCACGCCACGCGTAAACGGAAAAGCGCCCGGCGCACCAAGTCGCTCGGCGAGTCCCTCGCCCACATGGCGCGGACCGTAGACGGGTTCGATGGGGATACCCGACGGCGTCAATCGCTCCGGGTCGGTGGGCCTGGTCATGGCGGTGAAATCTGATCGCGGGCGCCGCGCGCTGGCACCGTCGGCGTCACCGAAAGACCAACGGGCACCGTCCAGGGACGGTGCCCACTCATCGCGCCCGGCACCTCGTCGCCAGGCGATACCTCACGGACCCTGGCGCGCGGGGACGGCGCTCAGGCGACCTTGCGCGACAGGAACTCGCGGGCGGTCTCGATGTCGTCGCGGCTGCCGATGTACAGCGGGCAGCGCTGGTGCAGTTCCGTCGGCGAGAGGTCGAGGATGTCCTGCACGCCGTTGGTGGCCGATCCTCCGGCCTGCTGCACCACGAAGGCGAGCGGATTGCACTCGTACAGCAGCCGCAGCTTGCCGTTGGGCGACTGCGTGTTGGCAGGATAAGCGAACACGCCGCCGCCAAGGAGATTGCGATGGAAGTCGGCCACCAGTGACCCGACGTAGCGCACCGACATGGCCTTCTGATGCCCATCGAGTCCGCGATACCGCCGCATGAGCGCCTTTACGTTCTCATCCCAGTGCTGCTCGTACGAGTCGTTGACGCTGAGGTAGCGACCACGCGGCGGGATGCGGATGTCGGGGTGCGAAAGGAGGAACTCGCCGATCGACGGATCGAGTGTGAAGCCATGGACGCCGTGGCCGGTCGTGTAGACCAGCATCGTGCTCGAACCGTAGATGATGTAGCCCGCGGCCACCTGGCGCCGCCCGGGCTGCAACACGTCTTCGAGCTCCCCGCGGACGCCGCGGGTGATCTTGCGCATGACGGAGAAGATCGTGCCGACGGGCACGTTCACGTCGATGTTCGAGGAGCCGTCGAGCGGGTCGAAGGCGAGCACGTAGTTGCCGCAGCGGAACTGGTCGGGAATCGGGATGATGTCCGGCTCTTCCTCGGACGCCATGGCCGCCAGGTGGCCGCCGTGGTCGAACGCCTTGACGATCGTCTCGTTCGCGAAGACGTCCAGCTTCTGCTGGATCTCGCCCTGGACGTTTTCGGAATCGAGCGCCCCGAGGATGTCCACGAGTCCGGCGCGGCGCACCTTGTTGGCGATCAGCTTGGCCGCGAGCGCGACGTCGTAGAGGATGCCGGACAGCTGCCCGGTGGCCCCCTGATGCAGACGTTCCTGCTCGATGATGTAGCGGTCGATCGTGACCACCGAAGTGGCGGTGTTCTTGACCACGAATCATTCCTCCGGCTGGAGGGGCGTCATCGCCCTGGTAAGTCGCTCGGCCGCGAAGCGCCGGGCGTCGACCTCGAAACGGTTGTTGAGGTATCCCCGACGCAACGTTTCCCACCAGTACCGCAACGGAAACGCCGCAAGTGCCTGAAACTGGTGAACATGGCGAAGCTCGTGCAAGAGTAGTTCCGCCGACATCGGCGTCGGGGGGGCGAGCCAGACGTGACGACCGATCGTTATGCCGTCCACCCATCGGCGGCCGAGGCACCAGCCGCCAAGCCGCGGCGGCAAGCCTCCTCGACGAAGCCTGACCAGGCCAAGCTCGGGGTACGCGCCCAGCAACGTCGGCGGAATCACCGAGGGGACCCCGACGAGGGCGCGTGCGAGCGCGGCAAGGATGTCCATCTGCTGTCCTGAGTCCGGTAGTCGATGCTCACGCCGTCGGTCGCGAGCATGATGGTCCCGTCGTCGTCTGTGCGCAACACATGCACCCCGCGCGCGTCGAGGGACTGCAACACGGCCGCCGACGGGTGGCCGTAGTCGTTGTCGGCGCCTACCGAGATCAGCGCAAGGCGCGGCTGCACGGCATCGAGAAATGACGCGGTGCTGCTGGTGCCGCTTCCGTGATGACCGACCTTGAGCACGTCGGCGCGCAGACCTCGGCCGTATCGCTGCACCAGCCAGCCTTCAGCGCCAGCCTCGGCGTCGCCGGTGAGCAGCATCGTGATCGTGCCATACCGGATGCGAAGGACGGCGCTTGCCTCGTTAGGGTTCGTCTGCATGGGCACCCAGGATGTGGCCGGCGCCAGCACATCGACCCGGACCCCGTCGAGATTCATGGAATCGCCGGCGACGGCGCGCTTCCACACCACTCGCCGCGCCAGGGCGGAGTCCAGCGCTTCGCGATAGGCAGGGCTCGCGCCGTGGTACCCAGGATCCCAGAGCGTGTCGACACCCGCGAGGCCCACCAGCGACCGTACGCCGCCGACATGATCGGCGTGCGGGTGAGTCATGACGACGTGCACGACGTCTCCACCCCGCCGTCGCAGGTAAGGCGCCACGATTGCCGCGCCCGCATCCCCTCCTCGCCAGGCGTTGCCCGCGTCCACCACGATCCATCGCCCGCGTGGGGAGCGCAGGGCCACGGCGTCGCCCTGCCCCACGTCGATGACGTGCAGTTCGAGCCGCCCCGCCGGGCCGGGCAGATGTGGCCACCACGTCGCCAGGACCAGCGCGCCAAGCGCGACGCCCATGGGACGCTGCCAACGCTGCACCACGCAGGCCACCACCGTGGACACCGCGACCACCGTGATCGCGATCCCCGTCACCGCCGATGGCGCAACGGCGATGACGCCGAATGGAATCGCCGCACCGATACGGGCGACCCCACCGATGAGGGCGAGCGCCGCGCGCGTCGCGTCGCCAAGGTACGCGGCCACCGGGGCGATCCACTCCAGAAGCACGGTGGCAAACAGCAGCGGCTGCGCCACGTTGAAGAGCGGTCCTGCCGCCAGGTTGGTGACCACCGCGGCCACACTCAACCGACCAAAGGTCCATGCGACGATTGGCGCGCTCACGATCGTCGCCACGCCGGTCGCCACGACGCCCTCCACCATGGGGCGACGCCACCCGACCAGCGGACCGAACCACCGCGACGCGAGGCCGCCACTGGCGATGAGGCCGGCCATCCCGCCAACACTGAGTAGCCAGCCCAGGTCGATCGCAATACGCGGCTCGATCAGCGACACGCCGCTGCCCACGGCCCAGATGGCCCACGGGCAGGTCGGGCGCTGGAGCCATTTCGCAACGTGCGTCAGGGCGAGCATGGCAGCCGACCGGACGGCGGGTGGCGGCGCGCCGATGAAAGCGACGTATGCGACGAGGACCAGGATCGCCGCGAACGGGGCGACGCGTCCCGGTAACCCGACGGCAGCAAACGCGGCGAGCAGCCCGCCGGCGATGATCGACACGTGCAGGCCTGAGACGGACACCATGTGGATGATGCCGGCGTCTGCATAACGAGTCCTGAGATCGCTCGGCAGGTCGTACTGTTCGGCGAGGACGAGGGCGCGGGCCAACGGGGCGTCGTCTTCGAATCGACGATCCATCATGGCGCTCACGCGTGCGCGCCACCGCTCGAGCAGAGCCGGGGCCTCATGCACCACGACGCGCGCACGGCGCACCGCGAGTCCGCCACCGGATCGCCGGAACGATCCGGACACGTCGACCACGGTGCCCGAAGCGACGGTCGCACCCGCGGCGGCAGAGATCCGCACGCGGAGCCCGCACGATACGGCGCGGGCGGATGCGGTACCTCCGGCTCGCAGGGGCTCGAGGAGTCTCGCGCGCACCGCGCCGGTGCGCAGCGCACGACGCGTGCACGCGACGTCCTCCGCATGAGCGTCCTGCGCGACAAGAACGCCAAGCACCAGCGCGCCGGCGCCGAGCATAGCACCGGCGTCGCGCCGGGAGGCACCGCGGACGGCCACCAGCAGCGCGGCACCACCCGCGGGGATGACAAAACCGCCGAACCCGAGCCACAGGCCGGCGGCGTATCCGAGAAAGAGCCAGGTGATGAGTGCCACGGAGCCTCGATCGGCCCGCCTGGCGAAAACGCCTACGCCGAGCGCCCAACTCCTTCCGCGATGTGGCGCGGGTTGGTGCGCACGACCTGCATGGCCTCGAGCATCACCACCGACATCTCGGCGCGAGCCTGACGCTGCGACAGGGCGACCCGGGTCACGGCGGAGCCGATCGGTGACCCGCTGATGTACCGGGGCCGAAGTTGGTTCAGCGCGCGCGTGATCACGTCATCACGGCATTGCGGACATGAGCAAAAATCCGCATGGCGTTCGCGCAGCTGCTGGAATACTTCGTCGGCGATCTCTTCGATGGCGTTCTTCATCACCGATCGGGCAATGGGCGGTACCCACCGCCCTCCTGGCGGCGCCGTACACACGTGAAGGACGACGCGGGGCACACGCAGGGAACGTTCATGAGCAGGTCACGGCGGACGGTGACGCACCGCACATCGCCACCGCACGCGGCCACCCACCGCACGGTGCGGGACCGGCCCGAAACGCCCTACGCGACGTGTGGCTGCGATGCCTCGCCGGCCATGGGGAGGGCCGCGCGCTCCCGGATCACGGTCCCCGTGAAGGTCGAGCCGGTGGTGCCCGTGAGCTCCACCGTGACATACCGGCCGATGAGCGACTCGTCGCCCTGGATCAGCACGGTCTTGTAGTCACGGGAGCGGGCCTGCAGCAGTTCGCCGCGGCGCGCCGGTTTCTCCACCAGCACCTCGCGTCGCGCACCCAGGAGTCGGAGGTTGCGCTCGCGCGCGCCCGAGCGCACCACCTCGATGAGCCGGTCGAGACGCGCCTGGGCCACGCCGTCGCCGATCTGCCACTCGTCAGGCATGCGCGTCGCAGGGGTTCCCTCCCGAGGCGAGAAGCGGAAGGTGAACGCATCGTCGAAGCCGACCTGCCTGACGAGCGAGACGGTCTCGTCGAAGTCCTCGTCGGTCTCGCCAGGAAACCCGACGATGATGTCGGTCGTGACGGAGAGCCCGGGGATGCGTGCACGCAGGCGATCAACGCACTCGAGGTAGCCTTCACGCGTGTAGCGTCGCAGCATGCGCTTGAGCACCGACGTCGACCCGGACTGCAGCGGCAGGTGTACGTGCTCGCACACCGCGGGGACGTCGGCCATGGCCGCAATGACGTCGTCGGAGAAGTCGTTGGGGTGCGGACTCGTGAAACGGAGGCGGCGCAGACCCGGGACGGCACCAACCGCGCGCAGCAGGTCACCGAATCCGCGGTTGCCCTCGCTCCAGGAGTTCACCGTCTGCCCAAGCAGCGTCACCTCGGAGAGACCGTCGCCCACCGCGTGCGTGACCTCACGGACGACCTCATCGAGGCCGCGGCTGCGCTCCGCGCCGCGCGTGAACGGCACGATGCAGTACGTGCACTTGTAGTCGCACCCCCGCTGCACCGGGATCCACGCCCTCACGCGATCGGAGCGGCGCGGCACCACGTCGGCGTAGTGCTCCTCGAGGTCGAACGCCGTCTTCACGGAGCGCTCGCCCTCACGCGCGCGGGCCACGAGCTGCGGCAGCGCGCGGTAGCCGTCCGGCCCGACCACGAGGCTCACATGGCGCGCGTGGGCCAGGAGCTGCGGCCCCAGGCGCTGCGCCATGCACCCGGCGACGCCGACGACCGCTCCGGGCCGCATGTTGCGCTTGAGTTCTCCGAGGCGGCCAATGACCCGCTGCTCGGCGTGATCGCGGATTGCGCAGGTATTCACCAGGATGACGTCGGCCTCGTCAGGCGTCTCGACGGGGGCGTAACCGTCGGCAGCGAGCGTTCCGAGGATCAGCTCGGAGTCACTCACGTTCATCTGGCACCCGTACGTCTCGACGTACACCGTCTGGCGGGGGCTGCTCACGCGACCGAGGGAACGAGGGAAGAGGCCACCAGGCCGGACGCGGTCGCCTGCAACCGCATCCGGGCCCGCGATCCTCGCGGGAGCCGGGCTCCCTCGAGGCGAACCGCAAGATAGTCCCCCGTGAGTCCTTCGGGCCGGTCGCCGCGCACCGCCACCACGTCGGCGTCCGTCCCATCGCGCGAGATGCTGTAAGCCGCCCGGCGTTCGGCGCCAAGCTCCCGGAGTTCCAGCGCCCTTTCCTGCGCACACGCCACGTCAACCCGCCCTGACAGCCGTTCGGCGGCCGTTCCCGGCCGCGGAGACCACGGGAACACGTGGAGGTAGGTGAACGGCAGGTCACGCACCAGCGCCACCGTGGCCGCGTGATCGGCCTCGGTCTCGCCCGGGAACCCGGCGATCAGGTCGGCGCCCAGACCAAACGTCCCGCGGCCGGCCACGATGCGCGTGATGGCCCGGGCATAGGTGTCCGCCGAGTACCAGTGGCGTCCCATGCGGCGCAGGATGGCGTCGGACCCGGACTGCAGCGGGGCGTGCAGGTGAGGCGCCACGCGATCGGGGTTCTGCAGGAGTTCGGCGAGGGTCGCGTCGACTTCCGTCGCCTCGATCGACGACAGGCGGAACCGGACCCGAGGCACCTCGGCGACGAGTTGCGCGACCAGGTCGCCTAACGACGCGCCGAGGTCATGGCCCCAGGTGCCGATGTGCACGCCGGTGAGCACGATCTCCGGATGGTGAAGCGCGAGCTCCGTCGCCTCGGTGACCAGATCCGCGGCGGGTCGGGACCGGTTGGCCCCTCGCGCAAGCGTGGTCGCACAGAACGTGCAATGGGCGTCACAGCCGTCCTGGATACGGAGGAGCGCGCGCGCGCCCTGTTGTGTGCTCGCCGTCCCCAGCGATGACGCCGGCAGCGCAAGCGCCTCGGCGATCCGGGGGAAGTCTGCGCCGGGCATGAGGTGGTCGACGCCGAGGCGCGCCAGTCCGGCGTCGGCGCCTGACGACATGCATCCCATCACGAGCGTTTGCAGCGGCCGTCCCGTCCGTTGCGCGCGACGAATGCCCTTCCGCAGGTCCCGCTCCGCCTCCGCGGTCACCGTGCAGCTGTTGAACACGGCGACATCGGCGTCGTCACTCGACGCCACGACGGTCCCTCCGCCCCGAACCACCATCGCCCTGACGGTCTCGGAGTCGTAGTGATTGGCCCGGCACCCGTAGGTCTCGATGTAGACCTTCACGGCGAAGCGCCCAGTCGCATCGTCTGCGACGGCGGATCGACCGGCAGCAGCACGTGGAAGGTGCTCCCTTCGCCCACCGCGCTCTCGACCCAGATGCGGCCACCATGTGCCTCGACCACCAGCCGACAGAACGTGAGCCCAAGCCCGGATGTGCGCGGCCGTGATTCGCGGCGCGCGGCACCCTTCTGAAACTTGCGGAAGATCGACTCATGAAACTCAGGCGCGATCCCCGGGCCATTGTCGCGCACCGAAATCCGGACGCCTGCTTCGTCGAGTTGGATCGCGAGCCACAGGTCGATCGGGCGCGCCGAGTGTATGAGCGCGTTCTGGATGAGGTTGCCCAGTACGCGTCGCAGGAGCGCGCGATCGCCGCGAATGGGCGGCACCGCCTCATCGAGCCGCCGATGCACGGTGGTCCGCTCCTGCTCGAACCGCGACGCGGACTCGCGAATCAGCTCGTCGACGAGCCGCACGGTGTCGATCTCCTCGAGCGTGAGCGCGATCGACGTCTCCTCGATCCGACGCACCTCGAGGAGGTCGTCGATGAGGTTGAGCAACTCGTCGGACTTGCCCATCGCGTCCTGCACCGCGGAGCGCTGCATGGTCTCGAGCGGCCCCAGATCGCCGTCGCCCAGCAATTCGAGTGTGGCGAGAATGCTGGTCAGCGGCGTCTTGAGGTCGTGCACGATCATCTTCATGAGATCGTCGCGCACGCGCTCGAGCTCTCGCAATCGCTTGAACGACTCCTCCAGCGCGTCGGTCGCGGTCTTGAGTCGGAGCAGCGACCGGACCCGGGCGCCGAGCACGAGGCGATTGTGCGGCTTCACGAGGAAGTCGTCGCCACCCGCCTCGATGGCGAGGAGTCGGTCGGTGCTCTCGGTCAGCGCCGTGACGAACACGATCGGAATCCGCGCCGAGGCAGGATCCGCCTTGATGCGACGACACACCTCGTAGCCCGCGCTGCGATCGGCCACCTCGAGGTCGCCGGCAGGCATCTGCACGTCGAGGATCACCAGGTCCGGACGGTGCTCCCAGACCGCCGCGAGGGCGGCGCGCGCGTCGTGGGCCATGATCGTCCGGAACCCGAGCGAGTGCAACTGCTCGGCGAGTAGCTCGCAGTTGGCCTGAGAGTCGTCGGCGATCAGGATGACCGGCGCCTCTCCGAGGCGCGCGGTCATTGGAACGTCATGGACGGATGGTGAGACCAACACTGAGCATCCAGGCGCGCTCGGAGAGTGACCCGGCGGCCTCGCGCGTGGCGCGCTGGAGCGCGAGGTCCATCGTGGCTCTCCCACCGGCGATCGGCGTGGAGGTGCCGCCGGAAACGATCCGCTCGCGCACGATCGCGCCGGACACCGCGAACGGCAAGTCGCGCACACGATATCCCACGCTGTAGGTCCAACCGAGCGCGCGCCGCGAGCGCTGCGACGCGAAGTCTGCGCCGACCGCGTACTCCCACACGTCGTTCCCGTCCGCCTGCTCGCTCCCGAGGCCGTTGATCCCCGACCATTCCGTGCGGTCCGCGGAGCCCATCAGGGAAACCCCGGGAATCGCATCAAAGCGAACGGCCACACCCAACCTGTTCGGAACGCTGGCCGAGGACCGCAGCGTGTCGGCCACGCGCAATCGCAGGTCGCCTCCCTGACGCACCGACGCGGCCGCGGAGAACCACGTGACCGGCGCGACCACCACGCCGGCCGAGGCTGCAACGCCGCTGTAGGCCAGCGTGAGGTTGCGCAGCAGCGTCCCGTAGCGGAGGCTGTCATCAAACTGGCGCCGCAGCGTGAGGCGGTTCTCCCCGGTGATCAGGTGGAGCCCGGCTCCCATCGCGACGCGTCCGTTGAACGGCGCAAAGGCCAGCGACAGGCGCGTCTCGTTGAGCCCGCCCGATGATCGATTGCTCTCGGTGAACAGGACGCTGTCCGGGCCAAGCCGCTGCCCCGAACGGATCACGGTCGCCCACGTGCGATCGAGCAACGAGTGTGAAGTGATTCCCAGCGCGAACCGGCTTTTCACCGGAAACAGAATGCCGATGGCGGCGAACCGTGGGGTCACGGTCCGGTCCCGCTGTGCCCCCTGCTCCAATTCGCGGAACTCCGGATCGTACTGGAAGAACACCCCGCGGCGCGAGCCGAGGATGATCGCCGCGGGATTCCGAGCGGCGTGGTCGTCGAACTCCCCGGAAGCTCCGCCGGTCGCGAGCGATCGGGTGCTCAGTCCGCCTAACGGATATCCGAACCCCTGCCCGCCCAGGGTTCCCTGGGCCGCGACCGGATCGGTCATGGCGGCGCCGGCGACGGCGGCCACCGCGAGGGACGCGAGCAGACGAATCATGGAATGCCGAAGGTAGTGCGCAGTGAATAGCTCACGCGCAGGCGCGGACGCAGGGCCGCGTCGGCTCGCACCGAGTGGAACCGCACCTCATGCGCCGCCATGCCCTCGTCGCTCGATCGAATCACGATCGCCCGCTGCTGGCGAAACGGATTGTTCCCCGAGGTCCACTGGCGCAACGCGGCCGCCATCTCGATCTGACGCAGCCCGCTGTCGCGCGACGCCAGCCGGAGCGTGTCCACCGGGAAGGTCGAGAGCAGCACCGACGCCCGCCCAACGTCCGCGACCTCTTCTCCAGCGAGGACGAGCTGCGGGAGCAGCAACGTACTGTCGGTGCTCGCGAACACGGGAATCGCTACCTGGGTCAGGAGCAGCGTGGCCCGGAGCACGGTAGCCGAGTCGAGAATTCTCGCCGGAACGTTGAATCGCAGAAAGGCACGCCGCGATGGCAGCCCGCCAATCGAGAGCACGTTGGCCGGAGGCAACGCGGGCGCCGCTGCAACGACTGTGTAGTCCAGCAGGTCGGTCTGCAGCTCGACGTTGTTGAGCGGAGAGTTCGAGCGCAACACGACCGCAATCTCGTCGATGCTGGTGTCCGCAGGCACCGGGTCGTACTTGAGGATCGTCGGCGCGCCACCATCGAACGAGCCCAGGCTCAGCTGCGCGGACCTGGTGCTGGTGATGCGCAAGCCCACGCGCAGCCGGCCCGGACCTTTGATGCGCTGTAACAGCCTGGCGTTGTCGAAGTACACCCGGGCGGAATCCCGCACCTGGTTGGTGTCGAGCGTCGTTCCGCCAAGCAGCAGGTCCGGCCGGAAGCGCGCCAACACCGCGGCGGTGGCCGTGTCTGCGGCCGTCGTATCGACATCATACAGGTCGATGCGCACCGGCGCGCTCACCCGCGTCCGCGTCGGGTTCACCCGCAGCAGCAGGTAGGCGCTATCGATGGCGGTGATGGCCGAGTCGCCCCCGTTGCGCGTGATCCGCGTGGTGAGGGAGTCGAAGCGCAGCACGACGCGCGTATCGATCGTGTCCCCGCGTGCAGCGAGCAGCAGCGCCCCCTCGGCGCCGAGCGACGGGATTCCCGTCACGACCGTGTCGAAGACCACGGCGTCGATCACCGTGTCGGTGACGACGACGTTCTGCCCCGGGCAGAGCACCGGACAGGCCGCGCCGCCGTCGAGATCCTCGCGGCACGCGGTCATGCCGAGCAGCGCGAGCCCCAGCAAGGCGAGGCGGGGGCTACGCAAGGCGTGTAACACGTCCTTCCACATCGAAACTATCGACAATGGCCATGATGACCGCATCTACCGGCCGATCCCTGGTAACGTTCGTGAGTCGTGCTGAACTTCCGCTGGCATACAGGACAACTTCACCGACCCCGGCCCCCACGCTGTCCACGGCGACCACATACCCACCCTCCTTCTCGAGCCCGGTCGTCACGTTCTCGACGATGAGCAGCTTGAGCGACTCGAGAGAAGGATCCTTGCGCGTGGACACGACGGTCCCGGACACACGACCGAGCTTCATCGGTGAGCGAGCGACACCGGAGTGAACGGGTGCGGCAGCAACTCGGTCAGGCGCCACGAGGCCCGGCGGCCATCGACGGTGACGCTCACCACTTCGAGGTGCGGGGCAAATTCGACGAGTGCCTGGCGACACAGCCCGCACGGTGGCGTGGGCTCGGTAGCTTCGGTGGCCACCACCAACTGCGTGAACCGTCGCTGGCCCGCCGCGATCGCGGCACTCAGCGCCGACCGCTCCGCGCAGATTCCCGCCGGGTACGACGCATTTTCGACGTTGCATCCGTGATACTCGGTTCCGTCGTCCGCCACGAGCGTCGCGCCCACGCGAAACTGCGAGTACGGGGCGTACGCATGCTGCAGCACGTCGAACGCCGTCTGCGCACCCACCCGACCCGTCGGCGGCACGGAGGGCTTCACGTCAGCACGTCGGCGAGAAACGAGGTCCCACGCCCGCGAAAGCCAAGTCCGAACCACTCGGCGATCGTGGCTCCGACGTCGGAGAACGTCCTCCGCACCGGGAGGTGCACCGGGCGGACCCGCGGCCCCACCATCAACATCGGCACGCGCTCGCGAGCGTGGTCCGTGGACGGCGTGGTCGGATCGTTCCCGTGATCGGCGGTCAGAATGAGCAGGTCGTCCTCGCGGAGAAAAGCCAGCAGGTCCGGGAGCCCCGCGTCCAGTTCGCGGAGCGCCCGGTAGAACCCCGGAACGTCGTTTCGGTGCCCGTAGAGCTGGTCGAAATCTACAAGGTTGGCGAAGAGGAACCCACTCGCCCCGTCCGCCATCCAGGCCTGGATGTGGTGGATACCCTCGGCGTTGCTGCGCGTATGGGTCGATGTGATGGACCGTCCGGCAAACAGGTCGTCGACCTTGCCGACGCCGATGCGGGCAATCCCGGCTGCGGCGAGGGCATCGAGCAGTGTTTCGCCCGCGGGCGCGATGGAGAAATCACGCCGGTTGGCCGTCCGCACCCACGCGCCCTGCGTCCCCCGAAATGGCCGCGCGATGACGCGCGACGCGTCGTGCGGGGGGACCAGCATCCGCCGCGCGGCGGTGCATGCCGCATAGAGTTCATCGAGCGGCACGACGTCCTCGTGCGCGGCGAGCTGAAACACCGAGTCGGCCGAGGTATAGAGGATCCACGCACCCGTCGCCACGTGCTCGTCGGCGTGGCGCTCCAGAATCTCGGTGCCACTTGCCGCCACGTTGCCGAGCACGCGACGCCCCGTTAGGCGTTCGAACTCCCGCACGACCTCGGCCGGAAATCCCGCGGGCCAGGTGGGAAACGGCCGGTCGAGGTGGACGCCGCACAATTCCCAGTGGCCCGTGGTGGAGTCCTTGCCCGCCGAAGCCGGCTCCAGGGCACAACGCGCTGCCGTGCCTGCGATCGGGTCCACCCCGGGCAACGAGAGCAACGATCCTATCCCAAGCGCCTCCAGCGTCGGGAGCGAGAAGTCCGGCGTGTGTTCCGCGACGTGACCAAGCGTATTGCTGTCGGCGTCGCCGTAGCGGTCGGCATCATGCGCCGCGCCGATACCGACCCCGTCGAGCACCACGAGCGCAGCCCGTCTCACCGTCAAACCGCAGTTCCCGGTGACGGCAGGTACACGCGTCGCGCCCGTAGCTTGAGTCCCACGAGCATCTCGTACGGCAGCAAGTCCACGGCGTCGCAGATCCGGTTGATATCCAGATGATCGTCACCGTCGCGCCCAAGCAGGGTTGCCACATCCCCAACCGCGCACGGCACGTCCGTCACGTCGATCATCGTCATGTCCATCGTGACGCGGCCCACGACGGGCGCCCGCGCGCCGGCAACGATTGCCTCTCCCCGTGAAGAGAAGAGTCGCCGGTACCCATCGGCATACCCGATCGCCAGCGTCGCAACGCGCCGGTCACTCGGGGCTGTCCAGGTCGCGCCGTACGACACCGTTTCCCCCCGGCGCACGGTGTGGAGCGCCACCACGCGCGCCCGCAGATGCGCGACGGGTTCCGGTACCATCTTCGACCCGGGCCCTCCGCCCACGCCGTAGAGGAACACCCCCGGGCGAACCATGTCCCATGGCGACGGGGCGTGCCGCTCGACGGCCGGCCCGTTCTCGCAGTGCACCACGCTCGGGCGACTTGGCATCGCCCGGATGGCGTCACGAAACCGCGCCAGCTGCTCCTGCAGCAAACGCTCCACATCCGGCGAGTGGAAATGCGTGAATGCACCTTCGGGCGGACTCGATGCGAGCAGCGCGGAGAGCTCGCCGATCCGCCACCACTCGATGCCGGAGCGGTGCATTCCGGTGTCAATCGCCAGGTGCCACGGGCCGCCACCGGCCGCGATCCACGCCGTGAGGGATTCCGCGGAGCCGAGGGTTGGCGTGACGCCCAGCTCTCGCGCCTCTCGATACTCCGCAGGCAGGAGTGGCGTGAAGACCAGCACGCGCCGACGAATGCCAGCGCATCGAAGCTCGCGGGCCTCGTCGAGCGTGCCGACACCATGGCCCCAGGGGTCCAGGCCTTCGAGCGCCCGACACACCTCGACCGCTCCCAATCCGTAGGCGTCGCCCTTGACCATCGGCAGCAGGGGCTTGCCGGAGCGTTGGCGCATCGCACTGGCGTTTCGGACGAGGGCGGCGAGATCGACCTCGACCCAGCACCGCTGTGCATGCGAATCCATTGACCGTCCGAAGAAGGGGGCGGTAGTATATCCGACCGGAGGTGATCAATGCAACCCAAGGCCACGCTTGAAGATACGCTCTCCTTGATGAGGGATCTCCGAGCCCGCTGCGAGTGGGATGCGGCCCAGACCCACGCAAGCCTGCGCCCATATCTCGTCGAGGAGGCGCATGAGCTCGACGACGCCATCCGGGATGAGAGCGATGCGCACATCCGCGAGGAGTTGGGCGATGTGCTCCTTCAGGTGCTCTTCCATTCCGTGGTCGCCGAGGAGCGTGGCGCCTTTGACATCGGCGACGTGGCCGGCGGTCTGATCGACAAGATGCACCGCCGACATCCTCACCTGTACGGCGATGGGGTTCGCGTGGGCTGGGAGCAGCTCAAAGCCCACAGCCGGCCGTCGATCGAACACGGACTGGCATCGGGACTGCCGTCGTTGCACCGCGCCCATCGTCTGCAGGATCGCGCCGCGGGCGTCGGGTTCGACTGGGACGATATCGAGGGCCCTACTGAGAAGGTCGCCGAAGAGCTGGCCGAAGTACGCGAGCATCTCGGCGACGCGCGGCCTCGTGGCGACGGCCATGCCGCTCCCGCAGCGGACGAGCGGCACGCGGCCCTGGAGGGGGAACTCGGCGACCTGCTGTTTGCCGTGGTGAACCTGTGTCGAAAGGCGGGAGTCCACGCGAGCATTGCCCTGGATCGAGCCAACGCCAAGTTCGCCCGCCGGTTCACCGCGATCGAGCGACTTGCCGAGGCCCGTGGGATTGACGTGAAGACCGCTGGCCTTGCCGTGCTCGATGGACTCTGGGACGAGGTGAAGCTGATCGAGCGCGGCTGAGGACGCTCAGTCCACGTCGCCGCGCCCGTCTCCGAGGAACAGCGGCGCCGCGTTGTTGGCGTCGTCGTAGAAACGGATGGCCCCGGGGGCACTGCACATCTTTCCGATCCACACGATCTGGCCGACGTGCGTGGAGAAGTGTTCCACCACGTGAAAGATCGCCGCGAAGACCGTGGTCTCGCGTCCCTGAATGGAGCGCCGCTCCATCAGCTGTTCGGGCGTGACCTTCGCCAGAGTCGCATCGACCTCGCTCAGCGTACGCTCCAGCAGGTCGATGAGCGCGTCGGCCGTGATCCCTCCACGCGTCGCGAACTCCAGCTCTCGACGTCTGGCATCGGGGGCGCCGCCAATGCCCGAGACGATCCACTGGCGCACGTTGCCCGTGAGATGCATGACCAGGTTGCCGACGCTGTTGGCCTCGTCATGGGGACGCCACCAGATGGCTTCTTCGGGCATGGCCTTGATGGCCGCGCGCACCTTGGCGGGATACTCGACCCCCAGGTAGTAGCGGGCGCGCTCGATGAATCGGACCTCGATCGACATCGGTATCAGGGTCGGAGGCGGTGCATCATGCGCGGGAACGCAATGCACTCGCGGATGTGGGGCGTCCCGGTGATCCACGCCACCGTGCGCTCGAGCCCAAGCCCAAACCCGGAATGCACGAACGTGCCGTACTTCCGGAGATCGAGGTACCAGCCGTACGCGTCGACCGGAAGGCCTTCCTCGTGGATGCGGGCGAGCAGTTTGTCGTGGTCATCCTCGCGCTGGGATCCGCCGATGATCTCGCCGTACCCTTCCGGGGCAAGGCAGTCGTCACAGAGCACGGTCCGCGGGTCATCGGGGTTCTCCTTCATGTAGAACGCCTTCGCCTGCTTTGGATAGTTGCACACAAAGACCGGTGTCTCGTAGTCGGCGACGAGCAGCGACTCGTCCTCGGCACCGAGGTCGTCGCCCCACGTGATGGTGCTGCCCTTGCCCTGCAGGATGGCCACGGCGTCCGTGTATTGGATGCGCGGGAACGGCCCCCGCACCTTCTGCAGCGGTGCCAGGTCGCGCTCGAGTTCCCGAAGCTCGGCCTGCCGCCGCTCGAGGACGCGACCCACGAGGTAGACGAGCATGTCCTCCTGCAGCTGCATGTTGGCGTGCGTGTCGTACCACGCCATCTCCGGCTCGATCATCCAGAACTCGGTCAGGTGCCGCCGGGTCTTGGACTTCTCGGCCCGAAAGGTCGGGCCAAACGTATAGATGCAGCCCAGCGCCGCCGCGGCAGCTTCGCCATAGAGCTGGCCGGTCTGTGCCAGGTAGGCATTACCCTCCTCGAAGTACTCCGTGGAAAACAGTCCTGAGCGTTCGCCGATCGCTGCGGTCAGGATCGGCGTGTCGACGTGGATGAATCCGCGTTCGTAGTAAAAGTCGTGTATCGCCTGCTCGATCTCGTGCCGGACGCGCATCAGGGCAACCTGACGGGGCGACCTCAGCCACAGGTGCCGATGGTCGAGCAGAAAGTCGACGCCGTGTTCCTTGGGCTGAATGGGATAGTCGAGCGGGCTGCTTCCGATGACTTCGAGTCGCGTGACGCCCATTTCGTAGCCGCCGGGCGCCCGCGGCTCGGCACGAACCTCACCCGTGACCGCAACGCTCGTCTCCTGCGTCAGAGTGCCGAACAGCGCCCAGTCCTCCGGCGAGAGCTGGCTCTTCACGAGCACGCACTGCAGCTGTCCCGTGCCATCACGGAGCACGAGAAAGGCCACCTTGCCCGATGACCGCAGGTGCGCGACCCAGCCGCGGACGGTGACGGACTGCGAGACCACCTTTGGCAGGGTCGCTACCGTAGCGTAGGTTTTTGACACGTAAGGCCTTGGGTGGAATTGGGTGCGGGGGACGCGAAAGGTATGAATGGCGCGGAACCGCGGCAACCGAGCCCGCGGCCCCGCGATTCCCGGGAGATCGATGACGCTTCGTACACGCCTGGCCCTCGGCATTCTCGCGATGGTCGTGGTCATGCTCGCACCGCTCATCCTGTCGCTCCGCGCGATGGATGAGTTTCGTCGCGACGCCGAGCGCCTTCGCGATGTCGAGTTCCGCGCCGCGGTGATCGTCGGCCGGGCAAGGACCGCGCTGCAGGACATCGACCAGACGCGGATGTACCTCTCGCTGTTCCCATCCCCACAGACGGCCGCGCAGTTCCAGGCCAAGCTCGACACCCTGCGGCTCTACGTGGATTCGCTCGGCGGCATGACGAACATGGTCACCGTGCCACGCATGCGAAACTCCATGCGCGCCGTGCAGGACGAGGCAGAAACGGCGCTGCGCCTGGCTTCGGCCGGGCGGGCAGCGATGGCGGACTCGATCATTGATCGACCACTGCTGAGTGCGATCGGCGACGTCGAGCGCATCCTCACCGTGACCGAACAATCGATTCAGGAGGAAACGCGCGATCGGGTGTCGGCGGTCGCGGTGGAATCCGAGACGGCGCGACGATCGGCACTCTTCCTGCTCGCTGGAGCGGCGGTGCTCGCCGTACTCATCGGCCTGTGGCTCACGCAGTCGGTGTCTGGTCCGATCGACGAGCTCGACGCGGGCATGCGCGCCGTCTCTGAGGGCGACTTTGGCCACCCGCTCGGTATCGACGCCGGTCGGCGCGACGAGTTCGGTCGACTGGCGGCGTCGTACAACTCCATGGCGATGCAGCTGCGGGAACTCGATCGGCTGAAGGCCGAGTTCGTGTCCGTGGCGTCGCACGAACTCAAGACTCCCATCAACGTCATCACGGGCTACCTGCAGCTGCTGAAGGAGCACGTGTATGGCCCACTCACCGACCGACAGAACGAAGTCGTCGACACGTTGGCCGCGCAGGGAAAGGCGCTGTCGCGACTCGTGCGCGGATTGCTGGACGTGTCGCGATTCGAGGCCGGGGGGGGCCGCATCGACCCACGCACGATCGCGCTCCCGGCATTCCTCGGCGACCTCGAGCGCACCTTCCGCGTGCTCGCCATCCAGCGCGATGTCTCTTTCGAGGTCGCGCGAGAGAACGAGCTTCCGGCGGAGGTGGTGTGGGATCCGGAACAGATGAACGAGGTGCTGGGTAACCTGTTGTCAAACGCGTTCAAGTTCACGACGAAGGGCGGATTGGTGCGGCTCCGCGTGCGACGCGAGGGCGACCAGGTCCAGATGACGGTATCGGACACCGGCGCGGGCATTCCGGCGGCCCAACTGCCCTACGTGTTCGAGAAGTTCTATACGGCCGACAACCAGACGACGGGACTCAAGGGAACGGGCCTCGGCCTCGCCATCGCCAAGGGCATCGTCGGCGCCCACGGCGGCTCGATCTCGGTCCAGAGTTCCGTAGGTTCCGGCACCGCCTTCACGATCCTGCTGCCGCTGCGCGCGCTCGCGGCGCGGGTCGTCAACCCCCGCACGGCCGAAGCCTCTTCTGCATGACCCGCACCGCCAACATTGCCCTGCTGCTCCCGCTCGTTGTCGCGTGCCACCGACCGCCCGCGGTCCCGCGCACCGTGCCGCCACCGGTGACGATCGTGCTGGCGGACAGCGCCCTTTCCGAGTGGCCCACCACCCTTGCCGACGCGTTGCGCGCCGCAGAGGCCGGCAAGTTCGATGTCGCGGACCAGGCGCTGCTGCAGTACGGACTCAAACACTCGGGAACGCGCGAAGGCACGGAGAGTGACTTCTGGCGCGCGGTGCTCAAGGCCGACCCCCTCAACGTGGGGCCGCAGGCCCGTGAACGCATGGCGTTGTTTGACGCCTACCTCGCGAGTGGGCCGACCGCGCCACACTACACCGAAGCCATGGTGTTTCGCCGTCTTCTCGAAACCGTCGACTCGGCTCGCGCAGCGGTCGCGTCCCTCCGCCAGGTGACCGACGCGCGTCAGCGTACGCGCGAAGAGGAGATCCGCAAGCTCTCCGACGACCTCGATCGCACGATGGCGGAACTCGACCGCATCAAGAAGCGGCTGGCGCCGGTCAAGCAGCCGTGATCGCCACCTGATCGCGCGCCGTCATCCCACGCGAAAAAGCTCCAGGGCACGCGAGTAGCGATGGCCGATCGTTCGGCGGAGCGTCGCGTGCTCGGGCCGTGCGAGGGTGGGGTCGTCGGACAGGAGGCTCGTCGCGACGCGCTGTGCCGCCTCGAGCAGTGCCTCGTCCCGCACGGGGTCCGCGATCCGGAATGACGCGTCACCACTCTGCTGCTTGCCAAAGAGGTCGCCCATGCCGCGGAGCCGGAGGTCGGCGCGCGCGATCTCGAAGCCATCGTCCGTCGTCGTGAAGACGCGCAGACGCTCCGCGGCCTCCTCGCCGACGTCACCTAACAGGATGCAGTAGGACTCCTGGGCACCACGCCCGACACGCCCGCGGAGCTGATGGAGCTGCGACAGGCCGAACCGCTCGGGATGTTCGATGAGCATCACGGTGGCGTTGGCAACGTCGATGCCGACCTCGATGACCGTGGTGGCCACGAGCGCATCAATGGCGCCGTCGCGGAAGGATCGCATGATCGCGTCGCGCTCGTCGGCCGGCAGCCGCCCATGCAGCAGGGCGAGGCGAAAGCCGGCGAGCGCCCCGCCGGCCAGGTCGGCGTGCATGGTCGTTGCCGCCCTGAGGTCCACCTTTTCGGACTCCTCGATGACCGGGTAGACGATGTACGCCTGGCGCCCGGCGCGCAGCTGCGAGGTCACGAACGCGAGCACCCGCGCGCGCGCCGACTCCGGCCGGTGCGCGGTCGTCACAGGCTGACGCCCCGGTGGCCGCTCGTCGATCGTGCTCACGTCGAGGTCGCCGTAGGTGGTCAGCGCGAGCGATCGGGGGATGGGCGTCGCCGACATCAGCAACATGTCCGGCGATTCGCCCTTGCCGCCTAACGCGGCGCGCTGCTCCACGCCAAAGCGATGCTGCTCGTCGATGATCGCGAGGCCCAGGCGTCCGAAGCGCGTCGCCTCCTGCACCAGGGCGTGCGTGCCGATTGCGATCACCGGCGCGGTGGATGCCAGCTGCGCCTCGGCCTCGCGGCGCGCCGCGGTGCCCTGACTTCCCCAGAGGGGGACCGGGAAGATTGCGAGCGGCGCGAGCAGCTGGCCAAGCGATCGTGCATGCTGCTCCGCCAGCAGCTCGGTCGGCGCCATGAGCGCCGCCTGAAAGCCGTTCTCCATCGCCAGCAGCGCGGCGAACACCGCCACGATGGTCTTGCCGCTGCCCACGTCTCCCTGGAGCAGCCGGTGCATGCGATGCGCCGAGCACATGTCCGCGGTGATCTCGCGAATCGCCCGTCGCTGTGCCCGCGTCAGCTCAAACGGCAGCGCCGCGGCGAGGCGGCTGGTGAGCGTCTTCTGCGCCTCGAACATGATGCCACGCCGCGGGGCCCGCGCCACGGCGTTCGCACGCCGCTGCAGGATCTGCACGAACAGCAGTTCGTCAAAGGCCAGCCGGTTGCGCCCACGGATGGCATCACCGAGCGTGGCCGGGCGGTGCACGAGCTGCATGGCCTCCGCAAGCGGCGGCACACCGACGGCATCGCGGATCGCTGCCGGCAGGTAGTCCTCCACCTGAGACGTGAGGGCGTCGAGGTGCTGCTCGATCAGGGCGCGGATCTGCCGAACGGTCACGCCCTCGGTCGCGCGATAGACGGCGAGCACGCGCCCCTGCTCCGCGTCATCGTCGTCGTCCGCCCCGAAGTTCACGTACTCGCGCGGCTGCAGCTGCCGGCCGTGGTAGAAGCGACACGGCCCCGAAAGCAGCAGGAGATGCCCCTTGTCGATCGAACGATCGAGAAAGGGTTGACCAGGCCACGAAACCTCGAGCAGGCCGGTGGGATCCCTGATCACGGCCTGGAAGATCCGCAGGCCGCGACGCGTCGGCAGGACGCCTTTGGAGATCACGCGACCGAGCACGGTGACATCCATGCCCGGCTGCACCGCCTGAATGGGCGTGATGGTGCTCGCGTCTTCGTAGCGATGCGGCACGTGGTACAGCAGGTCGCCCGCCGTATGAAGGCCGATGCGGTGCATGAGCTCCGCCCGGCGTTCACCGACGCCTTTGAGAAACTGGATCGGGGTCTCGAGGGCCACCCGCGGGCGCGCCGGCCCATCGCCGTGCGCGGCGCTCACGCGAGCGACCGGCGCATCAGGCGATCGCCGTCCACCTCAGGCCTCGAGAACCTCGCGGGCGAACGCGTCGGCATCGAACGGCTCCAGGTCCGTCGCCTGCTCTCCCGTACCGATGAACTTCACCGGCACGTCGATCGCCTCATGCACCGCGACCACGATCCCTCCCTTGGCCGTGCCATCGACCTTGGTCACGACGAGTCCGGTGACGGCCACCGCGTCGGCAAACGTGCGCGCCTGCGCCACGGCGTTCTGCCCGATGGTGCCGTCGAGCACCAGCAGCGTCTCGTGTGGGGCCTCGGGGAGTCGACGCTTGATCACGCGCGCGACCTTCCGCAGTTCATCCATCAGGCTATCGCTCGTGTGGAGGCGACCGGCGGTATCGATGATGACCACATCGGCGCCGCGTGTCACGCCGGCGTCAATCGCGTCAAAGGCCACCGCCGCGGGATCCCCACCGGCGCGACCGCCAACAAAGGCCGCCCCCGTGCGCTCGGCCCACACGCGCAGCTGATCGATCGCCCCGGCACGAAAGGTGTCGCCGGCGCCGAGCACGACCTGCTTGCCCTCCGCGCGAAAGCGCGAGGCCAGCTTGCCGATGAACGTGGTCTTGCCTGCCCCATTGACTCCGACGACCAGGATGACCGTGGGGCGCGAGGCCGCGAGACGCAGCGCCGGATCGGCGTTACCACTGCGCAGCGCGCCGGCGATGCCTGACGAGAGCGCGCCGAGGAACTGGTCGTGCGACTTGACGTCGCCGCGCCTGGCGAGCCGGTCAAGGTCCTCCACCAGTCGCAGCGTCGTCGGGACGCCGAAGTCGGCCTCGAGGAGCAGTTCCTCCACGGCTTCGAGCGAACCCTCCTTGGCGCCTCGACGCGCCAGAACGGTGACGTCAGTGAGCGCGAGATCCTTGATCCGCTGCCACAGGGATCTGCGCGGAGTGTCGTCAGAACGGCGGAACAGTCGAGCCATGAAGGAAAGGTAGCGGGAACTGTGCCCCGGGCCGCGCGGCGATCAGCGCAATCCGCTCCGACGACGGATGATCCACTCCAGGCAAAACGCGGCGATCGCCAGCGCAAACAGGATCGGGAGGTCGCGCGCTCGCGGTCGCTCGCCAGAGGCCGCGCGCGTTCCATAATTGCCCGCGCGCACGGTGGGTCGGCGCGGCAGCAGCTCGGACGACGGATTCACCACAAGGAGCGATGCGCCGCCCGCGGCCTGGACATCGTATGTTCCGACCGGCAGCGGGGCCGATTCCGCGTCGATGCCCGTCGCGCCGAACCGCAGGGCGAGCGTATCGCTGCTCACCACCGAGTCAGCGCGGCGAGTGAGCACCACGCGCACCACGCTGTCCGCTTCTGCGCCTCGTCGCCACCGCACACGCTCGCCCTGTCGGATGGACGGGGCGTAGGGAATGGCGGCACGCACGTCCGACCGTTCGCCGGCAAGCCAGTCGAGGGCACTCCCCCACACGGCGGTGAACGCATCGGCACCCGCGCCCCCTCGAAAGCGCCAGCGCCAGTAGCCAGAGGCACCACTCACGAGCACCCGGCGCGGCGTCTCCCAGCCGACGATGGCCACGCGACGGTCGAGCCGACGAGCGCGTCGCGTCTCGAGCACCTCGAACTGGGCCTCCGGCAGGCTCGCGGCCACTTCGAGCGGCGGGAGCGAGTCCCACGGCGTTCCGGTGAGCGCTGCACTCATCGGAGAGGGCGGCGCGCCGGTGGCAAACCACTCACCGGTGTTGCCGCCGGGTGGCGCGACCAGGGCAAGGGCTCCGCGCGTGACATCGCGCGGCGGCCCGAACAATGAGGTATCCCCATGCAGGACCACGAGCGGCGCGTTGCGGATCGCGCGACGCACCACGTCTTCGGAAACCGAAGCCAGCGTGCCGTCCTCGCGCCATTGTCCGGGCGCAACGCGAAGGTAGGTCCGCGTGGGGAGCGCCGCGGTGCCGCGGAGCAGCGCCGCCAATTCGCGCGAATCGAGGTCCGGCGCCGTCGACACCAGCACGGCGGCCGCGGCCGACCCCACGTCGACGGCGGTGGCCGACGCGTCATTGCGTGGGTCGGCATCGCCGGTCGACGTGAAGGACGCTCGCAGCTCACGATCGCCGGCTGCGGTCCCCGCCCGGGCGGCAGGCGCCACAAAGCGCAGCGTCACCGCCCGCTCGCCGAACGCGCCCAACGAATCGAGCGTCGCGGTGGCCACCTGGCGTCCGTCGAGCGTGAGCGCCAGCGTGCCCGCCCCGGCACCACCGCTCCCGGCTCCCACCGTAACGCGCACGTTGACCGTGTCGCCATCCGACGCCACACGCGGAGCAAGCACCTCCGTGACCGCTGCGTCGCGCGAACGGGCCTCAGGCGCGACCTCGACACGGGATCCCGCCGGCAAGCCGGCGAGCGCGTCGGGGTCGTCGATCTCACCGTCAGTGTACACCAGCAGCGGGCGCCCCGAGGCGATTGCGCGTTCGACCACCGGCCGGAGCCGGGACGCCGCATCCAGGCTCGGCGTCGCCGCCGTCGCCCGGCGCGAGGAGTCGCCGAATGCGATCACGGAGTCCGACGTCGCTTCCAGCGCCGCCGACCGCGACGCCACATAACGCGACGAGTCTCCACCCCGCAGCCAACTCGCGGATGCATCCAGGGCAACCAGGGGTCGCGCCGCGCGCGCCGTCCCGAGGATCACGTTGAGGGCCAGCGCGGCCGCGGTGGTCATGCCCACGGCCCGCAGGAGCATCGTGATGCGCTCGCCGCGTGCGCCGGCGAGAGCTTTGGGATACGCGATATACGCACCGGCGGCGCCGATGACGAGGGCGAGCAACCAGAGAATCATGGGGGAATGGTACGCACCGCGCCGAGCCCGACGGCGGTGACAAGGGGCGAAGCGCAGGAGCAGCGGCCGGCATGACGTCGAGCGCCCACAAGTTCAGCACCGGGCCACCGTTCCGGGAGTCCCGAATGTCAGGTCAGTCGTGATCCCGCACCGTGTCCGATGGCGAGGAGGCGCCGTTCGCGTGCTGGTCGAGCCGCGCGAGCGCAATGGTCCGCGCCCGATCAAAGGCCGAGCGTTCTGACGCCTCGAGCGGTGCGCCGGCGGTGGACGACAGCGCGGTCCTCGGGTTCTGCTGGACGCCACGCACCAGGACTTCAAAATGCAGGTGCGGCGCGGTCGCAAGGCCGGTCATACCGACGAAGCCGATGGTCTGGCCGATCCCCACCCGCACGCCGCGCCGGATGCCGGTCGCGAATCCGCGCAGATGACCGTACCGCGTGACGAAGCCGTTGGGGTGGCGCACATCGATCACGTTGCCGAATCCGCTCATGCGTCCCGCCGTGACCACGACGCCGTCGCCGATCGACCGGACAGGGGTACCGGAGGACGCAGCATAGTCGGTGCCGCGATGACGCCGAACCACGCCGAGGATCGGGTGGCGCCGCATGCCGAACACCGAGGAGATCCGACGGAACTCGAGCGGCGCCCGGAGGAACATCGCCTGCATGCTGCGTCCGTCCTCGTCAAAGTATCGTGCTCGGCCTTCACTGCCTGGCAGTCGGATCACGCGCAGTCGCTTTCCCCCCGTGGTGTAGTCCACGGCGAGCACGTTGCCCACGCGCACGACGCCCGTGGTGGTCTGCTGTCGCTCGATGAGGACCAGGAAGGCATCACCCTCCTGCAGGTCGCGGCTCATGTCCAGGCGGTACTCGAAGACGTCGGCAACATCCCACGCGAGTTCGGCGCGCACATCCCGGGGCAGGTTTACGGCCCCTCGATCGAAGGCGTCGTAGAGATTCGCGCCAAGGGTTCCGCCGACGACCAGGGTGTCGGTCGTCCAGGGCAGCGACTCTTCGGCACCGACCCAGCCCGAATCGCTGCGACGCAGGCGCAGCAGGCGGTCGACCGCGAGGTGGAGCACGATCTCCGACGGCACGGAGTCGGCGGACTCGGCGCCCAGTGTGATGCGCATCCCGGCGCGGAGGCGCCGAGGATCGAGGCCGGCGGTGGCCGCGTCCAACGCGTCCTGCGCTTCCTTGCCCGTGAGGCCGAGTCGATCGAGCAGCTCGGTGATGGTCTCCCCGCTGCCTAACGTGTCGACCCGGGTGACCCACGATGGCACCCGACGGCCGGAGAGGACGGTCCCGGCCTTTCGCTCCGGGAGCGGGCGCATGACAGCAATGGCGCCCCAAGCCAGGAGCGCCACCGTGAGAAACGCCAGCACGCGACCCATCGGTCGCATCAATCCATCTGCCTCCGGATGAACGTCGGAATATCGAGATCCTGAATCTGATCCGCGGGGCGCGCTGATGGCGAGGGGGGCGCGTGCGGCGTGGACGAGGCCGGCGGCATGAAGCGTCGGTTCGGATCCGGCGGCGCCGGCTTGGCGATGGCACGCGGCGGAGGCGGAGGCTGGATGGCCGTGCGCCCGGTGTTGATCGGAATCACCGTGCGCGAGTTCCCGCCCACCGCGGGCTGTGCATGCGCCGTGACCCCGGTGTGTCCAAACGCGCGGTCGAACCCGGTGGCGATGACCGTGACGCGAATCTCGCCCTGCATGGCCGGCTCGTGCACGGCGCCAAAGATGATCTCGGCGTCATCGCCCGCGGCGTCATGCACGATCTCGGAGATCTGCGTGACCTCGCCCAGGGTGAGGTCGCCGCCGCCGGTGATGTTGAGCAGCACACCGGACGATCCGGCGATGGAGATGTTGTCGAGCAACGGCGAGGAGATCGCCTGCTGGGCCGCTTCCATCGCCCGGTTTTCGCCCCGACCGATTCCGGTGCCCATCAGCGCGGAGCCGCCGTTCTGCATGACGGTGCGCACGTCGGCGAAGTCGACGTTGACGAGGCCCGTGCGGGAAATGAGCGTCGAGATGCCCTGCGTGGCGTGCAGCAGGACCTCGTCCGCCTTCTTGAGCGCGTCCTGGAACGGGATACCCTTGCCGACGACCGCCAGCAGCCGCTCGTTGGGCACGACGATCATCGTGTCCACGTGCACGCGCATGTCGGTGATGCCCATTTCCGCCTGGCGCATCCGCTTGCGTCCCTCGAAGAGGAACGGCTTGGTGACGATGCCGACCGTGAGCGCCCCGACGTCCTTTGCGAGTTCGCACACGATCGGCGCCGCGCCCGTCCCGGTCCCGCCGCCCATGCCGCAGGTCACGAAGACGAGGTCGGATCCGCTGAGAGCGCGCTGCACCTCGTCGCGATTCTCCTCGATCGCCTGCCGGCCGATCTCGGGGCGCGCCCCGGCGCCGAGCCCCCGCGTCAGCTTCTTGCCGATCTGGATCTTCACGTCCGACTTCGACGACAGGAGCGTCTGCGCATCGGTGTTGATCGAAATGAACTCGACTCCTTCGAGTCGCTCATCGATCATGCGATTGACGGCGTTCCCACCACCGCCGCCGACGCCGACGACCTTCATCCTGGCGTTCTGGCTCGCGTTCTCCTCGAATTCGAAAATCATTGCGCGCGGCACTCCCCTGTCAGCGGGAAACGGGCTTGCATGGACGTGAGGTCGAACGGTGGATCGCGCGTGACGCACCGCACGAACCGTGCGCCCGAGCTCGCGATCGCGCCAGAATATAATGCGAAGCCCGACAGAAGAAACGTGTGACTGAAGACAAGCGCTCGACGCAAGCGGGCAAGCATGCAAGAGCGGCGCCCTCGTTCGTGAGAGCGCCGCTTCTCCACATCGCACGCTGCGAATATCAGGTTTTTGACGTGCCTAACGACCACGCACGCTCAAAAGAAGTCCTGCAACCACGTCTTCACCCGCTGGGCCAGCTTGTCCACATTGGGGGCCGCCAGCGCCACGCGACGCCCGCCCACCGTCGCGCTCCCCAGCGCCAGGCGGTTCGCCGCGTACAGCGTCAGGCCCACCGCCGTCGAGTACCGCGGCGCCTCCACCGCGTCCGCAAGGCCACTCAACTGTTCCGATGGAACGCCCACGCGCACACCCGTGCCGAACACCTCGGCCGCCAGCTCCCCCACGCCGGGGTGCGCCGCGACGCCACCCGTCAGCACGATTCCCGCGCTCAGCCGACCGGCAAATCCCGCCGTATCGATCTCGCGAATGACGTGATCGAAGATCTCGTCCACTCGTTGATGGATGATGTGCGCCAGCAGCTCCCGCGGCACCTGCCGCTCGCCCTGCGCCGCCGTCCCCGGCAACGAAATCACTTCCGACGGGTCGACGAGCGGCTCGTACGCGCAGCCGTAGCGCTCCTTGATTCGCTCGGCGTCCACCTGGGTGAGACCCAACCCGTGCACGATGTCGTTGGTGACGTTGTTCCCCCCCAGGGCAATGGTACCCAGGTGGCGGATCTTTGCCTCGTGGAACACCGCCACGTCCGTGGTCCCGGCGCCCATCTCGATCACGGCCACACCGAGTTCGCGTTCGTCGTCGGTGAGAACGGCCAGTGAGCTCGCCAGAGGCTTCACCACGAACTCCGCCACATGGTAGCCGGCTCGCTCGACGGCCTTGCGGAGGTTGCTGGCCGGCGACTGACCGATCGACACGAGGTACATCTCCGTCTCGAGCCGGGTCCCCAGCATGCCGACCGGGTCACGAACGCCTTCGTGCTTGTCGACCGTGTACTCCTGCGGAATGGCGTGCAGCAACTCACGGTCCGGAGGGATCGATTGCGCGCGCGCCACCGCGTTGGCGCGATCCACGTCGGCCTTGCCGATTTCATCGCCGGACACGGCGACGATGCCCTTGGAGGTCATCGCCTGCACGTGTTCGCCGGTGATCCCGACGTAACACGCCTCGACCTTCGCGCCCGCCATTTGCTCGGCGTCCGTCATGGCCTTGCGAATCGACTGCGTGGTCTCCTCGATGTCGGACACGACGCCGCGTCGCAGCCCGGTCGTCCGCGCCTGACCGAGGCCAAGCACCTTGATGCCGGGACGACGCGGCAGGTCGCCCACGACCTCGCCGATGATCACGGTAGTCTTGGCCGACCCGATGTCGAGTCCGGCGACGAGTCGTTCGGCGTTCATGGGAGGCGGACGATGACTTGGTCCTTGAAGCGAAGATCCAGCTCGGCGGGCACAATGCGCTGGCGCGCCAGGTCGCGCCGAACGGAAGATAGCTCGTCGAAGCGTTCGACGACGAGTCCGCGCAACGCCAACACGGGAACGTCCAGCAGCATCACGCGCAACTGGTCTCGACCCACGAACCGAATCTCCGACACCTGCGCGTACATGGAGGGATTGTCGGCCTTGAGATCAGCGAGCAGACGAAAGATCGCCGTGTCCGCGCGCTCGACGATCGGCAGGTCGGTGACCACGCGCGCGGGATCGAGTGGCAGCGCGCGCCCCGACTCCTCATACGCCCGCATGCCTCGCGGCGCCGGGACCAGGGCGATCGGTTCGTTCTCGACGATCTCCATGACCAGTTTGTTCGGGAGCCAGCGACGCAGGGTCGCCGAGCGGACCTGCGGATGTCGTTCGACGCGCGCCTCCAGCGAGTCGAGTGGCATCCAGATCGACGTGAGCGTGTCGACGCGAAGGCGAGCCACCAGCTCGGCCGGCCGCGTGTAGCGCGTCCCGCGTACGTCCACTGACCGGACGCGGAAGAACGCGAGCGATCGCCCCCACCAGGGGATGGTGAGCACCGTGATCAGCAGGAGCGCCATCGCGGCGGCCGCCAGCCGTCGTCCCCACCGCGGCCCCGGGGAAGCCGAGTCCCGGGCGGACTCGGGTGCGTCGCTCGTCATCCGCCGCGTGGCGCGGCGAGCCGCGCCAGCAGTTCGGGTCCGGTCCGCGTGATGTCACCGGCTCCCATCGTCAACACGACGTCGCCCTCGCGGACCTCGCCGACCAGTGCCGCCGCCAGGTCCGCTCGCGCGCCGCGCCAGACGGGCCCACGGCCCCTCTCCATCAGGCGTGAGGCAATCAGATCGGACGTCACGCCGGGGATCGCCCGCTCACGCGCGGGGTAGATGTCGGCCAGGTAGCAGGCATCGGCGATCGCGAGCGCGTCGCCGAACTGCGACGCAAAATCCCGCGTGCGCGAATACAGGTGCGGCTGGAACGCGACGACGACGCGTCGGCCCGGGAACGCGGCACGCGCGGCGTCGAGGGTTGCGGCGACTTCGGTCGGATGGTGTGCGTAGTCATCCACCACGTCCACGCCCGCGGCGCGGCCGAGCCGCTGAAAGCGGCGTTCGACGCCGCTGAAGGCCTCGAGCCCGGCGCGCATCGCCTCGAGCGTCGCGCCTGACGCGAGGCCGGACGCGATCGCCGCAAGTGCGTTGCGCACGTTGTGCAGCCCGGGTACACGCAACACGACGTCGCCCAGACACTCGCCGTCGAAGTACACCGCCACCGCGGTACGGCCGTCGACCAGCGTCGAGGGCACGCCGCGCACCCGCGTGTTGGCCTCGCCCAGTCCGTAGCGCAGTACCTGCGCCCCACCGGTGACGGCGAGGCTCGCGGCGCCCGGATCGTCGTCGCAGAGCACGACCGTATGCGCCGGTCCGGCAAACTGCACAAAGGCGCTCCGGATATCATCGAGATCGCGATAGATGTCGAGGTGATCGGCTTCGACGTTCGTGATCACCGCCACGGTGGGGCGCAAGGCGAGAAAGGAGCGATCGTACTCATCGGCTTCGACGACGAACACCGAGTCACCACCGAGGCGCAGGTTGCCGCCCCACGCGCCCACACGACCTCCCACGATGCCCGTGGGTGCAAGGCCCGCGGCGGCGAGCGCTTCGGTGGTCATGACGGTGGTGGTCGTCTTGCCGTGCGTGCCGGCGATGGCCACCACCCGACCTGCGTTCACGACCTCGCCCAGGGCCTCGGCGCGCCGGATGACGGGGACGTTGGCCGCGCGCGCCGCGTCCAGCTCGGGATGCGATCGAGGCACGGCGGAGGTCACCACCACCGCGCGCGCGCCCGCCACATGCCGCGGATCGTGTCCGGTCTCGATCGCAACGCCGAGCGCCGCAAGGTCCGTCGCGCCCGCCGCCTGACTGTCACACCCGCTCACGCGCACGCCGCGCCGAACGAACAACTCGGCGAGCGCGCTCATGCCGGCGCCAGCGATCCCCATGAAGTGCACAGGGCGTGGATCTGAGGGATCGAGAAGGCTCGTCACCGTGGGCAATCTACGTGCGGTGTCATGGATCAGACGCGGCTCCGCAGCAACACGTCGAGGCGCGTGGCAATCACGTGCGCGGCGTCGGGCCGCGCACGGCGCAGCGCGCCCTCGGTGAGCTCGCGGCGGCGTGCGGGGTTGGAACTCAGGCTCTGCACGAAGGCATTGAGGGCGGCCGGCGTGGCCTCCCTTTCCGAAATCCACGCGGCGGCCCCGGCGTCGCCGAGCGCGCGAGCGTTGGCCGTCTGGTGATCGGCCGCCGCCGTCGGTAACGGGACCAGGTACATGGGGATGCCCCACGCGCACAACTCGGCGGTGATCGAGCCGGCGCGCGACACGGCCACGTCGGCGGCCGCGTATGCCTCCGCGATCGGGGCGAGATACGGCCGCACGCGTACCGTCGACGATTCGCGGCCCGCATGGCCTGTGTAGTGTGCCTTGCCCGTTCCCCAGATCACGCCGACTCCTGGCGGCAGCCCACCGGCGATCCAGGCGTCAACGAGCGCATTGAGGGCAGCCGACCCCTGTGAGCCACCGACCACCAGCGCGACGGTCGTCACCGTCGCATCGAAGCCCCACTCGGCACGGGCAGCGCCGCGATCCGGGCGCGGCGCCGGCGGTGGTTCGATCGGGTTGCCCACGTCGATCACGCGTTCGCGTACCTGCCCAGGCAAGCGCCTGGCAACCTCCGGAAAGCTGGCGTAGATCTCGCGGGCCCATCGGGAGAACCAGACGACGGTCTTGCCGGGGAAGGCATTGGATTCCTGCAGCACAAACGGAATGCCGCGCACGCGCGCATACGCCAGCGTCGCGCTCGACGCGTAGCCTCCGGTGGCCACGACCAGGCGCGGACGTTCGCTGGCCGCGAGTCCGGCAACGGTGCGCCAGCCACTCACGAGGCCACGCAGCGTCGCCACATTGCGCCACGGCGCCGCGCGGTAGAGCGGATACAGGTCGAGCAACGTGTGCGGGAATCCGGTCGACGGGAGGACATCCCGCTCCAGTCCGCGCCGGGCCCCAATGAAGTGCGGCTCCACGTCCGGCCGGACCTGCACGAGCGCGCGTGCGATCGCCAGCGCCGGATACAGGTGTCCGCCCGTTCCGCCTCCGGTAAAGAAGACCCGCACTCAGCTCGCGCCGGCCGAAGGGTCCGTGGCCGCCGCGCCGTAGATGCGCTCGCGGGCGCTGCCGATGTTCACCAGGATGCCGGTCACCAGAAAGGTCAGCACCAGGTTCGAGCGGCCATTCGAGAAGAAGGGCAGCGTGAGGCCGGTGTTGGGCAACAGGTCGATGACCACGCCGAGGTGGACATAGGCCGTGATCGCGACCATGCACGTGAGGCCGAGGGCAACGAGTCGGAGGAACGGCGTTCGCGCCTGGCGCGCGATGCGGAAGCCAAGCCACGTGTACAACCCGAACGCGAGAATCACCAGCGTGAACCCGATGAACCCCCATTCTTCACCAATGGTCGACGCAATGAAGTCGTCCATGCCCATCGGGACCCAACCGTACTGTTGCCGCCCGCTGCCAAATCCGGTCCCCATGAAGCCACCCGAGCCGACCGCAATCAGCGACTGATACTGCTGGTCGGTGAGCTGCTGCGGCGCCTTGTCGGACCCGATGAAGGACCAGATTCGTGCCAGCGCGTAGTGGCGCTTCTGCAGCTCGTGCCAAAGGATCGGGGCCGCGAGCACACCGACGGCGATGAAGTGCCCGATGCGCACGTTGGCCGCGAACAGAACGATGCCCATGAGCAGCACGAACATCATCCCCATCGACAGGTCGGGCTGCACGAATGCGACGGCCGCCAGCACGCCGACCACACCGAGGAAGGCGGGCAGGCCCTTCGACAACCGGCGCATACGCTGCTCTCCCTTGCGAAGCACCAGCATCGCGGTCCAGACGACCACCGCGATCTTGGCGAACTCCGCCGGCTGCACGGAGCCGTTGAGCAGGAAGCGGCGCGAACCGAGAATCTGGCGGCCCACGCCGGGAATCAGGGTCGCGATCATGAGCACGATCGCCGTGATCATCATGGGCCACGCCCACTTCTCGAAGCGCTGCGCATCGACCTTGGCGGCAATCGCGAAGACGACGACGCCCGCCAGCACGCCGGTCAGCTGCTGGAAGAAGTAGGTGGTGGCCGGAAGCCCCTTCTGCAGGGCAACGAGCGCGCTCGCGCTGAACAGCGTGGCGAGGCCCAGGGCGGTGAGGATCGCGGTGACGAGCACGAGGGCGCGAGCTTCCGCGCTCATCGCCCAGCGGTCACGATGGGACGTGCCGCTCATGGCCGGCCCAACTCCGCCGCCTGCGCAAAGGCGCGGCCCCGCTCTTCGTAGTTGTTGAACATGTCGTAGGACGAGCAGGCGGGAGACAGCAGGATGGCGTCTCCCCGGTGCGCCAGTTGGTGCGCCCGGCGCGTGACGGCATGAAAATCCCCCGTGACCTGTTCCACCGGGGCGTTGCCCTGCAGGTCCCGCAGGATCAGCGGCGCAGCTTCACCATAGGCAATGACGTGGCGACAGTGCCTGGCGATGCCAGCGAGGAGTGCGGTGTACGGCTCGCCCTTGTGGCGGCCACCGAGCAGCAGCACGGTGGGGCGCGTCATGCTCTCCAGGGCGACCAGCGCGCTCGCCACGTTGGTGGCCTTGGAGTCGTTGATCCATTGCACACCGTCGAACTCGCCCACCGGCGCCAGGCGATGCGGCATCGGCTGGAACGAGGAGAGCCCCGCCGCGAGCTTCGCGCGCGCCCCGATGGAGCCGTGTGTGTCGGACGCCGCGATCACCGCGAGCGCGGCGGCGAGGGCGTTGGCCACGTTGTGGACGCCGAGCAGGTGCAGATCCCGCCTGGCTAACAGCGGCTCATCGGCCACGATCAGCTCGTCATGCCGACGATCGAGGAACGCGTCGCCGAGTCGACCCGCGGCGCTGAACCGCAGCACGGTGCCGGGCACGCCATCGATCATCGCGAGCGAGGCGGGATCATCGGCGTTGATGACCCAACGCGATCCGCGTCCGCCGTTGCGAAACAGGAGCGCCTTGTCTGCATAATACGCCTCGAGCGAGGCGTATCGGTCGAGATGATCCGGTGCAAGGTTCGTGAGCACACCGACCACCGGCGCCAGCGCCGGTGTGTCGTGCAGCTGGAACGACGACATCTCGAGCGCGATCCAGGCTGGCTGCACCTCGCGGATCGCGACGTCGCAGAGCGCCAGCCCGATGTTGCCCGCAGCCTCGGCGTCTTCCCCAATCGCGCGCAACAAGTGCGCGATGAGCGCGGTCACGGTCGTCTTGCCGTTGGTCCCCGTCACCGCGATGATGCGCGTATTCGGCAGCGCCGAGAGGCCGACCTCCACCTCACTCACGACCTCCACGCCGGCATCGCGCGCGCGCACGAGCGGCGGCGCATCGGGAGGGACGCCCGGACTCGCCACGACGACGCGGGCCCCCGCGATGCGATCAAGATCGTGGCGTCCCGTGTCAGCCTCGGCGCCGGCCGCGCGCACCTGGGCCGCGCGCTCGCGAGTCGACGGCGCATCGGCCGCATCGGACGCGTAGACCTTCGCCCCGTGGCGCGCGAGCAGCAGCGACGCGGCTGCGCCGCTCTTGCCGAGTCCCACCACCGCAACCTCGCCCAGGGTCCAGTCGCGCATCGGCGTCACCGCAGCTTGAGCGTGGCCAGCGCGACGAAGGCGCAGAAGATCCCGAGGATCCAGAACCGCACCACGACCTGTGACTCCTTCCAGCCCTTGAGTTCGAAATGATGGTGGACCGGCGCACGCAGAAAGACCCGGTTCGCCTTCGCGTACTCGACGCCAAACCGGGCCTTGCGGTACTTGAACATGGTCCGCTGGAGGATCACCGACACGGTCTCCATCGCGAACACACCGCCCACGAACAGCAGGAGAAACTCGCTCTTCAGCAGCACGGCGATCGCGCCCAGCGCGCCGCCGAGCGCGAGCGAGCCGGTGTCTCCCATGAAGACCTGGGCCGGATACGTGTTGTACCACAGGAACCCGATACACGCACCGACCATCGACAGGCAGAAGATGGTCAGTTCGCCGGACCCGCGCAGGTAGAATAGTTGCAGGTAGGCGCTCGCGTCGATGCGACCCATCACGTAGGCGAAGAAGGCGAACGTGGTGATCGCAATCGCGCAGAGCCCCGCGGCCAGGCCGTCGAGGCCGTCAGTGAGGTTCACCGAGTTGGAAACGCCGGTGATGATGAACGTCACCCACGGCACGTAGATCCATCCGAGGCCCACGGTGAGCGGCACCAGCAGCACGTTCTTGAGGAACGGGATCGTGGTGGACGCGCCGGGGAGGTCGGACACGGGCCAGAGCCAGAGGATGAGCGCCAGCAGGAAGCCGATGCCCACCTGCCCGGCGAGCTTGTAGCGCTCCACCAGCCCTTCGTTCTTCTTGCCTTCCCGCTTCTGTTTGAGCTTGAGGTAGTCGTCGAGGAATCCGATGCCGCCCATCCACACGGTGACGAGCAGCGCCAGCGCGACGTAGCGCTGGTTGTCGAACCGCGCCCAGAGCAGCGTGGGGATGACGCCGCAGGCCAGGATGATCAGGCCACCCATGGTCGGCGTGTCACCCTTGGCCTGGTGCGTGTCGGGTGTGCCCTCGCGCACCACCTGCCGCACCCGCAGCGCCTGCAGGCGGCGGATGAGGGGCGGCCCGAACACGAACGTGAGGAGCAGCGCGGTGACCGCCGCCGCCGCCGCTCGCACCGAGATGTAGGTGATGAGCCGCAGGGGCGGAACGTCGTCGAGGAACCGGCTGAGCAGGAAATAGAGCAAGGCGTGATGTGGTCGGCGGTCCAATCAGTGTGCGGCGGCCGGTTCCACCGGCACTCCCGCGCGCTCCTGCAATCTCGGTACGAGTCGTTCCAGGCGCGTGCCCCGCGATCCCTTGAGGAGCACCAGCGCATCGGGTGGCAGTCGCGTGGCGAGCAGCGGCCACGCCGCCTCCGCATCGGTCGCGGAGATGACGCGGGGGTCGCCAGGTGCCACGCGAGCGAACGCGTGCACAAACTCTCCAATGCCAACGATCACCCGGGCGCGTCCGGCGAGGGCGCGACGCGCAATGTCGTCGTGCAGGTCCGGTCCCTGCGGGCCCAGCTCCAGCATGGATCCCAGCACCACCACGCGCGGCCGTTCGGTCGCGATCGCGTCGAGTGTCGCCAGCGCCTCGCGGGCTGACGCAGGGTTCGCGTTGTAGGCATCATTGAGCACGAGGAACGGCCCGATGGTTTCGAGGGCGCTCCGCATCGACGGCGGCCTGAGCGCGGCCATGCCGGCGGCGGCGTCCTCGTCGGCGATGCCGCACGCCCGCGCCACGGCCACGGCAAGCAACGCATTCCGCAGGTTGTGGAGGCCGACGAACGGCACCGACACCCTCACCTCGGCGAGCGTGAACCAGCCGCGCGCCTCGTCGTCGAGCCCCCACGCGGTCGGGCGCACGTCACCCGCGTCGAGCCCCGCCGCGATCACGCGACCGGCCCGCCCACGCGCCGCGTCCACGACCTCGGGCTGCGATGCCGGTGCCACCGCGAGTGGCACGCCGGCAAACACCGCACTCTCCTCGGCAAGCACGCCGGCCAGCGACCCGAGACCCTCGAGGTGCTCCTCCCCGATGCTGGTGACCACCGCCACGTCGGGACCAACGATGGCCTGCAAGGTTGCGACTTCTCCTGGATGATTCGTCCCGATCTCGACCACGGCGACGTCCGCGTGGTCCGGAATGGCGAGCAGCGTCAGCGGAACGCCGATGTGGTTGTTCAGGTTGCCCCGGGTCGCATGCACCGAGAGGCGGCCGCCGAGGGCCCCGGCAATGAGCTCACGGGTGCTGGTCTTGCCATTGCTGCCCGCGACCGCGATCACGGTGCCACCCCACACGCGCCGCCGAAACGACGCGAGTGCTCCGAGCGCTGCGGTGGTATCCCTGACGACGCAGGCGGGCACGCCGTGCCCTGCGACCGACCTCGGGTCGGATACCACGAGCGCCGACGCGCCCCGCGCCACCACGTCGCTCACGAACGCGTGGCCGTCAAAGTGGTCTCCACGGAGGGCAACGAAGACGTCGCCAGGCGCCAGCGTGCGCGAGTCCGTATGCACGCGCGCAAGCGGCGTGCTGCCGCGCGGGATTGCCCCCTGCCGCTCTGACTGCAACGCGGCCGCCAATCGATCCAGGGTCCAGAAGCTCACGCGCGCCTCTCACTGACGAGTTCCTGCACGATCGCCTTCTCGTCGAAGGCGTGCGACGTTGTACCGCGAATCTGATACGTCTCGTGTCCCTTGCCCGCGAGTACCACCAGGTCGTCCGGCCCGGCCTCTTCCAGCGCTCGCGCGATCGCCGCGCGGCGATCCTCGATACGCAGGTGATCTCGCCGCGTCATGCCCGCCTCGATCTCGTCGAGAATGCGCTCGGGGTCTTCGGTCCGGGGATTGTCGCTGGTGAGGATCACGAGATCGGCCTTGCGCTCGGCGATACCGCCCATGATCGGGCGCTTGCCGCGATCGCGATCCCCGCCGCACCCGAAGACCACGATGAGCCGCTGCGGGGCAAACGGGCGGACGGCATCGAGCGCACGCTCCATGGCATCGGGCTTGTGGGCGTAGTCACGCAGCACCGCGGGGCGTTCGAGCACGCGTTCGAGACGCCCGGGTACCTGCGGCAGGGTGCTCAGGCGTTCGGCAATGCAGGCCAGCGGAATACCGATCGCCCACGCAGCGGCCGCGGCGCCGAGCGCATTGGCCACGTTGAAGTCACCAATCAGCGGGAGCTGTACGGGACGTGTTTCGCCGCCGGCGGTGAGCATCCACGACGATCCGCCCGGCCCGAAGCGCATCTCGCGCGCCGAGACCTCCGGCGCGCCGGCACCGAATCCATAGCGCACCACACGCGGCGCCGCAGGGAGTGCCGACCACGCGTCATCATCCGCGTTCACCACCACGGCCCCACCCGGCGCGACGAGCGAGACCAGGCGCGCCTTCGCGGCGAGGTACGCCTCCATGGTCGCGTGGTAGTCGAGGTGATCGCGCGAAAGGTTGGTGAAGACGGCGGCGGTGAACGCTACCCCGTCAACGCGTCGCTGGTCGAGCGCGTGTGACGAGGCCTCCATCGCCACATCCCGCACGCCGGCGTCGACGAGCGCGCGGAGTACGCGCTGCAGCTCAATGGGGCCCGGCGTTGTGAGTCCCTGCCCACCAGGC
Source organism: Gemmatimonadaceae bacterium (assembly GCA_020846935.1). Taxonomy (NCBI): domain Bacteria; kingdom Pseudomonadati; phylum Gemmatimonadota; class Gemmatimonadia; order Gemmatimonadales; family Gemmatimonadaceae; species Gemmatimonadaceae bacterium. Next base: position 143,550 of record JADLCY010000013.1, read on the forward strand.
CACGGAGTGCCCTCACCGCCGATAAGCACGCCCAGCGTCCCGATCGACGCCGCGCGACCGATCACCCCGTCCAGCAGGTGGCGTAGCATGGACACGGTGGTCGTCTTGCCGCTGGTGCCCGTCACCCCAACGACGCGCAGCCAGCGCGCGGGGAAGCCGTACGCCGCGGCTCCCACCACGGCCGCCGCCTGGCGCGAATCGCGCACGAGCAGCGCGGGCCCGGAGACCCCCGTCGCATCCTCGACGATCGCCAGCCCCATCCCACGCTCGGAGGCATCGCGCAACCAGTGGTGCCCGTCGGCGACGCTGCCACGCACGGCGACAAAGGCCCAGCCGGGGCGGACGGCGCGGCTGTCATCGCTTACGCCAGCGATCTCCACCGGCAGCGTCCCCTGCACACCTACGAGCAGTCCGGCCTCGTGCAGCGCCAGTCGCAGCCCCTCACCGCTGCACAGCGCGCTCATGGCCGGGTGAGCCTGACGAGTGATCCGGCCTTCACCTCCCGTCCTGCCGGCGGCTGGGTCAGACTGCCGCTCCCGGGGACGAGCACGACGGCGAGCCCGGCGCGGTGCAGCACGCGCACGGCCACGCGCGTGGGCAGCCCGTGGACATCGGGCACCTGTACCGGTCGCGACGGTTGGGTGCCGCGCGTGGGCGGTTTTCGCAGGTCGATGGACACCGACGGCACGAGATCGGGCGTCGGAGTCGAGTCGACCAGCGGCACTGCGGGGAGCGCGTCGACCGTGTCCGGCTGCACCGTGTCCCGCGGCACGGAGCCTGATGACTCCACCTCGCCAGGAATCGGGTCGACCTCGCGGCGCTGTGCGGCGAGCTGCGTCCAGTCGAGTGAGGCATCCTGCGCCGCGAGCGCGCCCTCGATCACCGCGCGCGTCAGCGGCGCGGCCACCTTGCCACCGTAGATCGACTCCTCACGTGGATTGTCGATCTTGGCCAGCACCACGTACTGAGGATTCCTCGCCGGGAAGATGCCAACGAACGTGGAGGTGTACATCGCCGCGCCATAGCGTCCGTTGACCGTGCGACGCGCGGTGCCCGACTTGCCGGCCAGGGAGAATGTGGTCACGCTGGCGTCCACCGCCGTGCCGCTGTCCACCACGCTCTCCAGCATCGGCACCACCGACTGCGCCGCCGACGCGGCAAACACGCGGCGCAGCATGCGCGGCTGGTGTTCGTAGACCACACGATCGTCGGCGTCCCGGATCTCCTTCACGAGCGCCGGCTCGACGAGCATGCCGTTGGTCGCCAGAGCGCTGTACGCTGCGGCGAGTTGGAGCGGCGTCACGGACAGTTCGTATCCGATGGCGTGCGAGGCGTGCGACTGCGCCGACCAGAACCGTGGTTCACGCAGTCGACCACCCGATTCCGAGGGATACGGGATGCCGGTCGGCGTGCCGAATCCGAGGTCACGCAGCAGTTCGAAGACCTCGTCATCGGACAAACGCTCCGCAAACCGTGCGATGCCGACGTTCGAAGAAAAACGAATCACGTCGCGCAACGACATCGACCTGGCCTTGTGCACGTCGGTGATCACGCGGCCGTGCACCTCGTATCGGCCGTTGTAGGTGTCGATCACCTCGTCGGCGCCGGCACGTCCGAGTTCGAGGAGTCGTGCTGCAAAGAACGGCTTGAGCGTGGATCCCGGCTCGTACGCCTCGATAAACGCGGTCACGCCGCCGGTCCGACCCCCAGGCCGCTGGCCGGAGAGGCAGCGGATCTCGCCGGTGCGCGGATCGAGGACCACGACGTCTCCGCCATCGGCTCGCAATCGCGCGACGGCATCCTGCAGCGCCTTGTCGCAGATGTTCTGCAGCGTCTGGTTGATCGTGAGTCGGACCGTGTGCCCGCGCGCCGGCGGCTCGTCGAGCATGTCCGGCGACTCGTACCGCGCGCCCCGCAGGCCCTTCACGGCGCGCGTCCGACCCTCCGCGCCCAGCAGCAGGGAGTCGAGGTGCAGTTCGAGCCCCGCCGCTCCGCGTCCGTTGGCACCCACGGCGCCAAGCAGCTGTCGCGTACCCGGCGAGCGCACGTAGACCCGATCCCCGACCGACGTGACATGCACGCCGTTCATTCGGACGAGCGACGCCACGCGCGACGGCAGGAAGCGATCGCGCAGTTCAACCCACTTGCGCGTGCGATCCGTGGCGCGCCGGACTTCGGCCGGCGCGATCCCGGCGGCCGCCATCGCCTTCTTCAGCGCGGGCACGTTCCTGACCTCGCCAATCGCCACCGAGAGGCGTACCAGCTCGCGGCTGTAGGCGATCGGGACGCCGTTCGCATCTTCGATGTCGCCGCGCGGCGCCGGGATGGACGCGACGGCGAACTGCTGGCGCACCGCGGCCTGCGCCCACTTCTCATGCTGCCACAGCTGCACGTAGCCGGCGCGCGCAACCAGCGCGATCGCGAACGCGACGAGCACGGCATGCACCACCTGGGAACGCCGCAGCGGGCGCGGCGCTTCAGGATTGTCCACGACGCGTCACCGGCTTGGGCAGTTGAAAGATCCGGCTCGGATCGGGGCGATGCAGGCCGAGACGCCGCTCCACCAGCGGCTGCAGGCGCGCGAGGCTCTTGGCACTCCCCACGTCAGCCACGAGCTTCGCGCGCTCCGACACGAGCGTGGCCCGCTGCCGGTCCAGGCTGTGCAACGCGCGCGCGCGCGTCGCGCCGACCGTGCGGCGAGCCACGACGATGCTCGCCACGACGACGAAGCCGATGAGCACCAGCGCGATGCGCGCCCGCGCGCGCGGCGCTACGCGGCGCTTCGCCATACGCGGAGATGCGCACTTCGCGCGCGGGGATTGGCGGCCACCTCGTCGTCGCGCGCCACGATCGGCTTGCGCTGCACGAGAGCGCCGCGCGCCTGCCCGCCGCACGTGCAAACCGGCTGCCGCGGCGGGCACGTGCAGCGTCGACTCCATGCCTGGAACGCGTGCTTCACGAGCCGATCCTCGCCCGAGTGATAGGCGATGACGGCAAACCGTCCCTCGGGGAGCAGTCGATCGCGCAGGGCTGGGAGCGCCGCGGCGAGGCCGGCGAGTTCGTCGTTGACGGCGATGCGCACGCCCTGAAAGAGTCGCGCGAAATCGGCCGGCCCGGCGCTCGGCCCGAGGACGGCGCGAATGGCACCAACCAGGTCATCACTGATGGCAAACGGGGTTCGCTCACGTCGGCGCTCGATCTCACCCGCCAGTCGTGACGCCCTCGGCTCGTCGGCGTAATCAGCGAACGCGCGTTTGAGTTCGGCCCGGGGAGCTGCATTGAGCCATTCCCCTGCCGTGGCGGTCGAGTCGGCGCCCATGCGCATGTCGAGCGGAGCACCGCGCCGAAAGGTGAAGCCGCGGCCTTCGTCGTCGAGCTGGTGCGACGACACTCCCAGATCGAGCAGGATGCCGTCGAACATCTCGCCGTCCAGGTCGTCCACGAGATCCAGGTCCGCGTAGTTCCCGAGACGGACGCGGAGCTGTCCGCTCTGGATGTAGGGTGCGAGTCGCGTTGAGGCTTCGGAAACTGCGGCGGGATCCCGGTCGATGGCGCTGACCCGGACACCGCGTTCGAGGAGGGCAGCGGCGTGCCCCCCTCCCCCGAGCGTACCATCCAGGACGTGCCGTGCGTTGCCAAGCTGGTCAACGACCTCGCGCGCGAGTACCGGTGCATGATACGCGCTCTGCCAGTTCATGCTGCCGGTGTCAGGACGGGTCATACTAAAGCCGAGGTGTCTGATGCGTCAAGTAATTGTCACGAATGGAGTTATACACACGCCGTGCATGGTCCGCACACACGTCGGGAGGGGGAGCAAGGGTCACGGAGGGGCGTAGCGAGTCGCTGGAAAGCGACGAGGGCCCGCGGCGCGACGCCGACGGGCCCTCGGAGCACTGCAGCCAGCGGCCCTTACTTGCAGTAGGCCTTGATCATCTGGTCCGGGTAGCTGCTGTATTGCTGGAGCTGCGCCATCACCGGGCCAAGCTGTTGCGCGAACGTCCGGCCGCCCTTGGGCAGGTTGATCTCGGCGTCGGTGAACAGGGTCTTGGCTTCACGGGACTGATCGCAGCTCTTGGCGGTATTCGCTTCCTGCAGAACGGCCGCGCCCAGCTGGAAGCTGATAACGCCGGTGAGGAAGTACACCGTTTCGGACGGCTGCACCGCTTCGGCCAGTTTGAGCACTTCGAGCGCCTTTTGCGCGGTGGGCTTCTGCTTGTCCGTGTCGTACTGCTTGCGCAGCCGATCGGCAATCGCCGTGTAGATTCCGGAGACCTGCGCCTTATCGTCGCCGGCCTCCTGCGCCAGCTTCACCGATGCGAGGGCTTCGTCGACCTGGCCCTGGTCCGCCTGAATGCGCGCGATCTGCAGGTTGATGGCCGGGGTCTTTGGATTGATGGCGAGGAGCTTCTGGTAGGCGTTGAGCGCGACCGGCATCTGTCCCGTCTGGCGGGCAAACTGCGCGACGAGGCCCCACAGCCCCTCGTTGGTCGGGAACTTGGCGGTACCACGCGATGCGGCCTCGAGCGCCTTGGCCGTGTCGTTGGCGGCCAGGTACGCGGCCGCCTGACGGCCGAAGAAGTTGGTGTCGGCCGCGGCGGTATCGGTCTTGATCATGTCCTCGCCAATCGTCGCGGCCGCCGCGTAGTCCTTGATCGCCAGGTAGATGCGGTACTGCAGGCGGATCAGGTTCGGATCACCCGGATTCAGCTTGACGGCTTCGTCGATGATCGGCTTGGCCACGGCAAACTGCCCGGTGCGTGCGATTGCCTCGACGATGGTCTCGGTGAGGCGGATGTTGGTCGGGTCGAGGGCGAGGAGGCGCGTGAGCGTCGAGATGTACTTCTCGTCCATCTTCTTCGTCTCGTAGGCCTGCGAGAGGAGGAAGAGCGCTCGACGGTTGTCCGCGTGGAGCTTCGTGATCTCCTCGCCGATCCGGATGATCGAATCGGGCGGCTGCTTCTGGGACGCGGCGATCTCGAGCTGGCAGACTCGCGACATCACGGAGTTGGGGTACTCGCGGAGGCCCTTGGCGGCGTCACTGCTCGCGCCCGGGTACTGGTTCTGGCGCCACTTGAGAACGCAGCTCTTGACCTCTTCGATCGGCTTGCGCGCCGCTTCGATGGCGTCGGAGACGCCCTTGGCGAGGTCGCCCACCTTGGCCCCCGTCACCTTGGGCAACGGCTGCACCATGCCATCGCCACGCACCAGCAGGTGGTAGCCGTCGAATTCGTAGCCGGCATCGGTCTTGTTGATCGTGCCTTCGACGTATTCTTCGGCCCGGATCAGGTTGGCCAGCTGCTTGGCATCGTTCTGGTTGAGCGGCTCCGTCTTGGAGTAGCCGGACTGCTCGAGCGCGTTGTCGATGTCGCTCTTGACGATGATCCACAGGGTGCGGCCCATGAAGTCCTGGCCCATGCGCTGACGAAGCTGGTCGGCGAACTGCCAGCCGACGTTGCGTTCGTTGCTGCGGAAGACCGGAACCATGAACCGGGGCCCGGGCGTCTGCCCGCGCTGGAGCTGCTGGTCCTGGGCCGACAGTGCACCCGGTCCGAGCAGGGAGCCTGCGAGCAAGGTCGCGAGAGCGATCGCCTGATGCTGCCGTGCCTTCACGTTCCTGACCTCCAGAGGGTTGTTGAAGCGTACACCGACCCGACCTGCAGGGTCCGGATGCCACCAGGTGGGCGAAGAGGGACTCGAACCCCCGACATCCTGCGTGTAAGGCAGGCGCTCTGACCAACTGAGCTATTCGCCCGGGCGGTACGAGACTCTCGCGTTGCTAAACGTGCCGTGCAGCCATCCCCTCCGCCATCCCAACGGCCTACTTGAGAATCGCCACCGGAATCAGGACGCAATACCCGATGACGAGCAGAATCGGCGCCAGGGTCTCCCCACCACGCCACAGATCCACGAACCCGGCAAGGATCGTCAGGAGCGCGATCCCCCAAAACAAAAGCGGCCGCGATTGCGGCGTGTCCGGCGGTGCCATAGGGCGGAACGATACGGGCCGTCGTCGCCACGTGTCAAGCACAGACCTCCCATTACGTTACGATGAAGAACCGGGCTCCCGCGGCGGAGCCTGTGTCGGGTCGTCGACGCTCCGGAGCAGCGCCTCCAGCGCACTCTCGCGGTCCCGCTGTTCCGTGGCCGCATCCGACGCGCGCATCTGCGCCAACCGCACGCGATCGCGCCGCCGCCGGATCACATACAGCGGGGCGACGATCACGAGCAACGCGAGCGTGCCCACCGTCACGTCCGCGAACAACGCCAGCCCGCCGTACCGCCGTCGAGTCTGCTCGATCCAGCGGCGTTCGAAGCCGCCCAGCGTGAGTCCATACCCGCGTCGGAGCGCGCGATCCAGGCTCCCCTCCTCGCGCCAGTACCGAAAGAGCAGCGTCAGCCCGCGCGCCTCGTCGAGCGCCACCAGCTCCGCGACGGCCCGATACGACAGCGCGTACGCGGCGTCGGCCTCGCCGCTGCCCGCCGCGAATCCGGAGTCGAGACCGGCAAGGGTTCGATACCGACCGAGCGCCAGGCCAAGGTTGGCGGCGATCACCTCCTCGCGGCCCCACTCGCCGGCCGCCCAGGACGCATACCCCTCGTCGAACCAGCGGGGCGGAAGGTCACCCAGCGCCTCATGCAGGGCGAGGTGAGCGAGCTCGTGCCGGAGAACCTGCCGCGGATCGCCCGCACTCGATGGCGCCGATCGACCCTGCATCACCACGCGCCGTTCGGCCGGGAAGGCAAACGCCGCCCCCCACTCCGGCGCGTGGTCACCGACCAGAGCGCGAAAACTCCGCTGGTCGGCCGCGATCTGGATGAGCACGGTCGCACTCGGCCGCGGCAATCCCGGAAACGTGTCCGTCGCCACCGCGCGCGCGGCCAGTGCGCTCGCGAGCAGGCTATCCTCGGGTTCGGCAACGATGGTGAAGCGCCCCCGATCGATGCGGACCCCCGTCGATTGCGCCCCGCCAACGTCGGCGAGGAGCCCCAGGATCAGCGCACCGGCTCGTGACCAGCGTCGACCTGCCGCAAGAGCTCGGCACAGCGCTCGGCCCATGGATTGAACTTGTTCGTCTGTGCCCCGTCGCGCCACGCGTCCCGGGCGGAGCCGCGGTCACCGGCAAACCAGAGCGCACGACCCAGCTCATACCAGGCCTCGACCAGATTGGGACCGAGTTTGATGCTCTTGCGGAAGAAGTTCTGGGCGTCGTCGTACATCTCGCGCTCGAGATACAGCAGGCCGAGGTAGTAGTGCGCGTACAGCGTGGCCTTGCGGTCGTTGTCGAGGCGGATGGCGCGAGACAGGTGCTCGATCGCTTCCCCGAAGATCCGCTTCTTGAGGCAGATGTAGCCCACGTTGATGCGGGCCAGCGAGTTGAGCGGCTCCTTCATGAGGACGCGCTGGAAGTGCAGCAGCGCGTCATCGTATTTCTCCTGCAGCATGAGCGCCCAGCCAAGGATCGACATGGCCTGCGGATCGTTAGGCGCGAGGGCGAGCGCCTTGTCGAGCGCGGCGACGGCGCCGGCGTGATCGCCCAGCGACAGGAGGCTCCAGCCCTTCTCGATGAAGGTCGACGCGTTGAGGTGATCCTCGCGCGACGGCGCAGGCGGCGCGGGCGCGCCCAGCCCTTCATCGCTGGTGCCCGAGGGATCGAGCAGCTTCCACTGCTCCACGAGGCTCTTCACCTGCGCCTTGAGCTGCTCCAGCGCCTGCAATTCGCGGTCGATGCCGCGGTAGAGCGTGATGATGCCGGCCTTGAGCTCATCGCGCCGGCCCGCGGCGCCGGGCGCGGCGATGGCGTCGGCGAGACTCGCGAACTCGCTGGCGAGCGGCGCGTGCAGGACCTCAGGCATTGGCCGCCTCCGTCACGCCCGAAGCGACGAGCGCGAGGCGCTCGCTCGCGCTGAAGAGGTGCGCCGCATCGAGCAGCAACACGAGCGCGGACCCTCGGCGCAGGGTGCCAAGGACCAGCGAGCCGGCCAGGCCGCGCACCAGGCCCGGCGGTGGGGCGAGTTCCCCGGCGGCATACGGCCGCACGTCCAGCACCTGATCGACCACCATGGCGCACCAGTCGCCGTCGAGCGCGAGCAGGAGCAATCGCGTCTGCGCGCCGGCGTCCGTGACCTCCGCACCGAGCCGTCGCCGGATATCGACGACGGGAATCACGCGCCCATCGAGTTCGACGATCCCTTCAATCCAGTCGGGCAGGCGCGGCACAGGCCTCGGCGTTACGTACCGCACGACGCGTTCGACGCCCTGCACGTCCACGGCAAAGAGATCCGCGCCGATACGGAACGTGACCGCCCGCGCCTGATCGAAGGTGCTCATCGTCCGCCTCGCGCGATCGCCGCAGCCGCGGCGGTGACCATGGCGCGGGCGTCCACGACGGCGAGCAATGTCGTGCCGTCCCAATGAACGGCGAGCAACAGGTCGTCGCCATCCCACGGCGGCTGGCGGAGGGCCGACAGCTCAATACTGCACACCTCATCGACGTCGTCCACCAGCAATCCGAGCTGCTCGTTCCCGCGCCGCATCACGAGGACCGTGCCACCCTGCCCACCGTCCACACCGAGGAGCGCGGTGGCGCGAACGACGGCGAGCGACCGGCCGGCGTACTGACATACCCCGGCCATCGCCGGGTCGGCGGCGGGGAGCGGGTACAGCACCGGCGCCTCGACCACTTCTTCGACGGCGCGCACATCGCAGGCAAAAACCTCGTCGCCGACGCGAAAGACAAACAGCTCGGCGGTCCCGATGCGCGCACGCACCCGATCGCGAAAGCGAACGGGAACGGTCTCGTTAGGTATGACGGGGGTGCTGGCGGAAGGCATTCGGCAGTGGAATCATGCTCGCTGGATAGACCGTTCGCCGGTCGTGCGCGTCACGAGCCGGCGCGTCGCGCCGCCGAGCCATGGGCGCGCCCTCATCATCGACCGCGTGACGCGGCGCACAGGCGTGCCATCGCGTCGGGCATGGCCTCGAGCGGCAGCACGGCATCCGCTGCGCCAGCGGCGAGAACCGCCTGTCCCATGCCGCTCACCACGCACGTCTCGGGATCCTGTACGATCATCGCGCCCCCCCCGGCGCGAACCGCCCGAGCGCCCTGCGCGCCGTCGCGGCCCATCCCGGTCAGAACGACCCCGATGCACCCGGCACCGAAGACGGACGCGAGGCTCGCAAAGGTCACGTCGGCCGCTGGCCGGACGCCATGCACAGGTGCGTCGTCCCCGAGGACACAGCGCACCACATCGCGAGCACCGCGCGCGGCGCGCAGGTGCCAACCGCCGGCGGCCATGTAAACATGACCGGCCAGGAGCGGCATGCCGTCGCGCGCTTCGTGCACCGGACGTGGCCCGAGCTCGTGCAGGCGCGCAGCGAGGCTGCCAGTGAAGCCGGCCGGCATGTGCTGGACGATCACGATGGCCGGAACCAGCGCGCGGGGAATGGTCGGCACCAGCGCAGCAAGCGTGCGCGGCCCGCCCGTCGATGCCGCGATGGCGATCACCGACGTCGCCGCCGCTTCGGGTCGTGCACCGGTCACCGCCTCCGAGCGAATCGGCGACGCACGCCATCGACGCGGCTCAGGTACGGAACGAGCGAGTCGATCCACGCGACCGGTCCCCGCTTCGCGCAACGCCTGGAGCAGCCGACGACCTAACGTCTCGACATCGAGCGTTTGCGCCCATGACGGCTTGCGCACGAAGTCCACGGCGCCGAGTTCGAGGGCGCGAATGGTTGCGTCGCCGCCGGCGGCGGCTTCCTGTCCGCTGAGCACGACGACGGGACGCGGGCACTCGCTCATGATGTAGCCAAGGGCCTCGAGTCCGCTCATGCCGGGCATCTCGATGTCGAGCGTCACGAGGTCGGGCCCGAGCGCGTGCACGAGTCGCACGGCCTCGTGCCCATCGGCGGCTTCGCCGGCCACGCGCAGATCGGCGCTGGCCTCGATCGCGTCGCAAACGACGCGACGGATGAACGCCGAGTCGTCGACCACCAGCACGCTGCGCCTAGAGGATCCGCCGGCCATGGCGCATCGAGACGACGCGGACTTCCCCGGTCGCGACGTCGAAGTACACGCTGCGGCCGTAGTCGCCCCCGACGTCTTCGCCGATCAGGGGGATGCCGCTCGCCGCCAGCCGCTGCTTCACGGCATCGACGTTGCGCTCTCCCATGTTGACTCCCGACGAGAGGAGCGCGCCGAACATCGAGGCGCCGCCGACGATGCGTGCGACGGGCTGAGCCCGCGAGCCGTGGCGTCGCATCTCGTTCAGGAGGAACGGCACCGCGGTCGAGCCGAACTTGGCCGGGCGCGACCGGTCTCGCGACAAGGACTCGTGAGGCAGGAGCACGTGTGCGAGTGCGCCAACGCGCGCCACGCCGTCGTGCAGCATGACCGCCACGCACGACCCGAGCCCGACCGACGACAGGACGCCTCGTTCAACAAGGACGCCCCAGGCCGCGACCGGGACGTGCGTCTCGACGGGCACGAGCGTCGGCGTCGTCACGCCGGTCGCCGGGCGCGATCGAGGTGCTGTCGGGCCGCGGGATTCTCCGGTGCCAGGGCAAGAGACCGCTCCCAGCAGCGCGTGGCATCATCGAGCTCGCCGCGAGCATGGCGCAGGTTGCCCAGCGCGAGCCACACGTCCCCCCCGAGGTCGGGCACGAGGCGCACGGCGCGCGCGTAACACTCGAGGGCATCGGTGGCCTGGCCCGCTGCGCCATGAAGGTCGCCGCGGTTCTTGTGCAACTGCGCGAGGGTCGGCGCCTCCTGCAGGCCGCGATCGAGATGGGCGGCCGCCTCGCCGCCGCGCCCACGCCGTTCGAGCACCACCGCGAGATTGTTGGCCAGCACGGCATTGTGCGGGTGCAGCGACGCGCCCTCGGACAGGATGGCGATCGCGCGATCGAGTTCTCCGAGGTACGCCGCGGCAAGTCCGGCGTAGTGATACCACGCCGCCGCGCGCGGCCGACCGTCGCCGCGGAGCGCCGAGGCGCGCAGGGCGACGTCGGCCGCCTCCACGTCGCCTCGACGCAGGGAGAGCACCGCTCCGGTCAGCAGCACCGATGGATCGTTAGGCAGGAGGCGCTCGGCGGTCGCGTGAGCGGCCCGGGCTTCGTCGAAGCGGCCGAGCTTCTCGAGCGCATAGGCGAGGTTGGCGTGCAGGGCGCCCTTGCCGGGCGCACGGGCCACCGCCCCTCGCAACACGCGCACGGCCTCGTCGTGGCGGCCCTGCCGGATCGCGAGCAGGCCAAGGTAGAACTCCGCCTGCACGTCGTGGGGCTGCAGGTCCGCCACGCGCCGGAACTCGCGCACGGCTTCGTCCAGCATCCCCGATTTGTAGAAGGCCACGCCGAGGTTGCTGTGCTCGGCCACGCGCGTGGCAAGGGCCGGCGCGTCCTGCGTGCGGCGTCGCCCCACGCGATGGAGGAATCCCGCCGTGATCAGCCCGAACAGCGCCTTGCCCATCTCGAACTCGCCGAGTCCCGACAGGTCCATCAGGGCCGCGACGTCGCGGGTTCCATCGATCAATGGCAACACCGCATCCTGATCCATCGTCAGCTCGACGCGGGACGCCTCGAGATGCGTCCGGTCGAGGGCAAACACGCAGTCGAATCCGGGAATCTTCTTCTCGATCAGGCTCCACTCATCGATGCGCCGCGCACCCTCGAGCAGCAGCGACTCGGGGTTGATCGATACGACGAAGTCCTGCTCGTCCGGCGTCACGTCCGCCTCGAACGAGAACGTGCCCTGCGTCCAGGTGAAGAGGTAGTACACTGCCTCCTCGATCTGCCGCTTGATGTGCTGGTGGAGTTCTTCGCGCGCCAGGAAGTCCTTCGCGACCAGGATCTCGCCCAGCCGCCGATCGGGCTGCGAGGCCTGCTCGGCGATGGCAATGTCCAGCTGCTCACGGGCGATGATCCCGTTGCTCACCAGCAGGTCGCCCAGCCGGTCGCGCCGGTTGACGATGCTCGCGAACGCAATGCGTCCCCGTTCGAAATAGATGCTTCCGAAGGCGTTCTTGTGCGTGACCGAGAGGCAACCGGTCTTCTTCCCCATCGCCAACAACTGGAGAACGTCCGTGAGGCTGGCCTCGCGCAGGGAACCGCGGATCGCCATCAGCCCAGGTCCTCCAGCAAGCGCCCCGTCGGCTCCGGCCACTCGGCGACCACCTTCTCGGAGTCGAAGAAGAACGAATCAAGGGCGCGACGCGCCGAGGTCGCCTCGGTGACGCCGGCGCCAACGGCGACCGGTTCCCGCTCCTCGGGCACCATCGTCGGGTCTGCGGGCGCATCGATCGTCGGTGCGGCCGCCTCGTCGCCCTCGGGCACCGGCGTGTGGCGTCCGAGCCGATCCGCCGGTCCCGGCGGCGCCATGGTGACCACGAGCCCACGCTCGACGACCGTGCGCAGGCGATCGGCAATGCCGAGGTAGGCCGAGAGTGGGCGATCGCTGGTAAGCACCACCGGTCGCTGCTCGGCGCACACCGCGGTGAGGAGTCGCAGCAGCTCGTCCTGCACGGCCTCTCGTCCATCGATCGCCTGGAGACCGTCGATGATGAGTGCGTCGACCGCGCCGAAGCGCGAGCGCCAGGACTCGAGGCGTTCCTGGTGGATCGCCTCCGTCAGTTCATCGACCAGCGAAGACCCGCTCACGCAGGCAATGCTCCGACCGGCGCCATGACGGGCCGCGAGCACGTTGCCGATCGCATGCGCCAGGTGCGTCTTGCCTGACGCCGTTGGCCCCACGATGAGCAGCGGGTTGGCAGCGCGTCCTGGCGCGTCCGTGATCGTGGCCGCGGCGTGCATGGCGGCCCGGTTCCCGGCGGTGCGCACGAGCGAGGCCATGCTGTACTCCGGCAGCGGTCCGGGCGGAGGGTCCGTCGCGGCGAGCGCACGGCGCACCAGCCGCTCCGCTTCGGGAAGCCGATCGGGATCACGAAAGACGGCCTGCCCGGCGAGCGACGGGTTGACCGCAATGGCCTGACTCTCGAGCGCGCGCAACCGTTCGGTGACCGCGGCGAACGCGGCATCGAGTTGCGGCACGTCAGGGGCTTCGGGGAGTTCGAGCGCCTGTTCGAGGATGGCAGTGCGAAAGCCCTGCCCGGACCACCACGCGATGCGCTCGCCGAGCCGAAGGCGCCACCCATCCACCGAGGCCGCGACACCGCTCGCCACATCCTGCAGAAACGACGTGAACTCGTCGGACGGCCCGACCGCGACCGCACCCCCAATGACGTCGCGCACCTCAGCCACCGAGAGTGGTTCAGCGCTGCGCGACTGCCGGGCAATGAGCCGATGCAGCGCCGCTTCCATCTCGCGCACGCTCGCACTCGAGCCCCTGGCGAGTTCTTCGAGGACGCCGTGACCAAAGCTGGTGCGGCGGTCTGCGCATTTGCGCTGGAGGATGGCGACGCGCGTCCCGTGGTCGGGCGCGCCCAGGTCGACGATGAGCCCGCCGGAGAGTCGGTTGAGCAGCCGGTCGTCCACGTCGGCGATGTCGGCGGGCGCGCGATCCGAGGCCATCACGATCTGGCGGCCGCTGCTCTGCAGCGCGTTGAAGACGCGCAGCACCTCACTCTGCGTCTCACGGCGACCGGACAGGGCCTGGACGTCATCGAGCAGGAGGAGCCCCACGGTCAGGTAGCGCCGCTTGAACGCCTCGGCCTGTCCCGTTGCGATGGCAAGGTGCAATTCCTCGACGAACCCCTCGAGGGTCACGTACACGACCGAAAGCGTCGGGTGCAGTGACTGTGCGCGGTGACCAATGGCGGCGAGCAGGTGCGTCTTCCCGAGGCCCGGCGGCCCGAACACAAAGAGCGGATTGTAAACCGCGCCCGGGTGCTCCGACACGTTGCGCGCCGCCGACACTGCCAGGCGGTTGGCATCGCCGACCACGAAGGCCTCGAAGGTGAACTGCGCGTCGGGGAGCGTCATGTGCCTAACGCCCCGCCGGCTGCGGCGCCGCGAGGCGCTGGAGCACGAGCTGCGAGACCTTGCGCAGGGTCTCGAAGACCCCGGTTCCCGCCAGTGCATCGGCCGCAAAGCTCGGGACGCCGCGGAAGTTGAGGGCGGCGTCCAGTTCCCCGCGACTCATCACGAGGTCGGCGGGCAGATCCTGCTTGTTGTACTGCAGGACCAGCGGCAGCGCGCGCGCGTCCACGCCCTGCTCGGCAAGCACCTCATGCATGTCGCGGAGGCTTTGCAGGTTCTCCTCGCGTTGCCGGCGCTGCGAGTCGGCAACAAAGACCACGCCGTCTGCACCCTGGAGCACGAGCTTGCGCGTCGAGCGGTAGTACACCTGCCCGGGCACCGTGTAGAGCTGGAAACGCGTGGCGAACCCGGACACGGTGCCCAGGTCGAGCGGGAGGAAGTCGAAGAAGAGCGTCCGTTCGCTGTGTGTCGCCAGCGACACCATCGAACCCCGTCGCTCCGGCGGCACGCGATCGTGGATATAGTGCAAGTTCGTCGTCTTCCCCGAACGCCCGGGACCGTAGTAGACGATCTTGCAGGTCAGCTCCCGCGCCGGGTAGTTCACGAGCGGCATCGGTCCCTCCCGGCTTCGTGGCGGTGCTTACGCATCGACGGCCTCCAGCACCGCGGCGAGCTGCGAGGCGTGCGCGATGGCGTGCCGTGCCTGTTCGCCCAGCGGACTCTCCGGACACGCGGCGAGCACGCGCTGCCATGACTCGATCGCCCGCGCAAGCTCTCCATGGCGCGCGGCCAGGCGGGCGCGCTCCATCAACGCCCCCGCGTGCGCGGCGTCGGCCTCCAGCGCGATGCGCAATTCCTCGGCGGCCTCCGCTTCGCGACCCTGGCGCAGGAGCACCCGGGCGAGGGTGGAGCGTGCTTCCGGATCCTGCGGCGCCAGCGAGACGGCAGTTGCTGCCCGCGCGAGCGCGTCATCGAGCCGTTCGGCCAGCAGCGCATCCCGCGCCTCGGCAAGGCACGTGGCCAGATGTTCGCCTGAACGGTCGGGCTCCGTCGCGTCCGTCGGCGCCAGCACGTCGATCACGGCGATGGTCGCGAGCCCGAACGCAATGCGGGCCACCTCGAACTCTGAACGCTCGAGCGTGCGCGCGATGGCGCGCAGGTCCTGCACGCCATCGACCAGCGACAGGACCTCCCACTCGTGCGGGAGCAGATCCAGTCGTGAAGGCGCGATGCCCTCCTCGGCCTCGGCCAGCACCGGGATCACGGCGAGGCTCGGGATGCGCTGCTGAATCTGCGTCCATTCATCGAGGCGTCGCGCACCCTCCATGAGCAGCGACTCGGTGGGAAGGGCTACCATACCCTCGGCCCCCGCCGGTGCCTGTACGTCTTCCTCGGCAAACGAGAAGAAGCCCTCCTGCCACGACAGCAGTTCGAAGACGACGGTTTCCACCTGACGCATGATCGCGCGCTCGAGTTCGCGCACCGAGACGACGTGCTGCGCCACGAGGATCTCGCCCAGGCGCCGGTCCTCACCGGGGGCCTCCTGCACGGCGCGCGCCCGCGCGAGGTCCGCTTCCGTGATGCGTCCCGAGCGAAGCAGGAGCGCACCGAGCGGGTGCGGATTCGATCGAATCGTCGCTGCGACGATGCGTCCGACGCGAAAGTACACCGTCCCCTCGTTGTCGCGCAGGGCAGACGACACGCGAAGGCGTCCCGTCTTTCGGCTCAGGTCCAGCAGTTGAAACACGTCGTGGATGCCAAGCTCGCGGAGCGGTCCCTCGATCGCCATCTAGGCCGCCTCCCCGTGCGCCGCGCCGAGCAGCCGCTCGCGCATGGCCATCGCCGTGCGGGCATCTCGTGCCGCACGCTGTGCGTATTCGCTGTCGGGCGCGAGACCCGCGACGCGTTCCCACCGCGCGAGGGCCAGTGCGTACTCGTGCTCCTCGGCCAGCAACACGCCCTCGAAGTAGAGCGCGGCGACGTGCTCCGGGACAAAGCGAAGAATGCGGGCGAAGGCGAAGCGCGCGTCGGCGCGCCGCCCCGCGAGAAACAGCGATTCACCCAGCATCGCCAGGGCGTCGAAGTGATACGGGTCGTCGATGAGGAGGGCGGCGAGCGGTTCGACGCTCTCCCCCGCGCGCCCCAGGTCGCGCCGAAGTCTGGCAAGCGCCAGCACGACGACGGCGTCTCCGGATGCGGCACCTGCGAGGGTTGCGAAGACCCCTTCGGCTCCGGCCACATCGCCGGCGTCCGCGAGCAGGTGCCCCAGTTCGCCCGCGATTTCGGCGTCGTCGGGCGCGAGAGCCCAGGCGGCGCGCATCGCCGTCACAGCGTCGGGCACATCGCCCAGGCGCACGTGCAAGCGAGCTACCTCGCGGAGCACACGGGGTTCTGCCGCTGCCAAACGATGCGCAGCGCTCAGGCCCGTACGCGCATCGTCCGGGCGTCCCGTTTCCGCGCGGACGCAGGCGGCGAGCAACTGCACCTCGGCGCTCTCGGCTCGATGCGAGGCGAGCCACTCCGCGGGCGCCGCCGCCTCGGCGTATCGCCCAAGCGCCACCAGGGCGCGCACCTCGCCTTCGGCGGCCGGTCCGTGCGCACTGTCGTGTCGGCGCGCTTCACGGAAGCGTTCGAGCGCCTCACCGCTCGCGCCGCGCGCGAGGAAGACGCTTCCGGATGCCACGAGCCCATCGACGCGGGGGCCTCCCGCTCCCATGACGCGTCGGACCTCCGCCGCCGCGCGATCGTGGTCGCCTTCAGCCAGAAGCGTCCACACGCGCGCATAGGGCGACTCGCCGAGCGCCTCCACGCGGCCCTCCGGAGCCAGATCATCAAAGAGCGTTTCGAGTGCGCTCTCCTCGAAGGCAAACGAGCGGACCGTCGCGTCGCGCCGCGAACCACTGAATTCCGGCGGAACCTCCAGGCGCGTGGAGGCCTGCTCGATGTCCAGCTCGAACTTCTGCGGCGCGTAATACGCGTCCAGTTCGAGAGCGCGCTGCGTCTCACGCAGGGCGCCCTCGTGGTCTCCGAGGTTCGTGAGCGCAAACCCGAGGTTGTAGTGCGCCTCCGCGTACGACGGTCGCGCCTCGATCGCGCGCGAGTACGCGGTCCGCGCGTCGTCGAACCTCGACTGGCCCGCCAGCACCAGCCCCACGCCGTTCCAGGCCACCGGGTGTTCCGGCGAGAGGCGCAGCACCTGACGATAGGTGGCGAGCGCTCCCTCGACCTCGCCGTGCCTTACGAGCAGGTACGCGAGGTTGAGTCGGGCCTTGAGTCCCCCGGCGTCCAGGGCGAGCGCGCGCGCAAACGCGTCGCGCGCCTGCGCCACGTCGCCGGCATGGCAGGCGGCCACGCCGAGGTTGTTGAGCGCGGCCGCGTGCGCCGGGTCCGCGGAGAGTGCGCGACGATAGCTCTCGCGCGCCTCCACGTATCGGCCACCGTGATGCAGCGCCACGCCACGCGCATTCCACAGCCGGGCGTCATTCGGGCGCTCGGCCACGAGGGCTTCGTAGAGCGGCAGGGCCGCGGACGTGTCTCCGCGCAGCAACTGCACCTCGGCCATCGCCTGCCGGACGAGGAAGGCGTCCTCGCCGCGATCGAGCGCCTGGGCGAACTCGCGCAGCGCATCGTCGAGGTAGTGCTTGTGCCGGAACGCCAGGCCCAGGTTGTAGTGCGTCATCTGCGACGCGTCCTGATCTTCGTGAGCGAGGATGCCACGGGCTTCGCGCGCCACCCGCGCCTGCTCGTGCGACCCGCGGTCGAATCGCTCGAGGGAAAGGTTCGCACGCGCGCGCCCGAGGGCCGGGTTGAGGCGCAGCGCGCGCGCGGCGATCGCCTGCGCCGACTCGTGCTCCCCCAGATCGCCCAGCACGAAACCCAGCAGGTACGTCGCCTCGGCGTGATCCGGCGCCAACTCGATCGCGCGCTCCAGCGCGCGCCGGGCCTCGTCGTTCATCCCGCGATGATACGCGACCTCTCCAAGTTGAAAGTGCACATCCGCGTCGTCAGGCTCGAGATCGAGGGCGTGCTGCAGCCACTGCGACGCGGAGACCAGATTCCCGGCCCTCGCTTCGGCAGCGGCGACCTGCCGCACGAGCGGCACGTCATCGGGCGCGTCCCGCAACAACACGCTGAACGCCGCCAGCGCCCGGGGAATGTCTCCAAGCAGCAGATGCATGCAGCCCAGCGACCACCGCGCCTCTCGATCCCGGGCATCGCGCGTCAGCTGCGCCTCGAGCGTCGCGAGCCGGTCGTCATAGTACCCGCTGGTGAAGTACGCGATCTCGATGTTGCGCTGCGCGATCGTCATGCGGGCATCGAGGTCGAGGGCGCGCGTGAACGCCCCCACGGACTCGGCGATCATGCCCTTGGTGAAGTAGAGCACGCCAAGGTTGTTGAGCGCGCCCGGGTCGGACGCATCGATCCGATGCGCGAACGACCGCAGGATCGCCTGGTCGCGTGCCGAGGGCTGCGTCATCATGACCTGCACCGTGCGTCGCGAACCGTGCGTTCAGTCCATGCGCATCGCGCGCAGGAGGGTGCGCAGCGACGTCATGTCCGGCAACAGCAGGAAGTAGCCGCGCAGACGTTCGGCCGCGTCCTGCATGAGGAACTCCGTCTCGACGCAGAACACGAGGTCGCGGTCGCTGCCGAACTGGAGGTAGGCCGTCGTGAGCACCGCCTGCGCCATGTCGATCGCGAGCGATGGCGGCGAGGGCATCAGCATGAGTCCCATGAAATCGCTGAGGGCGTTCATGTACGCGCCGCTCAGGATGTTGCCCGCCTCGCGGATCGCCGACTGCTCCAGTTCGGACAGCTCGTCGCCACCGATGTGGGCGCGCCGGGTCATGATCTCGGCCATGCGGATGGCCGTCGGTCGCGGGAACACGAGGAGCGTGCGACCCGTGAGGTCACCCACCATGTTCATCAGCACCGCCGCCACCGGTTCGCCCGGATCGCCGATGTGCGGCGGGACGTCTTCCAGGGGCGTGATGTTGATCGTCGGCACCGAGATCATGATCGTCTGGCCCGTCATGAGTGACAGGGCCGTCGCCGCGTGACCGGCGCCGATGTTGGCGACTTCACGCAGCGCGTCCAGCTGCATCGGCTTGAGCGCGAGTAGGTCCTGCATCAGTGCTCCTGGAGAAGTCCGCCCACGTCGAGGATCAGGGACGCCGACCCGTCGGACAGGATCGCCGCTCCCGTGCAGGCGATCGCGTCCTTCGCCGCGTCGAACGCCTTCACGACGATGTCCTGTTGACCGTCGAGCCGGTCGACGGCGATCGCCGCCCGCCGATCCGTCACCTCGACAATGACGATTTGCTGCCCCATCACGTCCCGCACGGGGAGCCCCACCAGCTGCCGCAGCGACAGCAGGGGCAACACCTCGTTCCGGAGCACAAACACCTGCCGGCCGCGGAGGGGCCGGACCGCGCCCGCTGCGGGCTGGAGCGTTTCGGTGACGTGCGTCAACGGCAGGGCGTACGATTCGTCCCCAACGCGCGTGATCACCGTGGGGACGATCGCGAGGGTGACCGGCAGCCGCAGCTCGAACACCGTGCCCCGACCCTCGACCGTGGAGAACACCACGGTCCCGCCGAGGGCCCGCACCTTGGCCAGAACGGCATCGATGCCCACTCCACGCCCCGAGACTTCGCTGACCCGCTCGGCGGTCGAGAAGCCCGGTCGGGAAATGAGGCGTAGCACATCGTCGTCAGAGAGCTCTTCCGTGGTTTCAGGCACCCAGCCGCGCGACCTGGCCGTGGTCAGGATGCGTAGCCGATCGACCCCCCGACCATCATCGGCGACCACGATGACCACCGCACTCCGTTCGCGGCGCGCGATCAGTTTGATGCGCCCAACCGACGGCTTGCCGGCGGCACGTCGCGCGTCCGGCGCCTCGATCCCGTGATCCACCGCGTTGCGGAGGAGATGCACGAGCGGATCCGCCACCTGCTCCAGCAGCGTTCGGTCCAGTTCGATCTCACGGCCCTCGAGCGTGAGCGCGACGTCCTTCCCCACGAGCCGGGCCGCGTCGCGCACCACGCGTGGAAACCGATCGAACACCTGCCAGACAGGGACCATTCGGCTCCCGAGCACCCCGTCCTGCAACTCACCGATCAGTCGGGCGGCCTTCGCGACCGTCTCGTCGAGTGCGCCGTCTTCATGCGCGGCCGCGAGCACCTGCAGCCGGCCGCGCACGGTCACCAACTCTCCCACCAGGTCGAGCAGGTGGTCGAGGCGACGCAGTTCGATGCGGACGTATCGCTGAAGGGGCGCCTTGAGATCCCGGGTCGCCCAGGCGTCGTCCGCCGTGGCGTTGCCGGCGGTGCGCGGCGAGGCGGGCGCGCTGATGCGCACCTCGCGCACGTCACCACAGCCACATACCAGTTCCCGGATCGTCTCGTCGTCCTCGGTGGTCTCGATGAAGACCGTGAAGCGGCCGTCGAATCCCTCCGCCCAGAGCGCCGCATCGGCCGGCTGCGTCCCGTGCACGGTACCAACGGTGCGCAGCTTGTCCGTGATGATCCGCGCCCGCGCGCCCGGCAGCGGCGCGTCGGGCTCGAGCTGGATGCGCACCGGCAGGCCAGCCAGGAGCAGCTCGGGCATCGCCGGCGAAACAGCCGACGGAGCGCCGGGTTCACCGGCGCCGGCCAGGCGGCGAACGAGCGACGCCACATCGAGAGCGGTCGGCCGCCCTTCGGTCGCCACCTCGACCGCGCGCGCCAGGGCATCCGCGGCCTCGAACAGCATGTCGATCGTCCCGGGGCCTAACGACTCTTCTTCGGCTCGCACCCGGGCCAGGCGCGTTTCCATCGCGTGGGACAGCTCAGTGACGGTGCTGTACCCCATCACCCCGCTCATCCCCTTGAGCGTATGGACCGATCGGAAAAGCGCGTCGATGGGCTCGCGCGCCTGGGGATCAGCCTCCAGCTGGAGCAACGCATGCTCCATGGCCGTGAGGTAGTCACGGCTCTCGGTGACGAACAGCTCGGCGTACTTGTTCACGGCGGGTGGCCCGCCCTATCCCAGCACGCGCTGCACCGCCTCCAGGACGCGGCTCGGCTGGAACGGCTTGACCACGAAATCCTTCGCCCCGGCCTGGATGGCTTCGACCACCAGGGCCTGCTGACCCATGGCGCTGCACATCAGCACGCGCGCCGCCGGATCCTGGCGGGTGATCTCGCGAACGGCGTCGATGCCCCCCATGTCGGGCATCACGATGTCCATCGTCACGAGATCCGGCTTGAGCGTGCGGTACCGTTCCACCGCCTGCGCGCCCGTTTCGGCTTCACCGATGATGTCGAAGCCGGCCTGGGAGAGGATGTCCCCCAGCATGGTGCGCATGAAAATGGCGTCGTCGCAGATGAGTACGGAGTGGCTCACGTGGTCTCCCGGTGCCCGCCCGCGAGACGCCGCCGCCCTATGCCAGCGACTGCCTCACGAGCTCCTGCACGTCCACCAGCAGGACGACCGACTCGCCAAAGTGTCCCATTCCTGAAATGATCCGAGCACCACCAGCCGTGGTGGCCGGGCCGTCAGCGAACTCGTCCGCAGGGATGACTTCCCGGACTTCGTCCACCAGGACGCCCAGCGTCTTGCCCTCGGCGGCCAGGATGACCACGTCGGGGTCGGGGGCCTCCGACGGGTTTCCGGTCACGCGGTGCGCCAGATCGAGGACGGTGACGAGATGACCGCGCACATTCGCCAGGCCGCGCACGTCGGCACTGGTGCCCGGAAGCCGCGTGGTCACCGGCATCGCGGTGATCTCCCGGACCGTTTCCGACGGGAGCGCGTAGAGGCGCCCCCCCGCCTGAACGACAAGCACCTGTCGCGTCATGCGCCGGCGCCCTCGTCGAAGAATGCGAACCGTTCGAGGGCCAGTGGGTCGTCAGCCAGCGTCGGATCGGAGGCCACGGTGGCCAGTGCCGTCCGGAGATCCGCCGGGAGCGGTGCCCGGAAGTCCATGGGCTGTCCGGTCGCCGGATGCGCAAAGCGCAGCCGCGCGGCATGCAGGAAATGACGCTTGGGCGGAAGCTTCACGAGCTTGCGGCCACCGCCCCCACCGTACGTGTCGTCCCCCACCACCGGGTGGCCGGCCGCGGCGAGGTGCACGCGGATCTGGTGCGTCCGGCCCGTATGCAGATGGGCGCGCAGCAAGTCGACGGCATCGAAGCGTGCCAGCCGGACGAAGGTGGTCTTTGCCGGCTTCCCGGTGGGTACGACGGCCATGCGCTGGCGGTCCCGCGGATCGCGGCCGAGGGGCTTGTCGATGACGAGCCGGTCGTCGTCGAGGTGCCCCCAGCACAGCGCCGCGTAACGGCGCACGATGGTACGGGCGGCGAGGGCGGCCGACAGCACCCGATGGGCGCGTTCGGTCCGCGCCACGAGGAGGAGGCCCGAAGTGTCCTTGTCGAGCCGGTGGACGAGTCCCGGGCGTTCCTCGCCGCCTAACGACGAGAGCGCGCCGCCCCGACCCACGAGCGCGTTCACGACCGTCCCGTCCCAGTTGCCAGGCGCCGGATGCACGACCATCCCCGCTTCCTTGTCGATCACGAGCACGTCGTTGTCTTCGTACAGCACGCGCAGGGGGATGTCCTGCCCCACGACTTCGCGGCCGGGCCGCGGCGGAATCCGCACGGTCACGCGGTCCCCGCGCACCGCCTTGTACGACGCCTTCTCCCGACGGCCTCCCACGTCGACGTGGCCAAGGGCGATGAGCGTCGCGGCCTGCGTCCGCGACACATCGACGCGGGTTGCCACCAACAGATCGAGGCGGACATCGCTGTCCGCCTCGAGCTCGATGACGTGAACCGCGATCGGTGCCTGCTCGGTCATGTCGCCCGCGTGGAGTCCCTCGCCACGGCCGCGGCGCGGGCCGCCGCCTTGTCTTCTCCCCACAGCACAACCGCGAGGAGGATCGCGCCGGTGCTGACCGCCATGTCGGCGACGTTGAACGTTGGCCAGCGCCGGTCACCCAACCCGACGTCGATGAAATCGACCACGCCGTCCGGGGAAATGACGCGATCGACCAGGTTGCCGAGCGCGCCCGCCGTGACCAGGGCGATCGCGAGCAGCCGCCAGCGGTCACCAGGGGCCGTGTGCCGGTAGAGGTTCCACAGAATCACCAGCGCGGCAATGGTGAGCCCCATGAAGATCCATCGGGAGTACGGGCCGAGGTGCAGCCCGAACGCCGCACCCGGGTTGTAGACCAGCGTCCAGCGCAGGAAGTCTCCCCACACTTCGCGTGGCACGTAGCGGGGCCAGAGCGTCGCTTCGGCAATCGCCTTGGTGACGCGGTCGGCGATGACCAGCACCACGACGACCGGGAGGGCGAGCAGCGCCTTGCCGCTACTTCTTGGCATCTTCTTCCTTCTGCTTGCACTTGATGCAGTACCGCGCGTGCGGCAGCGCATCAAGGCGCTCGAAGGCAATATCCTCACCGCAGCTGTGGCACTTGCCGAAGGTCTCCGGGCTCTTGTACAGCCGCCGCAATGCCTGATCGATGTGCCAGAGGAAGCGCCCTTCCTGGCTGGCAAACAGGAACGCTTTCTCCCGCTCCATGGCATCGGTCCCCTGGTCCGCCATGTGGAACGAGTAGGAGCTGAGGTCGCCATCAGCCGACTGCGGCGTGGCCCCGAACAGGTCGTCGTGGTTACCCAGTTCCTTCTGGACGCGCCTGCGCTCCTCGAGCAGGCGCTTCTCGAAATGCTGGAGGTTCTTCTTGTTCATCGCCTTCGGCTTCTTGGCGCCGGTCGGTGTCGCCATGTCTAGGGGTCCACGCGCAAGGCAACGCGCGCCTGGAGTCCATCGAGCTCCACGGCCTGCGCTGCATGGTCGTCAGGTGCGTCCGGCCCGCCCACATCCACGTGGCGAGCCAGCACTTCTCCAGCCATCCAATCTATATACTCCCGGACCGACTGTTCGATTTCCGCGTCTCCCCGGACCCGGAGCCGGATCCGGTCCGAGACGGCCAGGCCGGCGTCCTTGCGCATCCGCTGGATCCGGCTGACCAGTTCACGCGCGAGGCCTTCCCGACGCAGTTCGGGCGTGATGGTCGGGTCGATGGCGACGAACCGACCACCTGCCTCCTTCACCACCAGGTCGCCCACCGCTCGCCGGACGATCGACAGGTCGTCGCTGGCCACCGGGTGCGACTCGCCGCCAACCAGGATCACGACGGGTTCGCCGCCCTCGAATCGGCGCAGGTCTGCGGAACTCAGTCCCTGCACCGCCTTCGCGGCCAGGGGCGTCGCCTTGCCGAAGCGGCTGCCTAACGACTTGAAGTTCGGCCGGGCCTCGAGCGTCACCAGATCGTCCGCCGAGGACAGCAGGCTCACCGCCTTGATGTTGAGCTCCAGCGCCAGGACCGGCAGGAGCACCTGCACGCCATCGACGCGGCCGGCCGGTACGACGCACTGTGCCCGCGACAGCGGACGCCGGACGTTGATCGATGCCTCTTCCCGCGCCGCGCGCCCGAGACGCGACAACTCGCGGATGTCTTCCATGGCCTCCTCGAGGGCCGGCTCCGAGTACCCGCGCGGGCGCACGAAGGACTCCAGGTGCACCGTCGACCCGGTCAGCTCGCGATGGATCCAGTCCGAGATGTACGGCGCGATCGGCGCCACCAGCCGACACACCGTCACCAGCACTTCGTGGAGCGTCGCGAAGGCCGCCGCGTTGTCGGGCGAGGTCACGTCGTAGAAGCGCGACCGCGTCTGTCGCACGTACCAGTTCGAGACGTCGTCGACCAGGAAACTCATGATCAGCCGCGAGGCTGCGGTGGCGTCGTATCCCGTCAGCGCCGCGTCCACGGCCGCCTCAACCGAGGTGAGCCGCGACAGAATCCATCGGTCCATCGTCGGACGCTCGGCGGCCGGCGCCACCGGTTGCTCCGGGCGCCATCCGTCATTCGCGTACTGGGCGAAGATGCCCGAGTACACGTTGCGCAGCGTCATCAGAAACCCGGCCGCCGTGTCACGGATGACGCTCTCGTCGAAGCGTTTGGGCGCGCCGAGCTGCGACGACGCGACCAGGAAAAGTCGCACCGCATCGGCGCCGTGCCGGGCCACGACCTCGAACGGATTCACCACGTTGCCGAGGCGCTTGGACATCTTCACGCCGTTGGCATCGAGCACGAGGTCGTTCACCACAACGGTGCGATACGGCGCCGTTTCGAACGTGTGACCTCCCACGCCGTTGTTCGGCAGTGCGTCGCCGAGTCCCGCCGCGATGGCCAGCAGGGAGTAGAACCATCCGCGCGTCTGGTCGAGCCCTTCGGCGATGAAATCGGCCGGATACTCGCGCTCGACGCGCTCGCGGTTCTCGAACGGGTAGTGCCATTGTGCAAACGGCATCGCGCCGGAGTCGAACCAGGCATCGATGACTTCCGGCACACGGCGCATTGTGCCGCCGCATGCACACGACCAATGCCAGTCGTCGATGAACGGCTTGTGCGGATCGAAGTCGGCCGGCAACGGTCGTTCAGCCCGGCGCGAGAGCTCGGCAAACGAGCCCACGACCTCGAGATGCCCCGCGTCGCGGTCACAGACCCAGACGGGCAACGGCGTGCCCCAGTAGCGGTCACGCGAGATCGCCCAGTCGATGTTGTTCTGCAGCCAGACCCCAAACCGGCCGCTGCCAACTTCCTCCGGATGCCAGTCGACGTTGGCGTTGCGCGCCAGCATGTCCTCCCGGTACCCGGTCGTGCGCACGAACCACGACTCGCGGGCGTAGTACAGCAGCGGCGTGCTGCATCGCCAGCAGTGCGGGTACGGGTGTCGCATCGTCCCGGCCTTCCAGAGCACGTCCCGCCGCTCGAGTTCCTCGACCAGTACGCGATCGGCATCCTTGACCCACAGACCACCAACCAGCGGAACCGAGGTCTCGAAGCGCCCGCGCAGGTCCACCGGATTGAGCATTGCCAGCCCGTGCGTTCGGCCGATGGCGTAGTCGTCCTGGCCAAAGGCCGGCGCCATGTGGACGATTCCGCTGCCGTCGCCCTCGGACACGAAGTCCGCACCGACGATCAGTTCGTGCTCCCGGTCTCCCTCGGGGTAAGCAACGAGATCCAGTGGACGTCGATAGCGTCGCCCAACCAGCTCGCTGCCGGCAAGGTGTCGCACGACGTCCCACCGATCCGCATAGTCGGCGCCGAGCACCGCGGCCGCGCGCGACGTCGCGAGGACGATGGTCCAATCGCCGACATTCCGCTTCTTCAGCTCGACGTAGCCAATGTCGGGATGGACCGCGAGCGCCACGTTCGAGACGAGGGTCCAGGGCGTCGTCGTCCACACGATGAGCCGTCGCCGCACGCCCGCCGCGCTCGCAGCCGGATCGACGAGATCCAGCGCCACGAACACCGAGGGATCTTCGACGTCCTGATAGCCCTGGGCGACCTCATGCGACGACAGCGACGTGCCGCAGCGCGCGCAGTACGGCAGAATCTTGTGCCCCTTATAGAGGTACCCACGCTCGTGCAGCGTCTTGAGCGCCCACCACTCGCTCTCGATGTATGCGTTGTGGTACGTGACGTACGGGTGCTCGTAGTCGAGCCAGTGCGCGATACGCTCGCAGAGCTGCTCCCACTCGGCGCGGTACTTCCAGACGCTTTCGCGGCACTTGCGATTGAATGCCTCGATGCCAAGGGCCTCGATGTCCGGCTTGCCCTTGATGCCTAACGCCTTCTCGACTTCGATCTCCACCGGGAGCCCGTGCGTGTCCCACCCGGCCTTGCGTGGCACGTGGTGCCCATGCATGGCCCGATGCCGGCAATAGAGGTCCTTGACGGTGCGCGCGAACACGTGGTGAATGCCCGGGCGTCCGTTGGCCGTCGGCGGCCCGTCGAAGAACACGTAGGGCGTGCCGTCCTTCCGGAGTTCGACTGAGCGCTCGAACAGGCGCTCCACTCGCCACGCGGCCAGGATCTCCTGCTCGAGGTCATCCGCCGAGCGGTCGGCCGGCAGCAGCCGGTAGGGGCGCGCGCTCACAGGCGCCCCACCACGCCTGCCACCAGAGTCGTCAGGCCCGGCTCGGCCTTTGCCGCGATCGCGATGATGCGATCGAGACTCGCGGGCTCCAGGGCATCGGGCAGGCACATGTCGGTGATGATCGAAAGCCCCAGCACGCGCATGCCGCCATGCACCGCCACGATGACTTCCGGCACCGTGGACATGCCCACCACATCGGCGCCAATCGAGCGAAGGAACCGGTACTCCGCCTTCGTTTCCAGCGCGGGCCCCGTCACCGCCACGTAGACGCCCTCGCGCAGCGTGAGCCCCAGACGACCGGCTTCGTCACGCGCGAGCGCGCGAAGGTCCGCCGCATACGGCTCCGACATGTCCGGGAATCGTGGCCCCAGGCGGTCGTCGTTGCGACCGATGAGCGGGCTGTCGCCCAGCAGGTTGATGTGGTCGGCGATCAGCATGAGGTCACCGGCGTTCCAGAGCGGATGCATGCCTCCGCACGCGTTCGAAACGACGAGCGTACGTGCGCCAAGCGCGCGCAGCACCCGCACGGGGAACGTGACCTGCTGCAACGAATACCCCTCGTACCGGTGGAATCGGCCCTGCATCGCGATCACAACCTTGCCGGACAGCGTGCCGCAGATCAGCCGGCCGGCGTGCGATTCCACCGTGGAGAGCGGAAAGCCCGGAATGTCCCCGTAGTCGATGGTGACGTCGGCCGCGATACGCGCGGCCAGCCCACCAAGTCCGGTGCCAAGAATGATGGCCGCCTCCGGCGGGCGCCCGAACCGGGCGCGCACCACGGCGGCCGCCCGTTCGATCGTCTCGAACGTGTGTAGCGAGGTGTCGGGCATGAGCGGCGAAAGTGTCCAGTCCTGGTCGAGCGATGGTATCCGGTCGCGTGATCAGTCCTTCACGACGGAGTCCAGCCAGAGCGGCGTCGCGGCGGGAATGGTGGCCGGTTCGGCCACGGCTGGCGCGCGCACCGCCGGGCCCGGGCTCGCTTCCGCGGCCTCGATCTCCGCCAGCTGACGCTCCACGAGGCTCCGCAACTGCAGCAGGTAGGCACGCCTCTGCTTCACCAACCCATCGAGATCGGCCTCGATCCGGCGCGACTCGTTATGCGCGGCAGCCACGATCCGATCGCCTTCAGCCTTCGCCTCGCGCAGGATCAGTTGTGCCTCGCGCTCGGCCTGTTCCTTGACCTCCGCGCGCAGCTGTTGCGCGGAGATCAGCGCTTCGTTGATGGCCTTGTCTCGTTCCCGAAACGCGCGCAACTGCTCGTGAAAGCCCTGCGCCTTGGCCTCGAGCCCCTGCGCGTTGCGCAGCAGGCGTTCGACCTCGTTGGCGACCTGCTCACGGAACTGGTCGACCCGGGCCCGATCGTAGCCGCGCAGCGCGTTGCCGAAGTCAAAGCGGCGAATGTCGAGCGGGGTGAGGTGAAAGGCATCGTCGGCCATTACGCTCGCGCTCCAAAGAGAATCGAACCCAAACGGATCATCGTGGCTCCCTCCTCGACCGCCACCTCGAAGTCACTCGACATGCCCATCGACAGCTCTCGCGCACTCGCGTGCCCTGCGACCTGCAGTCGACCCAGGGCGGCGCGCGCACCACCAAACGTCTGTCGCAGCACGCCTTCGGACGCATCGAGCGGCGCCATGGTCATCACCCCCCGCACGACCACCCCACGCAACGTCCTCAGCACGTCAGCATTCGCCTCCAGTTCCGCCGCCGCAAAGCCACCTTTGCTCTGCTCGCCAGAGACATTCACCTGCACCAACACGTCCAGTGGCCTGCCGCGCGCCACCCCTTCCGCCGAGAGCGCCTCGGCGAGCCGCAGACTGTCCACCGAGTGCACGAGAGCGAATCGGCCGGCGTGCCGCGCCTTGTTGCGCTGCAGGTGTCCGATCAGGTGCCATTCGACCGGAACGTCGACCTGGTCCATCTTCTCGAGCGCTTCCTGCACGCGATTTTCACCCACCCGCTGCACCCCCGCGTCCCAGGCAGCCAACACGGCGTCCGGACCGTAGGTCTTGGTCACTGCGACAAGTTCCACGGCCTGATCATGGCCCCCACGGGCCACTGCGGCCGCTACGCGCCCACGGATTTCCTGCACGCGTGCAGCAAGGCCCGAAAACGGCATAACGCAAGAAGCTATCAATAGTTACACGTCGTTTCAAGCAGGCCACCGCCTCCTCGTTGGCCGGGCGCCTGCGCGACGGCGACCTCGGGACATTGCAGGAGTCGCATCACGTAGCGCCCGGTGCCGTCACGTAGAGCTCGCGTGTCGCTCGAGACGCCCAGCGAGCGAAGCGCACTCGCACTGCGCACCGCGGCCGATCGATCCACGGATTGATCCTGGGCCGCAGGCTCGCGCACGTACACCAGCCCCAGGAAACGCCAACCCGATCCCATCGAGAGCCGTTCCGATCGCGAGACCCCGACCGCCACGGCCAGCGGTCGACCTTCGCGCGCCGCGGCGGCAGCCATCTGCTGCAGCGTGACGGTTGTCCCGCGCCAGCGGCCGGCTGACGCCGAGTCGAGCAGTCGGGCGCGACGCGCGAGCTCGGCGCGATACCAATCAGCGGGCAAGAGCGGAACCGTAACCGGAGTGATGTCAGGGCGCACGCCGCGCACGTGCTGCGCCCACCAGGCGGCATACGAGTCGTTGTCGCCGGCAAGAATCAGCACCGCGTTCGGCGGTGCGGCGCGCAGGGACTCGATGCCCAGCGCGGCCGCCAACTGCGCGTCGGGGTGTCGACGTCGATTCGTGGACGCCCAGTTCAGCAGCAGGGGAAGCACCGCCGTGGCCGACACGAACGCGGCGATCCAGCGCCTGGACGCATCGCGGGCGAACGCCGCGATGCCGGTTCCGGCCCAGAGTCCCCAACAAGCAAAAGCAAGCGCGAAGAAGTAGTCACGTTCGCGCGCCTCACGAGGCGCACCGTCCGGCAGCACGCCCCACCCGTACGAAGGTCCGGCGCGCAGGTTGAGCATGCCGACGACGCCGATCGACGCAGCAACGCAGAGCAGGCCCAACGCACGAAAGCCGCGTGCGTCCCGGGCACGGTGCGCCACGGCCCCGCGAATGCCGAGCCCAGCGAAGGCGATCGTGACCGGCGTACGAAGCAAGGACGGCCCCGGCGCATCGTCGACACCAAGCGCAAACTGCCAGTCCGCGTACTGAATCAGGTTTCCCAGCTGGAGCCACAGCGGCGCGCGGCGCGGCCAGAACGGCGGCACGTCGTATTGCGTGCGGCCGATCACATCGAGCAGCGACTGCCATGTGACGGGATTGCCCTGGTTCACCGCCGGGTCGTGTGCGGCGCGCACGAGCATGACGAGGACGAACGTGGCCCCAAGCACGGAAAGCATCACGGCCAGTATCCCGTCGAGGCGACGGCTGTCCTGGCCTCCGGCGGCGAGCGCGATGGACACCAGCGCAAACGCACCCCCGACCGCGATCACCAGCGGCGACGTGACGCCGATGCCAACGGCGACGAGCCACGCCGCGAGCGGCGCGAGCGAAGCGCGCAACGAAAGGGAGCCACCCGAGTCGGTCGCCGCCAACAGCACCGCCGCCGGCCCAGCAACGAGCGCGCTGATATGCAGCGGCACCGCAAGGCCAAAGCAGAACGCCAACAGAGCCCGATGGCGAGAGGACCAGGAGCGACCTGCCTGGTCCCCGACCCACACCATCACGGCCCCCAGGCAGAGCGCCCAGGCGTACACCTCGGTCTCGGTGGCGCTCTGCCACACGGCGCTCACCAGGCCGGCGACCAGGCCTGCGCTGACGGTTGGCCCGACTCCGGCACGTGCCACGAAGACCTGCACGAGGAGCGCTATGCCCAACGCGCTGGCCACGGCGGAACCCGCGTTGACCGCGACCGTGAAGTCGAGGGGAGCGAGGGCGAGTGACCACGCCCGAGCCAGGTAGATGAACAGGGGCGTGCCCGGCGGGTGCGGGATACCCAGCGTGCGTACCGCGGCGAGAAACTCGCCGCTGTCCCACAGCGTGACGGAAGGCGCGAGGGTCGCCAGGTAGACGCCGAGAAGCATCACGCCAACCGTGGCGGCCGGGTGCCGCCGCACCGTCGCGCTGACTCTGGGGAGCATCGCGCGCAAAGCTAACACCAAACCGCCCCGGCAACCGTGGGGTCACCGGGGCGGTAGAATCGTTAGGTCGCCTGCGTCAGGCGGGCGAGGGCTCGGGCCCGCCGAGCAGCGGGGGAGCCACGGGCTTGAGTGGCGGCAGGACCGTGCTCGTCGGAGCGGCGGGCGGCACCGTGGGTGACGCCGGCGCGCGCGGCGGCAACGTGTCACCGCGGATCAGACGGTCGAAGTCGTCTCGCGTCAGCGTTTCACGCTCGAGCAGCGCCTTCGCTGCCGCGTGCAGCAGCCCCATGTGCTCGGTCA
This sequence comes from Gemmatimonadaceae bacterium, assembly GCA_020846935.1. Classification (NCBI taxonomy): domain Bacteria; kingdom Pseudomonadati; phylum Gemmatimonadota; class Gemmatimonadia; order Gemmatimonadales; family Gemmatimonadaceae; species Gemmatimonadaceae bacterium. The sequence continues at coordinate 174,864 of JADLCY010000013.1, forward strand.
GCGTCTGCGTGGCGCGCGAATACGCGACGTCCACCACGCGCTTCACCTCGGCGTCGACGAGCTGCGCGGTGTCTTCCGACACCTCTCGCCGACTCATGATCTCCCGGCCGAGGAACACCTCCTGCTCGTTTTCCCCGACAAGGATCGGGCCGATGGCGTCCGAGAGTCCCCACTGCGTCACGTATCGACGCGCAATGCCGGTAGCCTGCTGGATGTCGCTGGCCGCGCCGGTGGTCACGCGGTCCCGGCCGAAGATCAGTTCCTCGGCCACGCGACCCCCGTACGCCATCACGAGTCGCGCCTCGATCTGCTCGCGGGTGACGGACACGCGGTCGTCCTCGGGCAGCGTGAACGCCACGCCGAGGGCGCGACCGCGCGGCACGATCGTGACCTTGTGGAGCGGATCATTGCCCTTGACCATCACCGCGCAGACGGCGTGTCCGGCTTCGTGGTAGGCCGTGAGGCGGCGCTCCTCTTCCTTCATGACGAGCGACTTGCGCTCGGCGCCGAGCATCACCTTGTCCTTGGCCTCCTCGAAGTCGGCCATGAAGATGCGCTCGTGCCCGCGGCGCGCCGCGAGCAGCGCAGCCTCGTTCACCAGGTTCGCCAACTCCGCACCGGCCATCCCCGGCGTCCCGCGAGCAACCGCCGTGATGTCGACGTCGTCAGCAATCGGCTTGTTGCGCATGTGCACGCGAAGGATCCCCTCGCGACCGCGCAGGTCCGGCGCGTCGACCACGATCTGCCGGTCGAAGCGGCCCGGGCGCAGCAGCGCGGGGTCGAGCACGTCGGGCCGGTTCGTCGCGGCGATCAGGATCACTCCGTCGTTGGACTCGAACCCGTCCATCTCGACGAGCAGCTGGTTGAGCGTCTGCTCCCGCTCGTCGTGCCCGCCGCCCAGCCCCGCCCCGCGGTGCCGTCCGACGGCATCGATCTCGTCGATGAAGATGATGCAGGGGGCGTTCGCCTTGCCCTGCTCGAACAGATCGCGCACGCGCGAGGCACCCACGCCAACGAACATCTCGACGAAGTCGGAGCCGGACATGGAGAAGAACGGACGGCCGGCCTCACCCGCCACGGCCTTGGCCAGCAGCGTCTTGCCCGTTCCCGGCGGCCCGACCAGCAACGCGCCCTTGGGCAGGCGCCCCCCGAGCTTGGTGAACTTCTGGGGATCCTTGAGGAACTCGATGATCTCCTGCAGCTCAACCTTGGCCTCGTCGCACCCGGCCACGTCGGCAAAGGTCACCTTGGGCGTGTCGCCGGTCAGCAGCTTGGCCTTGGACTTTCCGAACGAAAAGGCCTTGGCGCCGCCCGCCTGTATCTGCCGGAACAGGAAGATCCAGAGGCCGATGAAAATGACGTAGGGCAGGATCGTGAGCAGGAACCCCGCCACCGATGGCCGCTCCTCCTGTGCGTCGATCTTCACGTTCTGTGCAAGGAGCGCCCGCACCTCGTCTTCCGAGTCCTTCATCGGCAGCTTGGTGACGAACTTCGCGATCTGGCGACCGTTCACGCTGATCTTCTGGCGGAACTCACCGTTGACCTGCTTGCCACCCTGCACCGTGGCCTTGACGATGTTGCCCTTTGCGAGCTCGGCCCGATACTGCCAATACTCGACTGCCGCGGCCGGCTCGCCGCGTGCGCCCGAAAACTGGATGATGGCGACCGGGATCAGGAGCACGAGGATCCAGAACGACAGACCCTTCGAGAGTCGACCCCAGCTGAACTGCTTCTTCGGAGGAATGGGAGCCATGTGACGCGTGTGAGTCCTACTGCAGGCTGGCTACGTACGGCAGATGCCGAAAGTTTTCCGCGTGGTCCAGTCCATACCCCACAAGGAACTCGTTGGGTGCATCGAATCCAACGAACTTCGTCGGGTGCGGCAGGAACGTGGCCACGTGCTTGTCGAGCAGCGCACAGACTTCGATGGACCGGGGCTGGCGCGCGCGGAGCACATCGATCACCCGGCCGAGCGTGCGCCCGGAATCCACGATGTCCTCCACCAACAATATGTGCTTCCCCTCCAGGCGTGTTTCCGGATCGTACACCAGCCGCACGTTGCCACTGGAGACGACGTCGCTGCCGTACGACGACACGACGAGAAAATCCACCTGTAAGGGCCGCATGATGCTGCGGACCAGGTCGCTGACGAAGATGAAACTCCCCTTCAGCAACCCAAGGACGAGGAGATCCCCGTCCGGATACGAGTCGGTGATCGCCTGTCCGAGTTCCCGGACCCGGGCCTCGATCTGCTCGGCGGTGATCGCGATACGCTTCACCTGACGGCCAAGGAGGCGCGGGTCAGCTACTGGGGCGCTCACACACCAATCGGCGGATCGGTCTGCCGGACCGGACGGGTTCCGCAAAATCGCGGCGCACTCCTGGAATCCAGATAATCTCGCCGTCTGCTACGACGACGGGCCACCCCCTCCGCGCGGGACCGGGGATGCCGACGTCCGAAAGGAAACGCGCGACGCGGCGCGTGAGGCGGCCCGGCCCTCCGTGCAACCGATCTCCCGGCGTCCACTCGCGAACTTCGAGGCGCGCCGCAGCCGGGACCCAGGTCTCCCACGCCTGCGGCACGACGGGGCCTGATGGCGCGAACTGCGGAGCGCCCAGCGTGAACCGCCACGGCCCGAACGTCGAGTCGCCATCACGAAGGGTCACGGCTGCGCTCGCGTGCCGCACGAGCGGCTGGAGCACCACACCTTCACGCACACGCATGGCCTCGATCCCACCAGACAACTGGAGGCGATACCCGGTGGGCGCCCGCTGGTCCAGCGCCGAAAGTCGCACGAGGCCGCGGCGATCGAGCACGATGCCGTTTCGCTGCAGGATCGACTGCCACGCCAGCGCGCGAGCCTCGCGATCGAGCGCCGAGAGCAGCGAGGCGTCGATCGTGAGGGTCTGGCCAGTGCGTGAGACCTCCCATCGTGTCGCGATCCCATCGACGGTCGCACGCACGGCGGCAGCCTTGCGGCCAAGCGCCATCAGCTCGGCGGGAAGCTGGGGCCTCACGGCCACGAGTGCCGGGAGCAGGTCGAGTCGCACGCGATTCCGAAAGAAACGACGATCGGCGTTGGAGGGGTCCTCCACCCACGCAAGCTCCCGGTCGCTCGCCAACTCGGCGAGGTCGCTCCGCCGAGTCTCGAGAAAGGGGCGCGCGACGCCGGGCGTGTTGGCCAGGAGGCCCGCGAGTCCGCGGGCGCCGGTTCCTCGAAGGATGCGCATGACCACCGTCTCGAGCTGATCATCAGCGGAATGCGCGGTCACAACCACGGCATCGTGCGCCGCCGCCCGCTCGCGCAGGAACCTCCACCGCGCCTCGCGCCACGCGGCCTCGGTGGATGCAACGGACCCGGCGCGCCCCGAGTGCACGGCGAGTCCCGCGGCGCGCGCGCGCTCGACGACGAACTGCGCCGCTTCGGTGGCACGAGGACCCGAACCGTGATCGAATGTGGCAACGCATACGTCTCTGCGCCCGGTGAGACGCTCCGCCACCAACGCCAGCAGGCACATGGAATCCAGACCTCCGGAGACGGCGAGAAGGAGGCGGTCATGACTCGCAAGGAGCCGATCGATGGCGCCTGCGGGGCCGGTGGCCTGGGGTGGCGTGCGCACCCTCGCAATCTATCGACCGCGCTCGCGGCTACCGGGCGGCGCAGCGCGGGTCTATCTTGCCCGCAGGAACTTCCCCTCACCGAGGCCACACGTGGAGACGCACGGACCGCTGGGCACGCTCTGGGCCGGACTCGGGCTCGGCGCCTTCTTCCTCGCCCTGACCTGGGTCAACCTGTTGTTGGGGCATTTTCTCACCCCGCTCTTTCTCATGCCGCTGACGTGGATCCAGGACGCGGTGGCAGCGCGAAAGCAGAAGCAGGGTCAACGCTGACACCAGTCGGCTCGAGTCTTCGTAAGAGAAGCGTGGGACGCGGCCGGCTGCTGCGTCCCACGAATCGTTTCCGCGGTGTCCTTCACCGGAGTCCGACATGATCGTCGTCCTGTTGGTGCTCGTCGTCCTCGCGCTGTGGTTTGCTGGCGCGTACAACGGGCTGATCGCGCTCAAGAATCAGGTGATGAACGGCTGGAAGCAGATCGACGTGCAGCTCAAGCGTCGCCATGACCTGATCCCGAACCTCATATCGACGGTCAAGGGCGCGATGAACTTCGAGCGCGAAACGCTGGAGGCGGTGGTGGCGGCGCGCAACAAGGCGATCCAGGTGGAGTCGTCTGGCGCCGGCGTCCGGGAGACGGCGGCCGCCGAATCGCAGCTGAGCGGCGCGCTCACGCGCCTGCTTGCCGTGGTGGAGGCGTATCCCGACCTCAAGGCCACGGGGAACATCGCCCAGTTGCAGGAAGAGCTGACGAGCACGGAGAACAAGATCGCGTTCGCGCGACAGCACTACAACGACGTGGCCACGCAGTACAACACGAGGCAGCGACAGATCCCCACGGTGTTCATCGCGGGCTTTGCGGGAGCGAGCCCGGTGGAGCTGTGGGAGATCGAGGATGCGGCTGAGCGCGCGGTCCCGAAGGTCGAACTCTAGGCATCCCGCGCAGGGGCCGGAGCCCGGGCAGCGGGCTCCGGACGCCTGTCGCCGCCCCGATCGCCATGGACGCCCCCGTCGACCTCTTCACGCAACAGGCCCGCAACCGGTCGCGCTCCCGCTGGGTCGTGCTCGGGTTCATCGTGTTCTTCGCCTGGCTCGGTTTCGGCGGCGACTGGATCGCGATGGCCTACACGGCGGGAGCGGAACCGGAACAGTACCGGCACGTGGTGCCGTGGTTCGGGATCGCGCTGACGCTCGTCGCCGGGGGCATGGCCGCCTGGGCCTGGAGGCGCGGCCCTGGCAGCGTGTTGTGGTCGACCAGCGCCCGCGAGGTCGTGACGCCCGCCACCGACGCCGAGCGTCGGTTCGTAAACGTGGTCGAGGAGATGTGCGTGGCGAGCGGCCTTCCGCGGCCGCGCACGTGGATCGTGCCTGACGAGGACCCGAACGCGTTCGCGACGGGGCACGACGAACGGCAGGCGCACATCGCGGTCACGCAGGGCCTGCTCGACACCCTCACGCGCGAAGAGCTGCAGGCCGTGATCGGTCACGAGATGGGGCACGTGCGCAATCTCGACGTGCGCCTGATGACCCTGCTCGCGGCGCTCGTCGGAACCGTCACGCTGCTCGGCGACGGCATGTGGCGGATGATGCGCGGGACGGGTCGGATGCGCATGGCGGGATCCCGCGGCGGCAAGAAGGGCGGCAATCCGCTGCTGCTCGTGGCCCTGGTCCTCTGGGTCGTGAGCTGGCTGCTCGCCCCGCTGATCCTGCGGCTGCTGGCGCTGTCCGTGTCACGGGAGCGCGAATACCTGGCGGACGCCATGAGCGCCCAGTTCACGCGCAACCCGCTGGCGCTGGCATCTGCGTTAGGCAGGATCGAATCGGCCGCAGGGCCGACGCGCGCGATCAAGCGCGGCAGTGCGCACCTGTGCATCGCCGATCCACTCGGTCGCGTCGCGGCGGCCTCGCGCTGGGGGGCGAGCCACCCCCCGATGGCGCAGCGCATCGCCAGGCTGGAGGCCATGGCGCACGCGAGCAGCGTCACACGCGAGGCGTGATCCACGACGATCGCCCGCACGGACCGGGCTGCTAGCTTTCCCGGGACGGGCCGTATCGGCGACGTCAGCCTCGTCAGGCGCCCGGTGACTTCGACCCCCGCGCCCATGCCGGCCCGCTCGATCACTCGATCGTTTGTCGCGCTCGCCCTCGTCTTCGCCTCCGCGAACGCCGAGGCGCAGTACCTCACGCGACCCACGATCCCCTGGGAAACGATCACCACCACGTCGTTCCGATTTCACTATCCGGCGTCGATGCGCACGTGGGTCCGACCGATCGCGGAACGCATGGAGCAATACGCCAGCGCGGTGAATCAGCTCGTCGGCAGTCGACCCGGCCGCCGCGTCACCGTGATGGTGGAGGATCCGACCAACGTCGCCAACGGCTTCGCCATTCCGCTCCTCGACAGCCCGACCATCTTCCTGTGGCCCACGCCGCCGACGCCGTCACCGACCTTTGGCACGCATCGCGGCTGGGGCGAAGTGCTGGCGGTTCACGAGTACGCCCACATCGCGCACCTGACCGTGCGCCCGCGCAACGCCACGGAGCGCCTGCTGTGGCGCATGCTCCCGGCGCGCGTGGGGCCGGTGGCGCGCAAGGCGCCGCCCTGGGTCTTCGAAGGCTACGCCACGTACATCGAAGGGAGACTCACTGGCAGCGGCCGCCCCAACAGCGTCGGGCGCCCGGCGATCCTGCGCCAATGGGCCCTCGAGGGGCAGCTCCCTCGTTATGCGGAGCTCAATGGCACGAGAGGCTACCTCGGTGGCGCGATGCGCTACCTCGTGGGATCCGCGTTTCTCGAGTGGCTGGCCGTGCGGCGTGGTGATTCCTCGCTGCAGCACCTCTGGCGCCGCATGAGCGCCGTCGAGCGCCGATCGTTCACCGAGGCGTTTCGTGGTGTGTATGGCGCGCCGCCCGACGAATTGTATGGGGCCTTTGCCACCGACGTCATGGAGAAGGCGCTCGACGTGCGGCGCACCCTGCGACAGGCGGGACTCGTGGAAGGGGACCTGGTCCAGCGCCTCGCCTGGGGCACGGGCGACCCTGCGGTCTCGCGTGACGGGCGCCTCGTCGCGGTGGTCGTCCGATCCGCCACCGGCCCGGCGCGCGTGCTGGTGTGGCGCACCGCGAACGAAGGGCTCGACAGCGGGGTCGTGCGCGGCCGTCGGCAACAGCTCGCGCGCGATCCGCAGGACGTGATGCCGTACGACTCGTTCCCCCCGCACAAACGGGCCGTCGCCACCCTGCACCCTTCGCGCGGCCGCGGGCACGATGCCCCACGCTGGTTCGCGGACAATCAGCGACTGCTGCTCTCGCGCGATGAGACGCTTGGCGATGGCGCCACACGACCCGACCTGTTCATCTGGAATCATGCCTCGGGTCGCCTTCGCCGCGTGACACGGGGAGCGGGCATCCGCTCGGCCGATCCCGCGCCTGATGGGCGGACCGCGGTTGGTGTGCGGTGTCGCGCCGGCATCTGTGACGTGGTTCGCGTGGACCTCGAACGTGGCTCGTGGACCACGATCGCCGCGGGGTCGCCAACGGTGGTGTTCCACCGAGCCAGGCTCTCCAACGATGGGCAGCGGATCGCGGTCTCGGTGCAGCGCGACGGCGTCTGGAGCGTGTCGATCCTGGACGCGCGAACCGGCGCCGAAACGTCGCTACCGGCGCGCGACGGCGTGGCGCGCTATTCGCCCAGCTGGACGCCCGACGGTCGACTCGTCACGGTGAGCGAGGCCGGAGGCATCGCCAACCTGGAGGTGCTGGACCCCGCGACGCACGAGGGGCGGGCGATCACTCGCGTCACCGGCGGTGTGGCCGGGCCCGACGTGGGGCCGGACGGCCGCGTGTGGTTCCTCAACCTGCACGCGCGCGGTTACGATCTTCGCCGCGTGCCGAGCGGGGCGCCGGCTGCCACGGTGGTGTCGCTCGATCCACGATCGTTCCCGGCGGCACCGCGGCGCGCCGAGCCCGGGCGCACGTTTGCGCCGGGGCCGATCAACGGACCGTCCGACTATGCACTCGGGCCCCGCGGGTGGCGCGCGCTCCCGGGCATCAGCGTCGGCCCGGATGGCGACATGGGGAGCCTGATGGTCGGCACCGTCGACCCGGTGGGACGGTGGAGCACGCTGCTGCAGGGCGCCTACGGACAGCGCGGGGCGTGGCGCGGAGGATCAGCCATGACGACGTTCCGCACGACGCTCGTCGAGATCGACGGGAGCCTCTGGTACGGCGATCACGCACCATCAAAGCAGCGCTCCGGATCGTTTGCCTCGCTCAACATCGACTCGCGCTTCACTGGCCTGGGCGTCTCGGCTCGCAAGGGGCGCGAGCTGTCCGCTTACGGGTGGGCGCTGCGCGCCGGCGGAAGCGCGGGTCGCGTGGACGGGAACCAGCTCGACGCGGCCTCACGGGCCATGGGCTTTGGTGAAGTGCGCGGTCGTCTTTCGTTGCCGCTGCGTGGGGCGACCATCACGCCGCGCGTAGCGGCGTCGGTCACCGAAGGGAGCACCGATGGCGATCGGTGGACACGACGCCTCGTCACCGCCTCGCTGACCGTTGGCGGCGCACGTCGCGAGCTCCGACTCGAAGCAACGCGCGGATCGGTGACCGAACCCGGGCCCGGTGAGTTTGGCCGCGCGTTCGAACAGTTCGCGGTCGGTGGGGCCTACCTGCCCTTCATCGATCAGGCGTACCTGAGTCAGCGGATCTCCCTGCCGTCGGTGCCGGTGGGCTACACGTCAGGTCGCCGGGTCGAGATGTATCGCGCGTCGATGCGCCTGTTCAGGGTGCACCCGTACGCGACGTGGATTGCCGCGGGCGACAGTGTCACGAGCTACCGGCGGGTGCTGGGGCTCGAGAACGAGTTCGCCTTTCCCACGATCGGGTTCGTGACGCTGCCGTCGACGCGCATCCGCTTTGGTGTGGGGTACTCGCTCGATGAGCCCTACGAGGAGAAGATGCGTCCCTACGTCAGCGTGACGTATAGACCCTAGCGCCGACGGACCAACGAGGGGCGGCAGACCGGCACCGCTTCCGCCGGCCCGGTGGCACCGCGCCTAACGTGGTCTGCGGCGGCCGAGTGCCTGGCACGGGACTCCGCGTGTGGCGGGCGTCGGGCCGGCGCAAGGCCCACGTGCCCGCGACCCCCGCGTCGGAGCGCTCGCGTCGCCTTGTCTTTGCGTGGTCACCCACCGACATTCCGGCCCGTCCAAGCCATGGGAGTTACGCATGTGGATCGGGGTTCCCCGCGAGAGCGCGCCCGGCGAGCGGCGTGTTGGTCTCGTCCCGGACAGCGTTGCCCGCCTCGTTCGGTCCGGGGTGAGCGTGCGCGTGCAGCGCGGCGCGGGCGTCCCCGCCTTCTGCTCCGATGATGCGTTCGCGACCGCGGGAGCCGAACTTGTGGACGACGCGCGATCGATCCTCGGCACGTGCGACGTGGTGGTGAAGGTCCAGAAGCCATCGCTGGACGAGGCGGCGGCCCTGCGCGAAGGCAGCATCCTCATTTCGCTCCTGCCAGCGGCGACGAGTACGGACGTACTGGAATGCCTGACGTCGCGTCGGGTCACGGTACTGGCGCTCGAACGCGTGCCGCGCATCACGCGCGCGCAGTCGATGGACATCCTGTCGTCGCAGGCCACGGTGGCCGGGTACAAGGCGGTGCTGATCGGTGCGGCGGCGACGTCCAAGCTGTTGCCGATGCTGACGACCGCCGCGGGGAGCATCCCACCGGCAAAGGCGTTCGTCATCGGGGCCGGCGTCGCCGGCCTCATGGCTATTGCCACCGCACGTCGCCTTGGCGCGACGGTGTCGGGCTTCGACATTCGCGCGGCCGCACGGGAGCAGGTCCTCTCGCTCGGCGCGACGTTCGTCGGGCCCGACCCCTCGAAAGACGCAGAGGTGGCCGGTGGCTACGCGCGCGCGCAGACCGCCGACGAGCAGGCGCAAACGATGGCGGCGCTTGCGGCGCACCTTCGCGACCAGGATCTCGTGATCACCACCGCGCAGATCCCGGGTCGCTCCGCGCCGCGCCTGATTACCGCCGACATGGTCGGCACGATGCGCCCGGGCGCGGTGATCGTGGACCTCGCCGCAGAGACCGGAGGCAACTGTGAACTCACGGTCCCGGGCGAGACGCGCGACGTGAACGGGGTGCAAGTCATCGGCGCCGTCAACGTCGCGGCGTCCGTGCCGTATCACGCGTCGGTGATGTTCGCCAAGAATGTGCTCACGCTGCTGCAGCACATGATCAAGGATGCCGCGATCCCGATCAACCTCGAGGACGAGATCGTCGGCCCGATGTGCCTCTCCCACGCCGGCTCCGCCCGCTCATGACGATCATCCTTCAGATCTACGTCTTCATCCTCGCCGCCTTCCTGGGCTACCAGCTCATCAGCCGGGTCCCCGCCCTGCTCCACACGCCGCTGATGAGTGCCACCAACGCCATCGCCGGCATTTCGCTGGTTGGCTCGCTGATCGCGGCCGGCGGCCGGTATGGCACGTTCGCCACGGTCCTCGGGTTCGTCGCCGTGATCATGGCCACGATCAACGTCGTCGGCGGCTTCCTGCTCACCAACAAGATGCTCGCCATGTTCCGCAAGGACGGCGGGGCCCCCAAGCCACACGGGAAATAGCCGATGCCGACCCTCTCGGGCCGCGAACTGGCGATCCAGCTCACCTACGTCCTGGCGTCGATCGCGTTCATCGTCGGCATCCGGGGCCTGACGCAACCGGACAAGGCGCGACGCGGCATCCAGATCGCCGCGGTGGGCATGCTGCTCGCCGTCATCGGGACCCTGGTGTCCGCGCAGATCCTGACCTACACGTGGATTGCGGCCGGGCTCGTCATCGGCACGGTGATCGGCTACCCGCTGGGCGTGAAGGTGCCAATGACGGCGATGCCGCAGCGCATCGCCATCGCGCAGACGTTCGGCGCCTCGGCCGCCACCCTCGTCGGCGTCGCCGAGTATCACCATGCCTACCACGCCACCGGCGCCACCGGCCTCAGCGCGTTCACCATGGGCGCCCTCGGCCTCGAGGTCATGCTCGGCGCGCTGACGGTCTGCGGCTCGCTCATCGCCTTCGGCAAGCTGCAGGAGCTGCTCCCCGGTCGACCCATCACCTTCGCCGGGCAGAACTACCTCAACTTCGCGCTCGTCGGGCTGGCGCTCGTCCTGCTGGTCGCGCTGATCCTCGACCCGGCCGACTCGCGGCTCTTCTACGGGCTGATTGCCCTCGCGTCCGTGATCGGCTTCTCGCTGGTGCTGCCCATCGGCGGCGCCGACATGCCCGTCGTCATCGCGCTGCTCAACTCGTACGCCGGCCTGGCCTCGGCGGCGACGGGCTTTGCGCTGGGCAACATGATCCTGATCATCTGCGGTGCGCTTGATGGCGCGTCAGGCGTGATCCTCTCGGTGCTGATGAGCAAGGCCATGAACCGTTCGTTTCGCTCGGTGTTGTTTGGCGCGTTCGGCAGCGAGAGCGGGTCGGCCGCGACCGGGGGCAGCACCGCCGCAGGCACGGTGCGATCGGTGAGCGTCGAGGACGCCGCCGTACAGATCGCCTACGCCAACCAGGTGGTCGTCGTCCCGGGCTACGGCATGGCGGTCGCCCAGGCGCAGCACGTGGTGCGCGAACTGGCCGAACTGGTGGAGAAGCGCGGCGGCGACGTGAAGTACGCGATCCATCCCGTCGCCGGGCGCATGCCCGGCCACATGAACGTGCTGCTTGCCGAAGCCAACGTCCCGTACGATCGGCTGTTCGACATGGACGAGATCAACGACAAGTTCGAGAGCACCGACGTGGTGCTCGTGATTGGCGCCAACGACGTGGTGAATCCCGCGGCACGGTCCGATCCGGCGAGCCCGATCTACGGCATGCCGATTCTTGACGTCGACAAGGCACGCGCGACGATCGTGCTCAAGCGCTCAATGGCCGCAGGCTTTGCGGGCATCGAAAACGAACTGTTCTACATGCCGAAGACGGCCATGCTCTTTGGCGACGCCAAGGCGAGCCTCACCAAGCTGGTCGCGGAGGTCAAGCAGATCTGAACCAGCGAGGGATCGGGTAGTCATGAGCTGAGGGGGCGTCCCCGCCATTGCCGCGGACGCCTGAGCGTCGACCAGAGCAGGCGCAGCGCGGCCAGTGGATCCGCGAGTGGTGAGAGGTAGAAGCCGATGGTGCGTTCGGCATAGCTCGCCCTGAGCGCGCCGAGCATGGCAACGCGAATCGCGACCAGGGCCGCGTTCACCCCGAGCAGGGCGCCGCTGCGGGGCGCTGCCCCGCAAGCCGCGAGCAGCACATACGGCACGGGCACGCCCTGCGCGAAGAGCACCAGGACCACGTCGAGCCATTGGCGAGCCCTCGTCGTGGCGTCGGAGAGATCGAACGAACGCCCCCACTCGCGCCACATCTGCCCGACCGACGTGTACGCGCGCACATCGTACAGCCGAGAGCCATCCAGGAAGTCCACGCGCACCCCCCGGCGCGCGAGCACGCGCGCCAGCGTGACGTCGTCGGCCCAGGAGCGGCGCGCGAGTTCGTAGCCACCGTGCGCGAGCAGTACGTCGCGGCGCGCGAGAAAACACTGGCCGTTGGCCAGCACCGTGTTCGGCTCGGGGCGCCTCGCACCGGCAGCGCCTGTGCGGTATACGAGCGAGACGAGCATCGACGGCTGGATCCACTGCTCCGCAGCGGTCATGCCCACGAACCGCGGGGAGAACGACACGACTTCGCTTGCGGTGTCGCGGGCTGCCGCGATCACGCCGGCCACCATGCCTGATCGCGCTTCGGTATCCGCGTCGACGCCAAGCACCCACTCTCCGCGCGCCAGCGAAAGGCCGTGCTGCAACGCCCATACCTTGCCGATCCAGCCGGGCGGGAGTGGTGGATCGACGACGAGGCGTATGCGCCGGTCGCGTGCCGCGGCCGCGAGCACCAGACGGTCCGTGCCATCGTCGGAGCCCGAGTCGACCACGAGGATCTCCGTCAGCGGGGCGCCCTGCCGCGCGAGACCATCGAGGCAGCGCGAGACTCTGGCTGCCTCGTTGTAGGTCGGAACGATGACACTGACGGTCGTGTCGTGCACGCCGTCAGCACGCGGCGCCACCGGCGGTCGCCGCGTGCGACCGGGCGCCAGCCGCGTGAGGACCAGTGCGAGCGCCACCCCCTGAAGCGCCAGCAGCGCGATCAGCAGCACGTCAGCTGCGATGCCGCGCAATCCGGGTCAACGCCACGCGTGACGGGCCAGCTCACGTGCGGCGGCCCGAACGCGAGCATGATGTACCAGGCGACCACGCGACGACCCGTAGCGTCGCGCCGCGGCGTCACCAGCTCGACGCCGCGGTCGCTCGGCTCGCTCACGCTCGCGGCCACATCCCTACTGCGCGGTCGTCGTCACGTCCGGCTTGAGCCAATAGGTGAACCATTGGCGCAGGCGACCGAGCCGATCCACGAGCAGCCACGGCTCACCCGTGCGCGAGAGGTCGTGTGTCGAACGCGGGTACCGCACCAGCTCGACCGGCGTGCCCTGCTTCTTGAGGCCGATGAACCATTGCTCGGCGTCGGTCATCGGCGTGCGGTGATCCTCCTCGGACTGCACGATGAACGTCGGCGTCCTGACCTTCCGGATGTAGCGGATCGGCGACAGCGTGTCGTACATGACCGGGTTATCCCACGGCTTGCCCATGAACTCGAACTCGGTCAGGCCCTGTGCGTCGGACGTTCCGTACCACGACCACCAGTTGCTGATCATGCGGTCGGCCTGCGCGGCCTTGAACCGTTGCGTCTTCACGGTCACCCAGGCCGTCATCACGCCGCCGTATGAGCCGCCGGTGACACCGAGTCGCGTCGAGTCAACGTCAGGCCTCCTGGCGATGATGTCGACGCCCTTCATGAGATCCTGATAGTCCTCGGCAAACCATCGACCGCGGGTGGAGTAGGTGAACTTCGCGCCGTACCCCGAAGATCCGCGCGGATTCGTGAACAGCACGAACATCCCGGCCCCGGCCAGGTTCTGAAACTCGTCGAACCAGTTCTCCCCGTACGCGCTGTGCGGCCCGCCGTGAATGTAGAGCACGGCCGGGTACTTCTTCGCGGGGTCATAGCCGTACGGCTTCATCAACCACGCCTCGATCTCGAGGCCGCCCACGCTCGCGTAGGTGAAGCGCTCGGCGTCGGAGAACGCGACCTTTGCCAGCAGGTCGTCGTTGAACGTGGTGAGCTTTCGTTCGTTGGAGCCGTCCGCATTCGCGATGAACAGCTCCGTGGGTTTGTCCATGCTGGTCGCCACGAACGCCACCTGGGAAGCCGACATGCCCATCGTGAATCCGTTCATGCGTCGGCGCCCGCCCAGGACCTCCTTCATCTGCTTTGACGCTGGATCGACGAGGAACCAGCCCGATCGCCCGCCGATCGATGCCGATACCGCGAGCTTGCCGTCGGGCAGCCAGTCGTAGCCATCGGGCTCGTATTGCCAGTCGCCGAGGACGTTGACCGGCGTGCCACCGGAGGCATTCACCACCCAGAGTCGCTGGTTGGTCACGCGGGTCGGCGCCGCCGTGAACGCAATCCATTTGCCGTCCGGCGACCACTGCACGTCGCCCTCGCTCCCCATCGCACTCGTCAGGCGCCGCGGCGTGCCGCCAGCCACCGGGATCACGAAAACATCGGCGTCGTTGCGCGGCTGCTCGTCGCGCCGCGCGTCGTACGGAAGCCGCGCCAACGAATCCCGTTCGGCTTCGACCACCGAGTCGGGGCGCATGGCGGGGTCCGCGACGTACGCGATCGACCGACCATCGGGCGACACGGCGGCGCCGCGACGCGAGTACACGGTGCTGTCGACCATGCGCTTCTTCGCGCCCGGCTCGAACGACTGCACGAACACCTGCGTGGGCCGATACGCGCGCCGCTCGCGCGGTCCGGGAAGAAAGCCTGGCCCGTTGGACTTGTAGCGCATTTCCGTGATGTGCCGCCCGTCAAAGCGCTTGGGGTCCAGCGGCGCGGTGATCGCGCCATAGGGGGGACGCGCCATCGCCGGCGTGTCCCGATAGATGTCGGGCGCGCGCGGCGCGCTGGTGTCGGCGGCCGTCGCTTCGGTCCACACCGCCAGACTGCGGTCGGCTGGCATGGAGCCCGCCGGGAAGCGATCGATCTCCATGGCCTCGCCCGCGGGCTGGTCCATCCGGATGCCCCACGTGCGACCACGGGAGCCCGCACGCTGTGACGAGAACAGCAGGTACGTGCCATCGGGAGACCAGCGCGGCGCGGTGCTCTCGTAGCCTGGGCTCGTGAATCGCTGGGCGGTGCCGCCCGCGGACGGCGAGACCCAGATCTCGGTGTGACGTCGGTTCTCGCCTTCGCGGACGGTGGTCACCGTGTACGCCACGTACTTGCCGTCAGGTGACATGGCCGGGGCGCCCACCTGATGCACCTTGTACCAGTCTGCGGGCGTGAACGGCTTGCGCGCCTGTGCATCGGCGACGGCGCCGAGCAGCGTCAGGCCGGAGAGGAGAGTTGCGTACCGCACGTAGGTCATGGAGGTTCTCCACATGGTGTCGATCAGGATCCCGGGCGAACCGGGGGCCGGAACTTATCGCCGATGATTCATCTACGCAGCATCGAGCGGAAGCGTGGTCGGGGCGATCCCGACCGCTTCCCGTTCGGCGTGCCGGCCATTCGAAGCCTCCCCGCGCTCGAGTTCCGCGCGGCGGTCACGTTTTTCGTCGGTGAGAACGGGTCCGGCAAGTCCACGCTGCTCGAGGGTATCGCCGCTGCCGTGGGACTGCCAACCATCGGGACCGCGGACAGCCGCTCCGACGGCACCCTCGGCGCCCAGCGCGAGTTGGCGGCGGATCTCAGGCTTGGCTGGACCAGGCGGGCGACCCGTGGATTCTTCCTTCGCGCCGAGGACTTCTTTGGGTTCACCAAAGCGCTGGCACGCCAGCGCGAGGAGATGGTGGCCGAGCTTGGCGACATTGCCGCATCGTATGCGGATGCGTCGGCATATGCGCGCGGGCTGCGCGAAGGGCCGATCCGTGCATCGTTGCACGACATGGAGCAACGCTATGGCGTGGACCTCGACGCCAACTCGCACGGCCAGAGCTTCCTCACGGTTTTCCGCAGCCGATTTGTCCCTGGGGGCCTCTACCTGCTCGACGAACCGGAAGCACCGCTCTCGCCGCAAAGTCAGCTCGCCCTCATCGCCATGTTGATGGAGATGGTCGCGCAGGAGTCCCAGTTCATCATCGCGACGCACTCCCCGATCCTGCTCGCGTTTCCGGGCGCCGAGATCTGGTCGTTCGATGAATCGCCCGTCGCGGCGGTGCCTTATGCTTCGCTCGATCACGTGACCATCACTCGCGATTTTCTCATCGACCCGCAGCGGTTCCTGCGTCACCTGTGAAACCCGCGGCTTCATCCGGGGCGGGCACGCCGGTTCGCGATGCCACGCCGGAGCGCGCGCTCGACGCACCCGGGGCACGCCTGCTCGATCGATGGCGACGCCTCGCACCGCTCCCCGGTGGCGCCTGGCTCTTCAGTCGCCTGCTCGGGCGCATGGTGCCGTATACAGGGACGCTCGGCGCCAGGGTCGTTACCCTCGAGCCTGGTCGGGCCGTGGTCCGGCTGTCGGACCGACGAGCGATTCGCAATCACCTGCAGTCGATTCACGCGGTGGCGCTGGCCAACCTGGGCGAGCTGACCAGCGGCCTCGCCATGCTGACCGCGCTACCTCCGCGGGTGCGCGGTATCGTGATCAGAATCGAGGTCGACTACCTCAAGAAAGCCAGAGGCACGCTCACGGCGCTCTCGACCGTCGACATGCCGGACGTCAGCGTTGCCATGGACGTCCATCCCGTGGCCGATGTGACCGACGACCTCGGCGACGTTGTTGCGCGGTGCCGGGCGACCTGGCGCGTGCAGCCACAGGATGACGGAACCATGGACGGTCCACACAGACTACCGCACCTCACGGATTGAACCCACCGCAAACGCCGTTCACTCGACCAATGCGCCTCCTGATCGCCGCCCTCCTCTCTTGCCTCGCCGTCTCTTCCCTGCATGCCCAGAGCACCACGCGGCCCGCGGCGACCATGGCCGTCGTGGGTGGCCGGATCATTGACGGCTACGGCGGTCCCGTGATTGAGAACGGGGTCGTCCTCGTGGCTGGGGAGCGCATCGTGGCCGTCGGCGCGGCCGCGAACGTCCCCGTGCCATCCGGCATTCCCGTGGTAGATGCCAACGGCATGACGGTGATGCCCGGATTGATCGACATGCACGTGCACCTTCATCTCGTTGGTCACGGCGACTACAAGCGCTGGGACGACTTGTACGGCACGCGAAACGCCGACGTGGTGATGCCGATCGCCGCCCACCAGCTGTTGATGGCCGGCGTGACCACGGCCCGTGACCTTGGTGCCCGCCTGGACGACATCCTCACCGTCAAGCGGCGCATCGCCGCGGGTGAGATCCCCGGCCCTCGGCTTTTCGTGTCGGGGCCGTTCATCCAGCACGCGCCGTATGAGCCGTACGAGCGTGAGTTCCGCTGGGGCGTGACCGGAGCGGACG
The DNA here is from genome assembly GCA_020846935.1 of Gemmatimonadaceae bacterium. Classification (NCBI taxonomy): domain Bacteria; kingdom Pseudomonadati; phylum Gemmatimonadota; class Gemmatimonadia; order Gemmatimonadales; family Gemmatimonadaceae; species Gemmatimonadaceae bacterium. The sequence continues at coordinate 192,038 of JADLCY010000013.1, forward strand.
ACGCCCGCGCCAAGGTGCAGCGCCTGATCGACGCCGGCGTCGACTTCATCAAGCTCATCGACCAGGATCAGATGACGCGTGAGGAAGTGCGCGCCGTCGTGGAGACCGCGCATCGTGCCGGGCGTCAGGTGGTTGCCCATGCCCACCGCATGGACGAGATCCGCGTGGGCCTCGATGCCGGCGTGGATGGATTCGAACACACCGGCCTCGGCACCGCGCCGGGCTACGCGGACGACGTGCTGCAGCGACTCCGGGAGCGCAACTCGGCGCTGTACTGGACGCCCACGATCTCGCCGCTCTTCACGCTGTATGAAACGGGGACGGTGTTCCCGGAGCGGCTCGACGATCCCGCGTGGCGCGACGGGATGCCCGAGGCCATGGCCCGTGAGGTGCGCGCCTCCCTCTCCGCAATCCCACACCTGCCCTACTACGCGCTCTTCCCGTCCCGGATCCCGCTGCTGCGGCAGAAGTTCGATCAGCTGCGCGAGACCGGCGTTCGAATGATGATCGGGACCGACGCCGGGATTCCTTCGATGTTCCACAACGACGCCACGTGGCGCGAGATGGTGAAGTGGGGCGAGTTCGGCGTGCCGGCGATGGAGGTGATCCAGTCCGCAACGCTGTGGCCGGCGCGCTTTCTTCGTGCCGAAGACCGGATCGGCGTCCTCGCGCCCGGTCGGTACGCGGACATCATCCTCGTGCGTGGCGATCCGCTCACGGACATGACCGTGGTGCGCGACGTCAAGGTGGTGATCCAGGGCGGGAAGCGCATCCGATGATCCTCGAGGTGCGGGACGTCGGCAGAAAGACACCGATGGATGGCCGGTTGGAGGTGACGGAAGGCACCTACCGCCGCCTGACGATGGAAGGCGAACTGCGCGCCACCGTGGGCGAGGTCACGACGCCGGCACACCTGGAAGAACTGCCCTGCACGTGCGGGCGCGGCGCGGGCGCCGTGCACGTGCATCGGTTCGTTCAGGCCGACGTCTTTCGTTCGTTAGAGGCCGGCGCGACGTGCGTCCTCGAGCTGACGGCACCGGGCACGCTGACCGCATCGCGGCCGCACCCGCTTGGCGCGTGACGCCGCGACTACGCTCTCGGCCGACCGGCGACCTGCGCGATTTCGCGCTTGAACGCATGCATGACACAGCGCAGGCCCCCGTTCTGCCGCACCTCGCCCGTGCGGAGACCCGTGTAGCGCTTCACCATGTTTCGCATCGAGGTGCCTGACGGGAAATCGAGCAGCAGGGCGACCTGCTCGATGGTACGCCCCGGATCCTCGAGCAGCCGGGCGGAGATCATGAGGCGGCACCAGGCGATGATCGCGCTTGGCGCCGGCAGTCCCGCGGCGCTCAGGCGGTCGACGAGCGTCTTGCGGTGCACATTGAGCGCGCTCGCGACGTCCTCGACCGTGAGCGCGCGGCGCCCGTTCTCGAGGCAGTAGCGAATGATCGGGGCAACGTTCGGAGGCACCAGTGGTTCGAGTTCCGTCGCGATGGTGCGAGCCGAACAGTGATCTGCCGCACTCGTCAACGACGCCCGGAGCGTGACCTTCACGTCGTCCACATCGCGGAGCACAAGATCGTTCACGCCGGCTCTGGCAAACGCGAGCATGTCGCGCGAGATGGATGGCGATAGCGCGAAGTACAACACCACGGGAACGCTTGGAAATCCCTCACGAATCCTCACCACCGTGGAAAGCGTGCTCTCACCCTCGGCATCGCGCATGTCGAGGACGACCACATCAGCGAGGCCGTTCTGCACCAACGCGAGGAGCTCAGATTGGCGTTCGCACAGGTGGAGGTGCGCCTGCGACCGGGTCGCCTCCTGAAGGCGTGCCCGGGACGCGGGATCCCACACGAGGGCTCCAACGATCATCGCGCCTGCAAATAAGGCTGGAGGTTACACCATGTAAGGGCACTGCCCATACGGTGTCAGCGCGTCACGAAACCGGCATCTAGTCTAGCGCAGTCACTCCACCACAACACAGGGGACCGTTATGACCCGCGTTGCCCGCTTCGTCGCCTTCGCCGCTGTTGTCGTCGGTTTCACGGCCTGCTCCAACCCGACCGCCCCGGCTTCGAGCAAGCAGTGCAACCCGAAGGCAGGTTCGGCCTGCACGAACGTCGACTTCGTGAATCCGAACGTGGACTTCGTCAACCCGAACGTGTAAGGACGAACGCGGACTCGTCAGCTTCGGGCTCGAACTGTTCCAGATCGGCCACGAGCTGTCGAGTTGGGGTCTCGAGATCGCGCGGTTCGGGCTTCGACGCCGCCCGCGCGATCTCCATGCGCTCCGAGGTGACTTCGAGTTCGTGAAATCCCCGCGCCCGGGCAATCGCCAACGTCTCCTGGCGAAAGCGCTCGGCCGCAAGATCATCGCCGAGCGCCTGATAGGCCTGGGCGAGGTGCTGCAGCGCCTGCGCGTTCTCGAACGGGAGCGAGCTTCGCTCCACCGTGTTGCGAATCTCTTCGGCCAAGCGGTCCAGCCGCGACCGGTCGCCGGTCTGGCCAGCAGCGAGCGCCGCACCTCCAAGCGCCGAAAGTCGGACGCGGAGTACGGTCGTTCGCGAGAGGGCACTCAGGAACGAACGCAACGCCGCAGCAGGGTAACCAGACATCAGGCAGACCTGCGCCATGTTCGTCAGCGACTCGGCCTCCTTCGTCGCGTCACCATCCGACATGCGGAACGCCGCCCACGAATGCTCGAGGGAGCCGTCGTAGTCGCCGGTCATCGCCGCGGTGATCGTCAGGCCCTGGTGCGCGAAGTACTGCAACTCGCGGCCGCCCACGGCAATCGCCATCGTCAGACCGTTCTGGAAGAACACACGAGCCTTGGGGTAGTTGCCACGCACTCGCGCCAGGACGCCACGGCCCAACGACGCACGGGCCTGAAGCTCCTGGTCTCCCGAGCGGTCACCGATGAGCGAGGCCACGCGATACAGTTCGTCCGACGATTCCAGCTCACCGAGCTGACGCGCCACGCGAGCCTGATCGGCCGCCAACAGCCCGCGCTCCCGGTCCGACGCCTGCACGACCGCCGCGCGCGCGTACCCGAGTACGGAATAGGCGACGGACAGGGCACCTGCTTCGGCCATCCGCGCCGCGAATCCGCGGCAGGCGCGACTGACGGCGTCTGCGCCACCCCGCGAGTCGAGCTGCGCCAGCCCCGCCACGATCAGCCGCAGGTCGTTCTGGTGGCTGTTCGCATCAGTCGGTGCACCACTCGTCTCGATCAGGTCACGCAGCGCCTCGGCCGATTGCACCGCCAACTGCTCGCGTACCCCGTCTCCCACCCGGCTCAAACGACCCAGGCAGTGGGTCAGCAAGAGCCAGACGGTGTCGGCATTGCCGAACTCGGATCGCCGGGAAAAGCGATCCAGATCGGAACGGTACGCCTCGAACGGGCTAAGCGGAGCGAGCATTCGACAACCTGATTGGATTGGCGCGGCAATAATTCCGCCAAGTCCCGGTTTTCACAAGGGACTCGATGGCTTGAGAGCAGGGTACGTGCCCGGGTCGCCCCGAGCTGAGAGGCCACGCGAGATCATACATGCAACTCGTTACAGATCAACACACTGCGACGATCGGTCGATTTTCCCCATCACGTACAGCGCCGCATGCCGACGTTGCGAACTACCGGAATCTGCGGCACACATCACAGAATTGCATGCCTGTTGGGGACCTGCGTCCCCGCCGTGGGACGCAATGACGTCCTCCTCCCCGCACCGACGGCATCATGAGCCCAGCCCCAGTTCCCTTCCTGACCGAGTGCACGGCGATCTTCCAGAAGCAGAAGTTGCTGGCCGAGCGCGCCATGGCGCAGGTCTCAGACGGCGATCTGTTCGCAACCCTCGACCCTGACGCCAACAGCATCGCGCTCATTGTCCGGCACATGCACGGGAACATGCGGTCGCGGTGGACGGACTTCCTCACGACCGACGGCGAAAAGTCTGATCGACACCGAGACACCGAGTTCGAGATACCGGCGAACCTCACACGCGCCGATGTTCTGCGCTGGTGGGACGACGGCTGGCGCTACGTGTTTGCGGCCCTGGACACCCTGACCGCCGACCACCTGACGCACACGGTGACCATTCGCGGGCAGGAGCTCTCGGTCATGGCCGCCGTGCTTCGACAACTGGACCACTACGGCCAGCACGTGGGCCAGATTGTCCTGCTCGCGAAGCACAGCCGGGGAGCGGCGTGGGAGTCGCTGTCGATTCCCCGCGGAAAGTCGGAGGAGTACCTGCGGCGCTGACCGTACCGATCTACCTGTCGACTCGACCGAGCGTGTTGTAGATGATGCCACCGCGGGCGCGATAGGCCTCCATGACCTGTCGCGCCTCCTCGCGGAGCGGGCCGCCTTCGATCCGGATACCGCGGCGGCGCAGGTACGCAAACGACTCGGGGAAGACGGGCCCTTCGTCGAACGCGAGCCGGTGGGCGTCGTCGCGTCGCGCCGCGTATACCACCCGCGACACGCCGCTCCAGAGCACGGCGCCGAGGCACATGGCGCAGGGCTCACACGAGGTGAAAAGCTCGCGCCCTGCCCCGTCACTTGCGAGCGAAAAGGAGCCTACCTGCGCCTGGGCGCGCATGAACGCGAGCATCTCCGCGTGCAACGTCGAGTTGTTGAGCCGGACGACGGAATTGACGCCGATCCCCAGCAGCGCGCCGCTCTCCCCGTCAAAGACGGCCGCACCAAAGGGACCACCAGTGCCTCGCTCCACGTTCTCGCGCGAAAGGTCAACGGCGAGGCGCATGCGATCCTCGTCCGTGGCATACACGCGCCCGACCTCATCGAGGTCCACGGCCCACGGCGGCAGCGTGATGGAGAGCCTCGGGCCGGTCACCAGAGTGGGTCGGCGCGCGGGGCGTCGAGACCGAACGTGCGGCGAATCCGCACGGTCCGTTCGAGTTCGTCGGCGGCCTGCAGGACCTTGCTGCGGAGGTCAGGTGCGAGTTGCGGGCGCGCGTCGAGGAAAGCGCGCACCAGCTGCAGGGCCTCGTCACCGGTCTGGCCGTCGAGGAATCCATTGATCCACGCGCCGACAAAGAAGATGCGGCGATTGCGCTGGATCCACGGCAGCGAGTCGAGGGCCGCCGTGAGGAAGGGGCGTGTGAGGCGTTGTGCCTCTACGGCGTTGAACGCATCGAGGCTGGCCGTGGCCCAGTCTTCATTCAAGTCGCGATCGTCGAAGTATCGGCGGAAGTATTCGGCCTTGGTGGCCGCATCGGTCCGCGCGGCATGGGCGACGAACGCGCGTCGCGCGCCCTCCGGCGTCTGGTCCCGCGCCGTTTCCGCCGCGAGACGGGCGCTGGCGGTCGGAGCGTCGAGGGTCACCAGTCGCGTGACGAGGGCCCAGCGGGCCGGCGCGCGCAGCGTGTCCCCGACGATCGTGGTGCTGTCAAGCATTCCGTCAAGGATGGCGACGGCCGGGGCCGTGGCCGCTACCCTGATGTAGGTGTCGAGATGCGCCTTGCGCACGCCGTAGGGTCGCCGCGCGTCGTTCGCGCCGACGAGCAGCACGCGCTCGACGTCGGGCAGGAAGGCGGCACGCTGCACGTCGCCGAGGTACGCCGTGGTGGCTCGTGCGATGCGCGAGAGGAGGCCGCCGACCAGCTGTTCGTCGGATTCGCCCGGCAACTCGCGCAGCGCGGCGCGCAGGAAGCGATCCGGGCCGAGGGTCGCTTCGCGGACCAGGTCCCACAACGCGCCCCACAGCATGGTGCGCAGAAACGCATCGTCGATCGCACCGATGTCCCGCTCCAGCGTGGCCACGCTCCCGGGATCGAGGAGCACGAGGCCATAGGCCTGGTCCTGCGCGTTGGCGAAGATGAACTGCGGTGCCGGTCGACCGGCGAGTTCCGCGACCCAGGTCGTTTCCGCCGTGATGTTGAGGGGAATCCGCAGGGTCTCTCCGCGCTCGAAGACGGCGAGCAATTCGGTGCGGATCGGCCAGGGGCGCGACCCGGAGAGCGCGCGCGCAGGCCGTTGCACCAGGGAGAACGACACGATGCGGCCGTCGCGGACCACCGACCGTTGCTCCAGCACCGGCATGCCCGGGCGCAGGATCCACGAATCTCCCCAGACGGCGAGCGACCGTCCCGATGCCGTACCAATGGCATGCACAAGGTCGCGCCACGTGGCGTTCTGATAGGCATGCTCGCGAAGGAAACGCTGCAGGCCCTGCCGAAAGGCCGAATCACCGACGAGGTAGTTGAGCTGCTTGAGAATCGACGGCGCCTTGTTGTAGACGATCGCGCCGTAGTTGCTCTTGGCCTGGTCCAGGTTGCCGAGTCGCTGCCAGACGGGCGTGGTCCCTTCCGTCAGGTCGACGGCATAGGCCGCGGGCTTGTTACGAAGGTAGAACGACTTCCACGCGTGCGAGTCGGGATCCAGGTCCGCCTGCATGCGGGCCGCCATGTACGTCGCAAACCCCTCCTTGAGCCACAGGTCGTCGAACCAGCGCATCGTCACGAGGTCGCCGAACCACTGGTGGGCGACCTCGTGATAGATCGTTGAGGTGCGACCGAGGCGTTGCGTCACGGTCGGTCGCTCGCGGAAGACGAAGCGCTCTTCCGAATAGAAAATCGCCCCCGGGTGTTCCATGCCACCGAACGGGAAGGCGGGCGCGAGTACCATGTCGAGCTTCTGGAACGGGAAGCGCGACGCGAAGTAGCGCTCGAGCCAGGTCGCCGCGCGATCGTTGGCCACGATGATCGAATCGGCATCGACGTCGGCCAGGCGTGACTGCCTCACGTACAGCGAGATCGGCTTGCGCGTCCCCTTGCTCCGGACTTCGGCCCAGGGCCCGGCGGCGAAGGCGATGAGGTAGGTGCTGATGGGCTCCGTCTCGCGGAACGAGTGAACGATGCCGCGCGAGGTGGAATCCGACTTGATGCGCGTCCCATTGGCCACCGCGCGCCAATCTCGCGGGGTGGTCAGCGTCAGGGTGACCCGGGCCTTGAGGTCAGGCTGATCGAAACAGGGGAACAGCTGGTTCGCGTCCGAGGGCACGAGCAGGGTGTAGAGATACGCTCGCCGGTCGGCGGGATCCCGGACGCGAATGATGCTCGCGCCGACCGCGGCGACCATCGCGCCGAATTCCACCTCGATCCGGTTTTCGCCCGAACGCACCAGGCGCTGGGGGATGCGGAGGTGCGCCCCGTTGAACCGCGGGTCCTCGAGGGGTCGCCCGTTCACGCGGACCCGCTCCAGGATCGGCCCGCGGAAATCGACAACCACGTCACCGGGGCGCAGGCGCGTGAAGCCGATGGTGACGCGCCCGCGTGCGGTATCGGCCTCGGAGACGTTCATCACCAGGTCGTACCGCACGTTGCCGATGCGCTCAGCGCGATAGCGGGCGAGTGCCAGGGACACCCCGGGCGCCGTGAGCGAATCCTCCTGCCCATGCAGCGGCGCGGCGAGGACAAGGGCACCCGCGAGGGCGAGGTGGCGCATCATGCGCTTGAGCGTACTCGGGGGTGGAGCAGCACGGTAGTGCCGTGGCACGGAGCGCACACCGCGGTGGGTGGAGCGCACAGCACACGCGTGGCCCCGACCCTTTTCTTCGGGGCGCGGCGCTCTGATAATCCCGGGACTCCATTCGGGTGAGAATCGCGTCATGCGGATCACAAAGGTCGGGGTGGTGGGAGCCGGGGCCATGGGCACGGGCATCGCCGCACTCTGTGCGTCGGCGGGCGTTCCGGTGGTGCTCCTCGACATGCCGACGGACGGCGACCGCGACGCCCTGGCACGAAACGCCGTGGCGAAGGCCCTCAAGGCCAAACCAGCCCCCTTCATGGATGCGGCGCACGCCGCCCTGATCTCCACGGGGAACACCGAAGACCATCTCCCCCGGCTTGCAGACTGCGATTGGATCGTCGAGGCCATCGTCGAACAGATCGAACCCAAGCAGGCGCTCTTCGCGCGCATCGAAGCGGTGGCTGGTCCGGACGCGATCGTCGCGTCGAACACGTCGAGCATCCCCATGCACGTGCTGACGCAGGGGCGCAGCGCGGCGTTCCGCCGGAACTTCCTCGGCACGCACTTCTTCAATCCCGTTCGGTACCTGCACCTCCTGGAGGTGATTCCCACCCCGGAGACCAGCGACGTCGCGATCACGCGCATGCGTCGGTTCGCCGAACGCACGCTGGGAAAGGGTGTCGTCATCGCCAGGGATACCCCGGGATTCATCGCCAATCGCCTTGGGCTCTTTGGCGTCGTGCGCGTCCTGCGGTTGATGGAGCAGTTCGGCCTGACCATCGACGAGGTTGACGCGATGACGGGGCCGTTCATCGGACGCCCCAGGTCCGCGACGTTTCGCACCAGCGACATCAGCGGCATCGACGTGTTGGCCCACGTGGCCGCGAGCACCGCGAAGGGGACGGGCGAAGATCTCGCGCTGCCGTCGTGGGTGCATCAGCTCGTGGCGGAAGGGCGACTGGGTGAAAAGAGCGGCGCAGGCTTCTACCGAAAGGACAAGAGCGGCATCCACACGCTCGACTGGCGCACCATGCAGTACGCGCCCAAGGTCGACGCATTTCCTCCCGAACTCGCCGCGCTGCAAAAGCTCCCGCTGGCCGAACGGCTGCGAGGTCTGGTGACGGCGGGGGGCCACAAGGCGGAGTTCGTGCGCACGCTCCTCCTCGACATTTCGCGCTACACGATCGAAACCGCCCCCGACATCGCCCACGACCTGGTGTCCGTGGATCGCGCGATGGAATGGGGCTATGGGTGGGAGGCCGGGCCCTTTCGTCAGATGGATGCGATGGGTCTCGATGTCATCAAGGCCTCATACGCACGCAGCCGAGCGCCGGAGCCGCGACTGCTCGCGGCGGCGCATGAGGGCTTCTATCGCGCGCTCCACAGCGGCGCCCGGCAGCTCACGCTTGGGGGGTCCTACGCACCCATCGAACCCACGCCTGGGCTCATCGATCTCCAAACACTGCGTGCATCTGGCGGCGTGATCGACAGCAATCCGGGCGCGGCGCTGCTCGACCTCGGCGATGGCGTGCTGTTGCTCGAGTTCCGCGGCAAGATGAACACGCTCGGACCAGGCGTGTTCGCGATGCTCGACGTCGCCTCGCGCCGCATTTGCCGCGGGGACTCCGAGGGCCTGGTGATCGGCAATGCCGACCCGCGCACGTTCACCGCGGGCGCGGACCTTGGCCTCGTGGCGGCGCAGGTTCAGGCGGGCGACTGGACGTCGCTCGAACGCAGCGTCCATGAGTTTCAGCAAGGCGTGCTGTCGCTCCGCCGATCACCCTTCCCCGTCGTCGTGGCGCCCTTCGGACTCACTCTCGGCGGTGGCTGCGAGATGTTGCTGCACGCCGACGCGGTTCAGGCGCACGCGGAACTGTACTGTGGGCTGGTTGAGGTTGGCGTCGGCCTCCTGCCAGGGGGCGGTGGCACCAAGGAGCTGCTGTTCCGCTTCACTCGCGACCTGGCTCCGTACGACGAGGCCGATCCGTTCGAGGCCGTGCGCCGCGCGTTCAAGCTGATCTCGATGGCGGTGACGAGTACCAGTGCCGCCGAGGCGAGGCGCCTCGGCATCCTGCGCGAGCGCGACCGGATCACGATGAACCGCGATCGATTGCTGGCCGACGCGAAGGCACGCGTGCTGGACCTGGCGCCGGACTACACGCCGCCGATGCCCATGACCATCCGCGCGCTCGGCCGCGAGGCGATGGGGAACCTCGAGTACGCCGTCTGGGCGATGAAGGAGGGCGGCTACATCTCGGACCACGACGTGCAGATCGGCCAGCGCATCGCGTACGTGCTCTCCGGAGGCGATGGTCCGCCGCGCGACGTCACCGAGCAGGACGTGCTGGACCTCGAGCGCGAGGCGTTCCTCGGGCTGCTGGGAACGCGGGAAACGCAGGAACGGATCGCCCACATGCTCGCCACGGGCAAGCCACTCCGCAACTGAACCGGAGGTAGACTCGTTATGCGGGATGCCGTGATCGTCAGCGCCGTGCGGAGCGCGGTGGGCCGAGGCAAGCGCGACGGCTCGCTGGCGTCGGTGCACCCGATCGACCTCTCGGCCACCGTGATGCAGGAGGCGGTGAAACGTGCAGACATCGACCCGCGGACCATCGACGACGTGTTGTGGGGCTGCGCGATGCCAGAGGCATCGCAGGGGCTCAACATCGCGCGCCTCGCGGTGCTCCGCGCCCGGCTGCCCGTGGACGTTCCGGCGGCCACGATCAATCGGTTCTGCTCGTCCGGACTCCAGACCGTGGCCTCCGCGGCGCAGGCGATCATGAGCGGGATGGCCGACGTGGTGGTCGCCGGTGGCGTGGAGATGATGAGTCAGGTGCCCATGTCCGGCTACCACACCCGACTGCACGACGGCATGACGGAAGGCATGATCGGCATGGGCTTCACCGCCGAGCGAGTCGCGTCACGCTGGAAGGTGTCGCGGGCCGACCAGGACGCGTACGCGCTGTCGAGCCATCAGAAGGCTGCGGCCGCGCTCGAGCGCCGGGCCTTTGCCGATCAGATCGTGCCGGTACCGGTGCAGCGCGTCACCTGGCAGGGCGCCACGAAGCACGTGGAGGAGGGCCACTTTGCGGTGGATGAACTGGTGCGCCGTGACACGACGATCGAGCGACTCGGCAAGCTGCCTCCCGCATTCCGCGCCGGCGGCAGCGTGACGGCGGGGAACTCGAGCCCCTACAGCGATGGTGCAGCCGCGCTGGTTCTGATGTCAGCTCGACGCGCGCAGGAACTCGGCGTTCGGCCGCTCGCGCGCTTTGTTGCGTACGCGGTCGCCGGCGTCGAGCCCGATGTGATGGGCATCGGTCCGATCCGCGCCGTCCCCAAAGCCCTCGCGAAGGCCGGCATCGATCTCGCGCAGATCGCGCTGATCGAGTTCAACGAAGCCTTCGCCGCCCAGGCGCTCGCCGTCAAGCGTGAGCTCGGCATGCCCGACGAAAGGCTCAACGTGAACGGCGGAGCGATCGCCCTGGGACACCCGCTCGGCGCCACGGGCGCCAAGCTCACCACGCAATTGTTGCACGAACTCCGTCAGCGCGGCGGGGGCTACGGCCTCGTGACGATGTGCATCGGTGGCGGCATGGGCGCGGCGGGAGTGCTCGAAGTCAACGCGAAGTAGCGCCCGACGGGCCGTGCGTGATTGATGAATCCTGCGGGTTGGGGAGGCCGCCGAGGACCGGCTCACCCGCCCCGCAGCAGGTATCCGCCGTCCACCAGGTACACGCCCCCCGTGCAGAACGACGCGGCGGGACTGGCGAGAAACACCGCCATCTCCGCCACGTCTTCGGGTGTCCCCAGCCGGCTGATCGGTTGCTTGCCGATGATGTTCTCCATCACCGTGTCGTCGCTCCAGAGCACCTGCGAGAAATCCGTCTGGATGAAGCCTGGGCAGATCGCGTTGGCGCGGATTCCGTGGGTTCCCCACTCGCGGGCCATGACCTGGGTGAGGCTGATGAGCGCCGCTTTGCTCACGCTGTACATGCCCAGGCCGCGTTCAGGGGTCAGCCCACCGATGCTCGATATGTTCACGATGGCGCCTCGACCATTCGCTTTCATGGCGGGCATGAGTCGCCTGGCCAGTTCGAACGGAGCGCGCAGGTTCACATCCATGATCTTGGCGTAGGCCTCAGGCGTCGTGTCTTCCACACCGCCGAACACCGGGTTCGCCGCCGCGTTGTTCACCAGGATATCGACACGCGCGAAGCGTGAGAGGCATGCCTCCGCGAGCGAATAGACCTCGTCCAGGCGCCCGACGTTTGCGGGAATACCCTCGACGTTCGACCCCTCTTCGCGCAGCTCAGCGACCGTGGATTCGACCGCCGCGGCCTTGCGGGACGACACCACCACCCGTGCCCCGCTGCGCGCGAGGGCGGCGGCGATCGCACGGCCGATGCCGCGGGTGCCACCGGTGACGAGCGCGGTCTGGTCGGACAGGTCGTAGCGCGATGCCATGCTCCGGAAGCCGGTCAGTTGGTGAGCGCGGAAAATGGTCGCGCGGCTCGCGCAGGGCCAGCGTGGGCGCAGCTCCGCTGACCGGCGCGACATACAGTGAGACGGCCTTACGGTCGGCGCGACGTGTCGCAGGTACTGGCGAGCGCCTGTGGTTCGAGACCGTCCGGCGACCGCTCGCGCCCCATGACCGAATCGACGGCCGCGAACGCGTCGCTCATCGACCCGCCGGCCCGCGCGAACGAGCGCCAAAGCCGCAGGCGATCGAGCGTGGCGCCATAGGCCGCATCGCTCAGCATGCTGGCGCGCCACAGTTTGGTGGCGATGGCTTCCTGGCGCGCGGTCGCGCGGGCGCCCACGGCGTACGCGAGTTCGCGCCGGGGCGCGGGGAGCATCGAGGCGAGCACGATCGCGCGCGATGGAGGCAGGTCGCTCGGCAACACACCCAGGTACGCCTGACTGGCTGCGGCCACGCCCCATCGTCCCTTGCCCCATTCCGCTACGTTCAGGTGCAGTTCGAGCTCGCGTTGCTTGGACAAGGCCTCGTGCAGGGCGACGGTCAGCACGTATTCGCGCGCCTTTCGTCGGGGAGTCCGCGACGGTGTCAGGTATAGATTTCGCGCGAGCTGCTGACCGATGCCCGAGTAGCCGACAGAGAATTCCGCCCGCAGCACCGCGTTCATCTGATGCTTGAGCTGCTCGCGACTCAGAGCGCGCGATCGGAAAAACTGCTCGTCTTCGGCCAGAACGACGGCACAGGCCAACACCGGAGCAATTGAATCGATGGGTGTCCAGACCCACGAGACCGGGTGGCCGAGGGGATCGGCATGCCGCATGTAACTGGTGCGAGGGACCGGACCCGCCGCGAGCACCGATCGATCGCGAACGACCCACCACGAAGGGAGGACCACGAGGTCGATGATGCCGACGACGGCGAGCAGAAGCGCAATGCTGACCACGGGCCGACGCAGCAAGCGATGACCCCTCATCGATGCGCGGTGCGTGCCGCAGCCGCCGTGCTTCTGCTGGCGTGCCGCACGAACGAGCCTCGGCTCCCCGAAGTCGACGGGCCGCTGGCGATCGATGTGGTCTTTCCGACTCCGGGAACGGCAGTTCCCATCAATGATTCCATCGCGATCTGGGGATCGATCGGTACCGGTCGTGGCGCACTGCGCGCGAACGGCACCGAGCTTCACGTCAGGTCTAACGGAGCCTTCGCCGGGATTGTCTCAGTCCCCCCGAACGGCCTTGCCGAGATCCGCCTCGAAGCGCGAAGGGGCGACTCCTCGCTCGTCAGGCAGGTTCCGCTCGTCCGCCAGCCAGAGGCCCCACTGCCACCTGCAGATTCCGCGCTGGCGCACCGGCTGCGCTGGGTGCGTGTGCGGCGGTTGCCCAGCGACACGGCGGACAGCGCGACGCAGTGGCGCCCGGTCTATTCGCGATGGCGGCCGGGAGGCATCGTCGGCGTGCCCCTGCCGCAGGGGTTCGTCGCCCGCTCCGACGCGGCGCGCCCGGGCTGGCTCCGGCTCCGACTCGCGGAGGACGAGGCGGTGTGGATCCCCGCCGCCGATGCCGACACCACCGTGTTGCGCGGTGTGGACGTGCAGGCGATTTCGGCTCCCTCGCTCTCCGTCGATACCGAGGGCATTCGGCTTTCGATTCCGATCGCATCGGCGCTGCCCACGGCCGTGGAGCACGCGCGCGACCACCTGCGGTGGACGCTGTACGGAGTGACCTGGCGACGAGGTGCGGTCGCCGTGCCTGGCGATGGCCACCTGGTGCTGCGGGCCGTGCCGATCCAGGGAGCGCGCGGGCGCGTGTACGTCGACGTCCCGCTGGCCGCCGTCGCACGAGGCTGGCGCACGGAGTACTCCAACGGCGCCATGCATCTGGTGGTTCGCCAGCAACTGCCGCCTGCCGATTCGCTTCGTGGGCTTCGTGTGGTCCTCGACCCCGGACATCCGCCGGACGGCTCCACCGGGCCCTCGGGGCTACGTGAGGATTCCGTGACCCTCGCCGTGGCGCTGCGCGCTGCGGAGCGGCTCCGGGCTGCCGGTGCCATCGTCACCCTCACGCGCCACAGCGACGTCGCGGTGTCGCTGGAGGCGAGAGCGGCCATCGCGGATCGCGCTTCGGCGGACGCATTCCTGTCGATCCACGTCAACGCCCCGGCCGCGGGACGGGCCCCGGAGCGCGTCGACGGGACCACCGTGTTCTGGCAGCACGCACCCGGCATGGTGCTCGCCCGAGCCATGGCGCCCGAAGTGGCGCACGCCCTTGGATACGAGCACGGCAGCAACACGCGGGGCGACTACGCCGTCTTGCGTTCGGCCTGGATGCCCGCCGTCCTGATCGAGGGCACGACGCTCGTGCTGCCGGAGCGCGAGGATTTCCTTCGCACATCGGAGGGCGTCGACGCATGGGCAGAAGGCATCGTGCGCGGGCTCCTGCGCTGGCGCCGCGGACCCGGTGCGGCGTCGAAGGCGGGTGCGCGTGCTGGCACGTCGCGATAGACTTCGCGGCACTGACACTGACCCGTTCCCCTCCATGCCCTCGTACTCGCACCTCAAGGCTCCGACCCGCGGCGACACCATCACGATGCACGATGGTGTGCTCCGCGTTCCCGACCATCCGATCATTCCATTCATCGAGGGGGACGGCACCGGGCCGGACATCTGGCACGCCTCGCAGCTCGTCTTTGATGCGGCGGTGGCCCGCGCGTACGGTGGCAAGCGGTCCGTCGTGTGGTTCGAGGTTCTGGCGGGCGACAAGGCCAAGGCCACGCTCGACACGTACATGCCCGACGATACGCTCGCCGCCATCGTGCATCACCTCGTGGCGATCAAGGGTCCACTGGGCACACCGGTGGGCGGCGGAATCCGCTCGCTCAACGTGGCCCTGCGCCAGCAGCTCGACCTGTATGCCTGCGTGCGCCCGGTGCGCTACTTCGACGGCGTGCCCTCGCCGGTCAAGCGGCCGCAGGACGTGAACATGGTCATCTTCCGCGAGAACACCGAAGACATCTACGCCGGTATCGAGTGGGTGGCAGGCACGGCGGAAGCAAAGAAGGTTTTGGCATTCCTGCAGGGCGAGATGGGCGTGAAGAAGATCCGATTTCCCGAGACGAGCGGCATCGGCATCAAACCCATCTCTGCCGACGGCACCAAACGCCTGGTGCGATCGGCGATCGGCTATGCCCGACAGTACGGCTATTCCTCGGTGACGCTGGTGCACAAGGGCAACATCATGAAGTTCACCGAAGGTGCGTTCCGGGACTGGGGCTACGAGTGCGCCACGCAGGAGTTCGGTGGCGTGCCGATCGACGGTGGTCCGTGGCTGCGGCTCCCGGACGGCATCGTGATCAAGGACGTGATCGCCGATGCGTTCCTGCAGCAGATCCTCACGCGGCCCACGGAGTACGGCGTCATCGCGACGCCAAACCTCAACGGAGACTACATCTCCGATGCGTTGGCCGCCCAGGTGGGAGGGATCGGGATCGCGCCCGGCGCCAACATCAACTACCTGACGGGGGCGGCCGTCTTTGAGGCGACGCACGGGACGGCGCCGAAATACGCCGGTCAGGACAAGGTGAACCCGGGCTCGGTGATCCTCTCCGGCGAGATGATGTTCCGCTATATGGGATGGACCGAAGCGGCGGACCTCATCATCTCGGCGCTGGAGAAGACCATCGCGCAGAAGCGCGTGACCTACGACTTCGAGCGCATGATGGAAGGTGCCACGCTCGTCTCGTGCTCCGGGTTCGGCAAGGCGCTCGTGGAGAACATGTGACTCGGGGGCGCGCGGCGACCGCGGCATGAGCACGCGCGGCGACCGCGGCATGAGCACGCGCGGACCCCGGACACGGCTCGGCATGTACGGCGCGCTGGCCGTCGCGCTCTTTGGCGCACCGCGTGTTGCCGACGCACAGGCCCCGGTTCGGGTCCTGACCTTCAATATCCGATACGGCACGGCCAACGATGGCGCCCATCGCTGGCCGTTCCGCCGACCGCACGTGATCGCCACGATCCGCGACCACCACCCGCACCTGCTGGGCGTGCAGGAAGCGCTGCGCGCCCAGCTCGACGACATCGAGTCGGCGCTGCCAGGCTTTCGTGAGTTGGGCGTTGGTCGAGATGACGGCGCGACCGGCGGTGAGTACTCGGCGCTGCTCGTCGACACGGCGCGCTTTGTGGTGGCCGACCACGGGCAGTTCTGGTTCTCGGACCGACCGGCGGAGCCGGGATCGATGACCTGGGGGAACGGCTACCCCAGAGTGTGCGTCTGGGCGCGGCTCGTGGACCGCGCGACAGGAGACACGCTCCTCGTGTTCAACCAGCACTGGGACCACGAGTCACAGCCTTCACGCGAGCGCAGTGCGGCGCTCCTGCTCGCGCGCATGGCCGACGCCGGCGCTGGTCGGTTGCCGGCACTGGTCCTGGGCGACTTCAATTCGGGCGAGTCGAACGCCGCGTTCCGTGCCCTGCTCTCCGATCGCGCCGTGCGCCTGCGTGACACGTTCCGGGAGCTCGCGCCAACGGCCGGCGTAGTGGGTACGTTGCACGCCTTCAAAGGCGACTCGACCGGCGAGAAGATCGACGCGATCCTGGCGACGCCGCAATGGACCGTGCTGGATGCCTCGATCGATCGCCGGCGATTTGGCGATCTCTGGGCTTCGGATCACTTCGCCGTCGCCGCCGTCCTGCGCCGGCGTTAGGCGCGCCACCGCCAGGCGCGCGCCTGGCGACGGTCGGATTCAGCGGCGCAGTCGCGGAGCAGCGGTTCGCCGAGGTGGGGCGCGAGACGGGACGTGGGAACGCCAGCCGGCAGCGACGGCTCGGCCCTACTGCGCGACCCGCTCCACGACAGGAAGGACGATCTTCGAGGGATATCGCCTCGAGCGAAAGACGCGCTGCGTCGATGGGGTGAAGTCGGCGTCCTTCGCCTCGAAGATGTTCGGCACGAACTTCTGCGGATTGCGGTCGATCAGCGGGAACCAGGTACTCTGGACCTGGACCATCACGCGGTGCCCCTTTCGGAACGTGTAGGCCTGGGTGTGCAGGTCGATGGCGTAGTCGGTCACCTTTCCCGGGACGATCGCCTGCGGCCGGGAGTAGCTGGAGCGATAACGACCGCGGAACACCTCGTTGGCCACCATGAACTGGTACCCGTTCATGCGCGGCTCGCTCATCCCCGTGTCCGGATAGACGTCGATGAGCTTGACGATCCAGTCCGTATCGCTGCCGGTGATCGCGGCATGGAGCGTGACCGAGATGTCGCCGGCGATCGTCAGATCCTCGGCAAGCGCTGGCGTTTGCCATAGCACCACGTCGGGCCGCGTAGCCGCGAAACGCTGGTCATCACTCAGCCACGTCGACCAGGTGGAGCCCGCGCTGTACGTCGGCGGGATCGGGCGCGGCCGATATGGCACGGGCTTGTTTGGATCCGACACGTAGGCGTCGAACGCGTTCGCGTCGTTGCGAGTCGGCGCCGTCGTGCTGAGCACCTGGTTTGCGCTGAAGAAGAAGCTGCGTGGCGAGCTGCCGGCCTTTGGTGGCCACGCATCGTAGCGACGCCATCGATTGCTCCCCGCCTCGAAGACGGTCGCCTCGGCGAGGTGCGGGGCCGGCCGACCTTCGTGCAGGTGGTGCGCAAAGAACGGCGCCATCAATGAGTCGCGAAAGAAGCTGCCCGTCGCCGCGTCGAACTGGATCGGCCCCAGTGAGTTGCCGTCACCGCGCATCCACCCTCCGTGATTCCACGGGCCAACGACCAGCCAGTTGTTCCGATTCGCGCCATCGAGCTTCTCCAGCTCACGGTAGATCGTGATCGGACCATAGAAGTCCTCCTGATCCCACCAGCCGGCCACGTTGAGGTTCGGAATCGTCACCGGCTTTCGCAGCAGTGGTGCCATGCCCTGCCCCTGCCAGAATGCGTCGTAGTCCGGACGCTGCGAGAAGTCGTTCCAGGTCGGGATCTTCCCGTTCAGGTACCTGCGGTTGACGTTGGCCAGCGTGCCAAGGCGCAGGTACCAGTCGTACGTGTCGTACACGTCGAAGGCGAACGGCTTCACATCCTTTCCGGACTCCATCATCACGGCGTACTCGAAGCCATAGGAGAGGCGGAAGGCGCCGTTGTGGTGGAAGTCATCGCCCAACCACATGTCCGACGGCGACGCCTGCGGGGACACTGCCTTGAGTGCCGGATGGGGCTCCATCATGGCGACCGCGGTGAGCCAACCTGGGTAGGACACGCCTGTCATGCCGACGCGACCGTTGTTGCCGGGAAGTTGCTTCACCATCCACTCGATCGAGTCCCAGGCGTCGGTGGCCTCGTCGATGGCGCGCCGGTCGGATCGATCCTTGCGCGGCTGACGGAGCATGACAAACTCGCCTTCGCTCCTGAACTTCCCCCGGGCATCCTGAAAGGCAAAGATGTAGCCGTCCTTTGCCAGGAACCCGTACCCGGCCTCAATGCTTCGACTGCTGGTGCCACCGATTCCGTACGGTGTGCGAATGAACATGATCGGCAGGGGTCCTCGCGCACTCGCGGGCGTGAAGATCCGCGTATAGAGACGCACACCGTCGCGCATGGGGATCATCTCCTCGCGCAGCGTGAAGGCGTCCTGGCCGAGGGCTCCTGCGGGGCCGATGACCAGCGCCAGCGCGAGTGACGAGAGCAGCGTTCGCATCGTATCGACCGATCAGGAGGGTTTGACGGCCGCAATGGCCTGGATCTCGATCTGGTAGCCGTAGTGCAGATCCTTCACCGGCACCACCGCCCGCGCGGGCTTGTGACTCCCCATCATGCGCACGTAAGCCGCGTTCACTTCGCCCCACAGCGCGATATCGCTGATGTAGATGGTCATCTGCAGCACGTGGTCGAGGTCTGAACCCGCCGCCCGAAGGATGGCCTGCACGTTGCGCAGCGTTTGCTCCGTCTGCTCGCCAATGGTGCCGACGGCATGCTCCGATTGCCCAGGAACGATCGCCAGCTGACCGGCGACATATACGACGCCATTGTGGACAACGGCCTGGGAGTAGTGGCCGGCAGGAACGGGCGCGGTCTCGGTCTGGACGAACTGCATCGCTGGAGTCGGTTGAGGTCGAGTCGTCAGCCCCGCTCAGACGGAGGCATCGGGGCCAGGACGTTGCGTCGGGTGATCCAGAAGACCGTAACAGCGGCGATGATGCCCCCGGCCAGGAGCGAAGCAAAGACGGCGCGCAGATCCTGTCCACCGTAGAATCGTGTCGCCGCCGCTCCCGTATAGGTGAGCGTGAGCCCCCAGCCCCAGGCGAACGGCGCCAGCCAGGGCCGGCGCTTGCGCCATCCCCACAGTATGATCGGGCCCAGCACGACATAGGCCAACTGCGCCCAGAACACGGACCACTGGCCCGTACCGGACGGACGTGGCTCGGCCGTCACCAGATTCACAAGCCCCGCGATGCTGCCCGCAAACAGCAGCGTCATCGCGAGCGCGTCGACGAGCCTGACGAACCGCATCGTCAGGCGGCCGGCATCACGACGCCGGTACAGGTGCCGAACCCGATGGGCGCCGCGCCGGCGCGCTCGGCGCGCGCGCGAATCGTCACTTCATCGCCGTCTTCGAGGAATCGCCGTTCCTCGCCGCTCGGCAGCCGCAGCGGTTGCGATCCGCGCCAGGTGAGTTCGAGGAGGCAACCCCGCGAGCCCGGGTCGGCACCGGAGATCGTGCCGGTGCCCAGCAGGTCACCCGCGCGAAGGTTGCATCCGCCCATGGTGTGGTGCGCGACGAACTGCGCCGGCGTCCAGTACAGGTCGGTGGACGACCCCAGTGAAAGCCGGTGTGGTGCCATTCCCTCGGAGCGCATGCGTTCGCTCCGCAACCAGACCTCGAGCCGGACGTCGATCCCACCTGCGGCCTGGTCGCCGGCATCCAGCAGGTAGGACAACGGCGCAGGGTCACCCGGAGCGCGCGAGGTCGCCGGGGACCGGAACGGTGCAAGCGCTTCCGAAGTGACCACCCATTGCCCCACCGTCGTCGCGAAGTTCTTGGCGAGGAACGGGCCGAGTGGCTGGTACTCCCAGGCCTGAACGTCGCGGGCCGACCAGTCATTGAGCAGGCTCACGCCAAAGACGGCCTCGCCGGCCCGCTGGATCGGCACCGGAATGCCTAACGCATTGCCGCCACCGATCCACAGTCCCAGCTCCAGTTCGTAGTCGAGGCGCCGCGTCGGCGCCACGGTCGGCGGGCCCGCGGCCTCAGCGCTCCACTGCCCGATCGGTCGACGGATCGGCGTGCCCGAAGCGACGATCGAGGACGCACGACCGTGGTAGCCGATCGGCACCCACTTGTAGTTCGGCAGGAGCGGATTGTCGGGGCGAAACATGGACCCGACGTTGGTCGCGTGATGGATCGATGCGTAGAAGTCCGTGTAGTCGCCAACCGTGGCGGGCACGCCCAGCTCGACGTCGGTGAGCGGTCGAGTGAGCCCGTCGATGTGTGCTGCACGGCGACCCGCCTCGGTATCGGCGCGCAGCGCATCGCTCACCGCGCGCCGCCTGGCGGTCCACTGCGCCGGCGACTCCGCCATGAGCGCGTTCAGCGTCGGCCCGGTGACCTGTTCCCATGCTTCACCGACCACGCCAGCGCGCGCCGCCGCCGCGACGTCGAGCACGCGGTCTCCGATGGCGACGCCCACACGCCATCCAGTGCGCTCGTCGCGAAAGACGCCCCACGGCAGGTTCTGCACAGGGAAATCGGTGGCGCCGTCGTTGGCCGATTCCACCCACGAACGGAGCGCAGGATCGTGCGTCGCGTTCGTCATGCGGCGACCAGGGCTGCGAGTTCGTCCACGGGTTCGCGAAACGAACACGAGCCAACGCCCCGCAACATCGGGCGCGCGAGCGAGGGATCGAACGGCACCTCGACTCCCGCCCAGGTGACCCGATCCCGGCCCACGGTGAAGTCGTCCAGCGAATCGGCCAGCAGGATGCGCCGCGCATCGGCGTCCGAACCGCCGGCCGCGACGAGCGACGACGCCAGCAACACGTTCAGGTAGCCGTGCATGACGCCGCGCGGACTGTCGGGCTCGTAGGTCAGCGGATAGGTGCCTCGGATGGGATGGTGCAATCCCGCGGTCGCCTTGAACGGAACCCCGGCCTCGCGGCAGGCCCGCAGAAAGGCCACGACGTCGTCCGCCGAGGGAAAGGCGTCTGCCACGACGCCGCCGGCGCGCAGTTTGGCCGCGGCGCCGATACGTCGTACCGCGGTCAGGCACGCGAGGAGCGACGGACCTGGGGCAAGTTCAACAAACAGTTCGACGCCGGGACTCTGCAGCGCTCCCAGGGCATCCACGTCGCCAGGAGATGTGGCGCGTGATTCGATCGCATCCACGACGAGTCGCCCCGTCCAGCGCGTGTTGAAGGCCGTGATCGTCGCAAGGTCGGCCGGGGACGTCGCCAGTCCGGACAGGCGCCAGGGCGTCGAGATCGCGTCGACGCCGAGTGTGCGAACCTCGGTCTCGAACTCGGCGAGGCGCGCGATCGGCACGACGAGGCGACCCAGAGCCCAGGCGTCGTCACCCCCGAGATACTGCGCGTAGTTGGAGACGACGGCTCGCATCGACAGGGACGCCGGCGGGAACAGCCCGGCGTAGTCGACGAGGCCTCGCACGAGGCCACGCAGAACAGTCGAGCCGCTCATCGAGCGGCGCTGCGGCGCTTCTTGCTCTTCCCCGCCTGGCCGACCTTGCGCTGTTTGCCCGGGTGACGCGAGGCCGCGTGATGCGGAGCCTTTGCCCGGCGCTTCTTTGGCGGCTCGAGGATCGTCCCTCGACATTTGGCCGTGCCGCAGCGGCACACATAGAGCGCCTCGTCTTCTTCCGTCGTGTCCTTGTCCCGCGAGTAGCTGTAGTCGTAGCTCAGCTCCTCACCCTTTCGAATGGGCTTGATCGCCTCGATGAAGATGCGATTCTGTTCGTCGACCGCCTCGCAGTTCGGGTCGCACGAGTGATTGATGAAGCGCGCGTCGTTGCCGTCGAACGCCGCGTCGATGATGGTGCGCTTGTTGACCGTGAACAGAAAGGTGTGGTGGCGCTTCACCTTCGTGTCGTCGTAACGTCGATCCGCTTCGGCCCACGAGATACGCTCGCCCAGATATTCGACGATCCGCTCGCCCTTGCGAATGTCACGCGTCGCGTAGCCACCGCGTCCCTGAATGCTCGACTTGCGGACCACGAACGGCGGATCGACCGGCACGTACGGGACCTTTTTCTTTCGAGTCGCCATGTCAGGCCTTCGCGGCGAGCGTCGTTGCCACACGCTTGCGGAACAGCTCGAGCACCGCCTGGGCCGCCGGGCTGTGCGCGGTCATCCACTCCGCGTTGCGAAACGCGATTGGGCTGATCTTTGCCCGGTACTCGGCCAGGTAGGGCTCCACCTTGGCGAAGACGAACATCCCCTCGCCGCAGCTCTCCATCATGAAGTCGGCGTGCAGCACGCCGTGCTTGACCATGCCGTAGACCATTTCCCAATACGAGCTCACCTGCCGAAAGGCGGGGTTGAGCGGGTGGTCGCCCTTGGTGAAGGCGAGGACGTCGTCAAACGTCCGAGGCCAGAACTCCGCGTTGATCAACCGGCGCGACTCCCGCATCACCGCGTCCCTGCGCAGCTCATAGAGCTTGATGACGAGTTCGGCGTCGTGGTGGTCCGGGTAGTCCTTGGTCAGCATGAATGGGGATTCGAGGGATTGGAAGGCACGGCACGTCAGGGGCGGAAAATGCCCAATTGGTGCAGGCCGTGCCAGTCACCATGTTCCTCGGCTGAACCGGCATGCGGAAGGAACAGCGTGTCCCTCGCCCGGGGGAGGCGTCGGCCTCGGTGCTGATGACGCCATGCGCCTGACGCGCTGCGCAAGAATCCCTGCAACGACCTCTGCGTTGAGTCACGACCCCCACGCCGCCTCGTCGACGCCGAGCGTGCGGTGCTGTTGAAGCCGTACGATCCGCTTGAGGGTGATTGCGGCCCGACGCGGTCCTGCTCGCCGGAACCGCCGCGTCAGGCATCGCGTATTGCGCGAGCCCAGCGCCGTGACGCGCGGATGCGGAGGTCACCGGGATGCGTCGGTCTGCCTAACGCGCGTGCCGGAATGCGAAACGGCCGGGGGATCATGGCCCCCGGCCGTTGCCTTCGCACCTCGATCCTCGGGCCCTTACCGCGGTAGTCGACCGCGCGGACGTCGGCGTGGTGGACAGTGATCCGGCCCCACGCCACCTCCGCGAATGACCACACCGATCACGTCGCCGATGCCGATGCCGCCTCCGCTATCTCCGGTTCCGATCCCACCCCCTCCAGTCCCACGCCCACCCTCGGCCGGCACCTCGACCGGCAGCGCGGCCGGGCGCGGGGCCACGAGCGGAACGCTCGAAACCGCGGGCGCCGGGGACGGCGCGACCGAGGCCTCCGTCGTTTGCGCCACCATGATCTCGGCCTTCACCTCTGGCGCCGGCGTGGACAGGTCCTGGGGTGTCGTACCGGCCGTCCTGGCGACCGTCGGCCGCGGCCGGCGCGAACGCTGAACCGGTTCCGCCGTCTTCCCCTGCTCCAGCTCCGAAACGAAGCGCATCGGCGCCTCGTTGCCTTGGCTGGCCAGCTCGATCGGGTTGGCCGAAGCGTCGAGATCGCGCTTGAGATCAGCGCTGAGGTTGCCCTCGCCAGCGCGTTCGCCGCACGCGGCGGCGCCGATCAGACCGAGGACCAACAGCTTGCGAATGCTCATCGGCAACCCTCCGGTTCAGAATGCCGTTCGCGCGTCCCCCGAGAATCTGCAGCAGAGGCGCACCGCTTGCCACCATCGCAGGTTGCAGGCCAACGGTCCTCCCAGCGAGGGCGTGCATGCGGTGTCCTCGGCAGGGCACACACCGCTGTCTCCCTGCGGTGACAAGCACCGTGGCACTCGCGTTCTCAGGTCACGTGGGGTATACACCCGAGCAGCGTGTGACCCCAACCGACGTTCCATCCCGAGTCCAGGGCCGACGAGCAGGCCTCTCTCAAACATGTCACAGCCCCGAATTCCGGTCCACGCGCTTCGACTGCTGTCGGGCGCCAGCCTGCTCCTCGCTTGTGCCTCCGGGGCGAAGGACAGCGCGCCATCGCGCGCCGAGGCGGCGGCCATTGCCGATACGCTGCGAGCTACCGTGCGTGACGCCTACGATCTTTCAAAGGGCGACGTGGTTCGTCGCATGATGGCCGTGTATCCGGCGAGTGGCCGAGTGATCTCGGCAACCGGCGGGCGCATTTCGACCAGTCGCGACTCGCTCCAATTGGCCATCGCTGCATTTTGGGACGGGGTTGGCCAGTTCATGGTTGACCCCACGTGGACCTGGGGCACGATGGAAGTCGACGTGCTCTCGCGCGACGCCGCGGTGATGAGCGCCCGGTACACGGTTCCCCATTGGACGGACGCCGGACGTCCGCATGTGATCGGTGGCGTATGGACCACCGTGTGGTCGCGAGGCCCGGGCGGCTGGCACGTGATCCATGAGCACCTCTCGGACCTGCCCCGGCCAGCTGCGGAGCGTTTGGAGGCGACCATGCCACGGCGGGACTCCGTGAGCACGGCCAGTCACGGCGCTGCGGCGCACCCGCGCGACTAACGCGCTGGCCGCGTGTGCGGGCGACCGCGCACGCCGCGCGCGACATCTCGGCTCGCGTGCCGGGCAGGCATACCTGTCCAGGATTCGTCGCTTCGCCAAGATATCCCGACTTGCGGCGCGTATGGCGATTGGGAGGGTGGATGTCGTGCGATACCTGACCTGCCTGGACGAGCAGCGGATCGCGCCGCGACGCGGGCGCGGGGCATCTGGTACGATAATCACACCGTGCAAGACGGCTCGGCCACCGACCTGAGCACGTCCAGGATCGCGTCGCAGGGCTGGAACCGCGGGGCGCTCGGGGTTCGGAGTCCGCGGGACTCGCAGGCTAACGATGGGGGGCTTCTGGCACGTTCCGTTGCGGGTTGGCGGGTGGGGCGGTAGGCTGGTGGCAGCCGAAAAGGAAGTTAGGGCGACGAGCACACATCGATCATGCTCATGGTTCACTCAGATCTCGGCGGAACGTTCCCAGCGTTCAGCGTCCACGCGAACACGCTCGAGGAGCTACCGGCAACGCTCGTCGCACCGAGCCC